>JBMNSS010000107.1:0-9190 GCA_050945315.1 Limnochordia bacterium | reverse complement strand
GACGCCGGGGAGCCCGTGGAAGAGACTGCACCCACCGGGTAGGGTTGAGGGAACCGAAGCTCAGCGAAATCAGGAGGGCAGCAAGTGCGGAAATGGTACAGCCTCATAGACAAGATCTATAGCCTGGGAAACCTTCGCCGGGCGTACCGGCATGGCGCATTTACTTGGGAGTGGAAGTCTCGTGCAGGCCCGAGGGGGGAACTCCCAGCCGGACGGCAAGGGTGTGATGGCGCGGATAGCTCGACGGGTCAGTGACAAGAGAGTCCTGAGCCTGGTACGCCGGTACCTGCAAGCATGCATGATGCAGGGCGTATCGGTACGGCGAGAAGGAACGCCGCAAGGCGGCCCGCTCTCTCCCTTACCGTCCAACATACTTCTGGATGAGCCGGACAAGGAGCTGGAAAGACAAGGAGGAAGTGAAGGAGCTTTTTCGACAGGGTAGGGGCTGGAGCCTAAAGCGAACCGTGGATGAGCTTACTCCGTTCCTGCGCGGCTGGGGCAACTACTTCAAGCTTGCGCAGGTGAAGAACGTCTTCGAGGAGCTCGACGGATGGATTCGCCGGAGAATCCGGTGTATCATCCGGCGCCAACGGAAACGCCCCGACAGTCGGGCTCGCAACCTGATGAAACGCGGACTGACGGAGGAACGGACATGGAAGTCCGTCGGCAACGGACGAGGCCCCCGGTGGAATGCAGGAGCCTCACATATGAACCAAGCCTTCCAGAAGTACTTCTTCTGTGCACTTGGGCTCGTGCCGCTGCTTGATTGGCACCGACGTTTCCAGAACACTACATGAACCGCCGTGGTACGGGACCGTATGCCCGGTGGTGTGGGAGGACGGCGGGAGCGATTCGCCTCCTACCCGATAGAGCCGATTACCGGAGAAGGGAGGGAGCATATGAGGGCTGAGTTCTATGATCAAGCTCGGATTTTTGTTAAGGGCGGTGACGGAGGCAATGGCGCGGTCAGCTTCCGGAGAGAGAAGTACATACCCGCCGGTGGCCCTGACGGCGGTGACGGCGGCGACGGGGGTAGCGTGATGCTGGTTGTGGACCCGGGCCTGTCCACCCTCATTGATCTTCAGCATCGCAAGCATTTCAACGCCGCGCGGGGTCGACACGGGCAGGGATCCCGCAAACACGGAAAAACCGGAGAGGATCTGGTCATCGCGGTACCACCGGGAACACAGGTGAGAGACGCCAAGACCGGTGAGCTGCTTGCGGATCTCGTCAGTTCCGATCAACGCTTTGTAGTCGCCGGAGGCGGACGAGGCGGACGGGGGAATGTACACTTCGCAAGGTCCACCCGACAGGCGCCGCGCTTTGCCGAGTTGGGCGAGAAGGGTGAAGAAAGAGAGCTTTTGCTGGAGCTCAAATTGCTCGCCGACGTCGGCCTTGTGGGCTATCCGAATGCGGGCAAGTCGACCGTGATCGCCGCGGTTTCCGCGGCTCGTCCGAAGATAGCCGACTATCCTTTTACGACGTTAGTGCCCAATCTGGGTGTGGTATCGTTGGAGCCGGGAAAAAACTTCGTCATGGCTGACATCCCCGGTCTGATCGAAGGCGCCCATAAGGGGAGCGGGTTGGGGCATGACTTCCTCCGACACATCGAACGGACTCGTCTGCTGATGCACGTCATCGATGCGGCGGGGGTAGACGGGCGCGATCCGGTAGCCGATTACGAGGCCACAAACCGTGAGCTGGAGCTGTTCAACCCTGAGTTGGCCGCTCGACCCCAAATGGTGTTGGCCAATAAGACGGATCTGCCTCAAGCCGCAGAGAATCTTTCCCGTTTGACTGAGCGAGTCCGCGCTGACGGACGGGAGGTCTTTGCCATAAGTGCGGCGACAGGTGAAGGTCTGCGCCAACCGATGTACAGGGCCTTTGATATGCTGCAAGAACTGCGCGAAGAAGACCAAAAAGGTGACGCGGAAGAAAAAGGGCAGATCTTTGAAAAGATGGAGACGAAGGATTCCGCTCCGCTGCGCGGGTACAGTGTGCGTCGAGAGGGCGAGATTTTTGTCGTGGAAGGCGAAGGATTGCGGAGATTCTTGGCTCGACTTGATTTGTCCAATCCCGCGGTGATTCGCTATTTGCAGAGGCTGTTCGGCGACATCGGGATTCACGATGCCCTGCGTGAGGCCGGCGTACAAGACGGCGATACCGTGTGCGTCGAAGGTCTGGAATTTGAGTTTGTCGAGTAGAGCATGGTGATGGCAGGGATGTTGAGGAGCCACAACGAAGACTACACAGGAATGGAGCGGCGCAGACTGTGCTAACCAGCAAGCAGAGAGCTTATCTTCGAAGTCTCGGAAATGGGGCCCCTGTGGTTTTGCAGGTGGGAAAAGGGAGCCTTGGCGATGCTCTCCTCAAACAAGCAGAAGAAGCGATCGAAGCGCGTGAACTGATCAAGGTTCGTGTCTTGAAAGCCTGCCCGCATTCACCCGATGCGATAGCGGATCAACTGGCTCAGGGCCTTGGCGCAGAACTGGTTCAGCTCGTAGGGCGCAGCTTTCTTCTTTACAGACGTTCACGAGAGCCGCGCATCATATTACCGTCGTAGGGTGTCCACGTAAAGCATTACGCAGATTTCTTGGGAGGGAGTTTACGTCACATGGCGACGCACCGCGACTGCCTCCGTGATGCCAAACGGATTGTCGTAAAACTCGGGACAAGCACCATTGCTCAACCCCATGGCGAGCTGGACATGAACCGCCTGGAAGAACTGGTGAATCAGATGGCCCAAGCTGCAAGGAGTGGGCGGGAGGTCATCATAGTCACTTCCGGAGCAATCGGAGTGGGCATGAGCCGATTGGGATTGGCGGAACGGCCGAAGACTATCCCCGAGAAACAGGCTGTGGCCGCTGTCGGCCAAGGATTGTTGATGGAGAGCTATGAGCGACTGTTCCGCAAACACTCCCAGGTTGTGGCTCAGGTCTTGCTCACAAGAGAGGACGTCACGGAGCGAGTGCGTCATCTCAACGCGCGTCACACTCTGACACAGTTGCTCAACTACGGGGTCATTCCCATCGTAAACGAGAACGATACTGTTGCGGTCGATGAGATAAAGTTCGGAGAAAACGACACGCTATCCAGTCTTGTCTCTGCTTTAGTCGGAGCGGACTTGTTGATCCTGCTTTCGGATGTCGATGGTCTGCACACGGCGGATCCCCATCGAGTACCTGATGCTGAGCGGATTCCGGTCATCGCTGAGATTACGCCCGAGATCCAAGAGTTGGGCGGCGGTCCCGGCTCTATGTTGGGCAGTGGCGGTATGGCTACCAAGATTCAGGCGGCGCGCATCGCTACTCTATCGGGGGTGGCCATGGTTGTGGCACACGGAGCCCAGGAAGACATCGTCAATCGTATCTTAAACGGCGAAGATGTGGGTACGCTGTTTTTGCCTTCCCGTCGAACCCTGGGGAGCAGGAAGCGTTGGATCGCCTTCTATCAACGCGCCCAGGGTGATCTCATCGTCGATGCCGGCGCCGCCGAAGCGCTGACCGATCACGGTAAGAGCCTCTTGCCGATCGGTATTGTGGATGTCAAAGGCTTCTTTGAAGAGGGGGACTTGGTCCGGATCGTCGATGCCGAAGGCGAAGAAGTGGCGAGGGGTCTGACCAACTACGCTTCCGATGAGATAAAGCGTATAAAGGGTTTGCCAACCGGTGAAATAGCCCGGGTTCTGGGCGACAAATACTACGATGAAGTAGTCCATCGCGACAATCTCGTCATCTCCGGCGGCAGACGATCAGTAGCTGAAGCGAAGTGAGTCTTCCTGAAGCGCAGGCGAGGAGAGGTGAGCATTGATGGCTCTTGACGATAGATCACAGCAGGAAGTACGTACAAAGGCGGAACAGGCTAAGAAGGCGAGCAAAGAGGTTGCCCGTCTTTCGGCCAAAGATCGTAACAACATCCTCCTGGCTCAAGCCGATGCTTTGCTGGCCGCCACGGACAAGATCCTGGAGGCCAATCGTCTCGACGTGGCACGGGCCAAAGAAAGAGGAGCTACAGCGGCTTTTGTAGACCGCCTCTCGCTCTCTGAGCAGCGCGTGCGTGGTATGGCTACGGGGCTCGCTCAGGTGGCTGATCTACCCGATCCTCTGGGGGTTGCCTTGCGCAAGTGGAGATTGCCGAACGGATTGGATATCGCTCAGGTGCGGGTGCCGCTGGGCGTTGTCGCGGTGATCTATGAGGGACGTCCGAATGTGACGGTGGATGTGACCGGTTTATGCATAAAATCCGGTAACGCCACGGTGCTTCGAGGCAGCTCGGACGCCATTGAGTCCAATAAGGCCCTGGTCGAGGTTCTGACACAGGCCGGGGAGGCCGCTGGTTGTCCGCAAGGGGCCATTCAGCTCATTCACTCTGTCTCCCGGGAGTCTGCCCGTCAACTGATGCGGATGACGGGTTTAGTCGATGTGCTCATTCCGCGGGGAGGAGCAGGGCTTATCAGAACTGTCGTGGAGAACGCGACGGTCCCAGTGATCGAAACGGGAATCGGCAACTGCCATATCTATGTTGACGCCACGGCTGATCTGGCTAAGGCTTCAGATATTATCCTTAATGCAAAACTGCAGCGACCCGGTGTCTGCAACGCTGTGGAGACTCTACTTGTGCATACGGCAGTGGCCGGGCAGTTGCTTCCGTCCCTGTGTGTGAAGCTGCGTGATGCGGGAGTCGAACTGAGAGGTTGTCCCGGAACACGCGCTCTGGTAGAGGGTATCGCCGAAGCAACGGAGGAAGACTGGCAGACTGAATACCTGGACTTGATACTGGCGATACGTGTGGTGGGGAGTCTGGATGAGGCGATTGATCATATTGAGCGTTACGGTTCGCATCATTCTGATGCGATCGTGACCAAGGATTACGGCTCGGCACGCCGCTTTGCCGATGAGGTTGATTCGGCGGCTGTCTATGTCAACGCTTCGACTCGCTTTACCGACGGTTTTGAATGGGGTTTTGGCGCTGAAATAGGCATAAGCACGCAGAAACTGCACGCTCGGGGTCCGATGGCCCTGCCCGAACTGACCACGGGGAAGTACGTCGTGCTCGGTGACGGACAGGTCAGAGGATAGTCCGGGGGTATGGGGTGTTGAGCGATTCGGGACGGAAACGTATCGGCGTTTTGGGCGGTACGTTTGATCCGATTCACTATGGGCATCTTATGGCCGCTGAAGAGGCGCGTGAGCTTCTGGGGTTGACGAAGGTCATCTTTGTTCCCAGCGGAAATCCTCCGCACAAGTCTTCGCAGGATGTCACGGACGGCGAGCAGCGGTGGGCAATGACAGTCTTGGCCACGCAGGATAACCCTTGGTTCACGGTTTCCCGGGTGGAATTGGACCGTGCCGATGTGAGTTATACGGTGGATACGCTGCAACTTTTGCAGGAACAGATGCCGGAGGCCGAGCTGTATTTTATCACCGGAGCTGACATGTTCTTGGAGCTTCCCACATGGAAAGAGCCGGAGACTATCTTGCGTTCGTTTCATTTTGTGGCCGTTGCTCGTCCGGGTTGGCGTGTGGCGAGCCTGGATGGTCGACTTCGGGTCCTGGTTGAGCGTTATCGATGTCATGTTCACATACTTAATATCCCGGGGATAGCCGTATCGTCCACTGAGATACGCGATCGTCTCCGGGCAGGAAGATCCGTGCGCTATCTGGTTCCCACTCCCGTTGTCTCTTATATCCTGCAAGAGGGTTTGTATGGTGCCCAAGCCTGTCAGAGTGGGTGAATCGCAGTGCTTCATGACGCGGAATCGTTGCAGCGCTGGGTACAAGCTCGGTTGTCTCCCCCCAGGTATACGCATACTCTTCGGGTAGTCAAGACGGCGCGTGACATAGCGAGTGTTTTCGGGGTCGGAGATCAAAAAGCGGAAGTAGCTGCTTTGTTACATGATTGTGCCAGGGATATGTCCAGACAAGCCCAGTTGAGACTGGCTGAGAGCTTTGGTATAGTGATTTCTGACATGGAGCGGTACAATCCCGCCTTATTGCACGCCTCGCTCGGTGCCGAATTGGCTCGCCGGGAATGTGGCGTGCATTGTGAATCCGTCTTAAATGCCATTCGCTTTCATACCACTGGTCGTCCCGGCATGTCGCTGTTGGAGAAGGTGATCTTTGTCGCCGACTATGTAGAGCCCGGTCGTGATTTTCCCGGCGTGGACCGTGTCCGGGAGCTTTCCTCGGTTGATCTGGATAAGGCCGTCCTTCTGGCCCTTGATCAGACGATAGCCTATGTGTTGGAGCGCGCTCGGCTACTGCACCCGATCACCCTCGAGACGCGAAACGATCTGATTTTGCAGCGTCTCAAAAGGGAAGGCTGTTGAATGATGGTACCTCCTGAGCGCTTGGAAGAGGAACATCGCTTTACGTCGGTGAGCGGGGAACAGATTGCAGTGCAATATCGTCGCATCATGGTCTATCTTGCAGTCTTTGTCACGATCGTGGTTCTGGGTGCGGGACTGGCCTATGTGAGGGTTCTTCAGAGTTTCAGGCACAACGACCGCATGGTTCACTTGTCGCCTGAACGTCGCCGGGTCAACGTGCTGCTGATCGGTGCGGATACACGGGAAGAAGACGTGGGACGCAGTGACACTTTGATGTTGGTCAGCTTTGACCCTTTTTCGGGTTCGGTTGGCCTCATGTCCATTCCTCGCGATACTCGTGTTCGTATCTCGGGACGGCAGGGCTACGGCAAGGTTAATGCGGCTTTTGCCATAGGCGGTCCCGAACTGGCCAAGCAGACCGTGGCCGACACACTGGGTGTCCGAGTCGATTACTACGTGCTCTTGGATTTCGCGGCCTTTGAAAAGATCGTGGATGCCCTCGGGGGCGTGACGATAGATGTTCCCAAGCGTATGTATTACGTCGATCGAGCCCAAAGACTGATTATAGACTTGCAGCCGGGACCACAGCGTCTGGACGGGCGACGTGCTTTGGGGTATGTGCGTTTTCGACACGATGCACTGGGCGACATATCGTTGGTTGACCCCGCGAGTGGTCAGTATGACGGTCGCGTAGAACGCCAGCTTCAGTTTGTGCGAGCCGTAGTACGGGAGATCACTAAGCCGCGAGCGCTGTGGCGTATGCCCAGACTCTTGCGCTACGCGTTCACGGCGGTTGACACTGATATGCCGATGGAACAGATGGTGTCTCTCGTCATCGCGGCTCTGCGGGTGAACTCTCACTCGTTCCATACGTATGTCCTTCCGGGAGTGGGCGATACGGTGCAGGGGGTTAGCTACTGGATCCCCGATTTGAAGCAAGCACGACAAGTGTTGGATGAAATGATCTCGTCCGGAGAGATGCTTTCAGTGCGCGTCGCGATACTTAATGCTTCAGGTGTCGAGAAGGTGGCCGATCAAGCTGCGGAGAGATTGCATCGGGAAGGTTTTGAAGTCGTCTTTGTCGGCAACTCTGAGGACTACGCGGAGCGGACGCGTGTAGCGAACCTTGGCGAAAAATCCGTGGCCGCAGAGGTAGTAGCCGAAGCTTTGGGTGTCAAGGTGGGCGGAATACGCGATGAGATCCGTGTGGGCGAGGCTGATGTGGCAGTGATCATCGGTCGTGATGGTGAAGCTGTCTTTGCTGAAAGTACTCGCCGGTAAAGGAGGTAGACATCCTGGAAATAGCAGGTGAGCGTCTTGCCGAAAGAGTGGCTGCCGTTGCCAATGAGCACCGGGCCAAGGATGTACTCGTCTTGGAGCTGCAGGATCTTACAGTGATCACGGATTTTTTCGTAATTGCCAGCGGCGGTGAGACAGCTCTGCAGGTTCGAGCCGTGGCCCAAGCGATTATCGATGATCTGGAAGAGGACGACATCAGGTATCTCCGTCGGGAAGGATGGGAAGATGCCAGATGGGTCTTGTTGGATTACGGTAGCGTGGTGGTCCATGTATTTCTGGATGATCAAAGAGAGTATTACCAGTTAGAGCGGCTGTGGGGAGATGCTCCTCAACGGCGTGTTGGAGAGTGACCGACGCAGTGAACTCATGTTCGGCTCCTTACACAGCGCTGGCCCCGTTTTATGACCGGATCGAGACAGGCTATGACTATGAGCGCGGGATTGACGTCGTCCTGGAGCTGCATCAACGTTTAACGGGGAGTTCTCCGCCAAGATTTGGGATCTTGGATCTGGGGTGCGGTACGGGACGAGCCATGGCCGTGTTGACGGAACGAGGACATAGCACCAGCGGTGTGGATAGGTCTGCTGAGATGCTGGCGGTTGCCGCGCAACGTCTTTCAAACCCAGGGTCGGTACCGATGCTGATCTGTCAGGATATGCGTCGACTTGATCTAGGGTCGTCTCGGTTTGATCTCGCAGTGGCTCTGTGCGGAAGCTTCAACTACCTACGGTCGGTAGGGGAGTTGAGCACCACGCTGGAGAGGATTGCTTCGTTTTTGGCACCGCGAGGTATTCTTGCATTCGATATAGTCACGGAAGAGAGTCTGGCTTCCCACCACGGCCTAAATCCCTGTGTCGTCGAAGGATCCGACTTTATGTTAGTGTGGAACAAGGTGTGGGAGTTGCAGACGGGTTTGTGGCGTTTTCAGCTGGATCTGTTCGTCCGAAACGATCAGCGGACGAACGGGCGTCATTTGTGGGCCAGGCATAGAGAGATACATAGGCTGAATAGCTTCCGTCCGGAGGAAGTGACGAACGCCCTGCGAGGAGCAGGTTTTGGCAAGGTCACGGGTCCGTTGGCGGCTTTCAGCCACGCTGCGGCAGACAGTAGCGCGGAACGGATCTTCTATGCTGCGCAACTGACATAGCTTGATAAAGGGAGCCCGATGCCGCAAATCAAAGACAGGGGGACGTATTTGGACGATCCCCCACGAAATGGATGACTGGCATGTCAAATTGAGTATTGACGCCATGTTGGGTGTGGTGTTAGAATGTGAAAGTCGTTGCGATCGCCAAGCATGGCGGACGGGGCGACCGTTCCGGTCCTTGACAACTAAACAGCGTATGAGTAGAAAGCAAGGGCAAGCGATGTCGGCATTGAGATGTTGGCGTTGACTTGCACAGACATTGACCACTTCTTTGGAGGCTTGAGTCTCCCAAAGAGGTGCGAGCTTCTACGAGTAATTCGCAGAAGCCAGAGAGCAAACTCAGGTTATTTCGGTGCATGTCACCGTGATAATACCGGCTTGGAGAGTTTGATCCTGGCTCAGGACGAACGCTGGCG
>JBMNSS010000106.1:0-9238 GCA_050945315.1 Limnochordia bacterium | reverse complement strand
GGTCATCCCGACAATGTGGCACCGGCTTTACAGGGTGGGCTGGTCGTATGCGTGCCTAGGGAAGACGGCGAGGTACAGAGTCTCCGGCTGGATGTCCCTTCAACCCTGATGACGGTGGTGGCGATCCCCGATTTCTGTGTGGATACAGCACAGGCGCGAAAGGTCCTGCCCGCGTATGTCTCCTTGTCAGACGCGGTGTACAATGTCGGTCGGGCAAGCCTGCTCGTGGGTGCGATATGTTCGGGTCAGTTTGAGCATCTGGAAGAGTCCATGCAAGACAGGTTGCATCAACCGTATCGTAGGCATCTCATCCCGGGGTTTGATGAGGTTTGCCATGCAGCGAAGCAAGCCGGGGCCGTAGGTGCGTCGCTTGCGGGCGCAGGGCCGACTGTGGTAGCTTTAGTGACTGAGGAGGCCCATAAGGCAGAGATGATCGGGCAAGCCATGACGCAGGCCTTTTCTGAAGCCGGTGTCAGTGCTCGTTATCTGGTTCTGGCTCCCAGCGCTACAGGGGCCACGGTCGAGACTGCTCTCGTCAGCGTGTAGCCAGGTTTATGTTGCTTTTTCGGGGGAATGACGATTGAGAATCATAGTGCAGAAGTATGGCGGTAGTTCGGTGAAAGACCCGGAACGGATCAAGCGAGTGGCCTCGCGGCTCGTCGAAGCCTATGAGGAAGGCTATGCGGTTGTCGCTGTAGTCTCGGCCATGGGTGACACCACGGATGAGTTGATAGACAAAGCGCGGCAGATTACGTCGCGACCTCCGCGGCGCGAGATGGATATGCTCTTGTCAACCGGGGAACAGATATCCATCGCATTGTTGGCCATGGCTGTCGATGACATGGGCTATCCCGTGGTGTCGTTGACGGGCAAACAAGTGGGGATCCGAACGGACAGTGTGCACACGAAAGCTCGCATTCAGCACGTCGATCCTACCCGGCTCATGAAGGAACTCGGTGCCGGACGTATTGTCATCGTCGCCGGGTTTCAGGGTGTTGATGACCACGATGAGATCACAACGCTGGGACGCGGCGGGTCGGACACCACTGCTGTGGCTGTAGCGGCATCGGTGGGAGCCGAGGTGTGCGAAATACACACTGATGTCGACGGTGTATACACAGCTGATCCGCGAGTTGTGAAAGACGCCCGAAAACTGGATGACATCTCGTACGGTGAGATGCTCGAGATGGCCAGTCTGGGCGCTGTGGTGTTGCAGCCGCGGTCAGTGGAGTACGCTGCCACACACGGGGTACGAATTCATGTTCGCAATAGTTCGCATGATAAGCCTGGCACCTTGGTACAGGAGGAACGTCGTATGGAAAAAGACATGGTGGTAGTAGGGGTGGCTCATGATCTCAATGTAGCCAAAGTGGCCATGTTAAATGTGCCGGACCGTCCCGGTGTTGCCCATAGCATCTTTTCCCGTCTTGCCGAAGAGGGGATCAACGTAGACATGATCGTGCAAACCGGAAAGGATCGGCATGTCACAGATATGGTCTTCTCTGTCAACAGCGAAGATGCTCCTTTGGCCCGAAAAATAACTGCGGAGTTGTCGCGGGAGCTCGAGGCCGGCGAGGTGCTGGTTGATGATACTCTTGGCAAAGTATCCATTGTCGGAGCCGGAATGGTGAGCAATCCCGGGGTGGCGGCGCGGATGTTCGAAGCCTTGGCCGAAGAGAACATCAATATCGAAGTGATCAGTACCTCCGAGATCAAGGTCTCTTGCTTGATCTCGGCGGAACACGTTGAGCGCGCCGTCCGGGCCTTGCACGCGAAATTCGACTTGGGTTAAGCCAACTCCCGTCCCAAGGATTCCAGTATGCGTACTGCAGAGATCAGTTGCTCGAGGGTTACGTACTCCTCGACACTATGGGCCTGGGCCAGGTTACCCGGGCCGAAAACCGCTGAGTGGGAGATCTCCAGCTCTGTAGCGATTACGGCGGCATCGGTGTAGGCTTCGAAGCCTATGGTCGTCGGTGCCGTGCCAGTGGCTTCCTTATAGGCCTTGTGAAACCAACTGATAAGGGGTGAGTCGGCTGCACACTCGACAGGCTGCAGCGGCTCACCCATTATTTCGCATTCTATAGCCAGGCCTGGCAGGTGCGCAGCAGCCTCCTGAAGAGTCTTTCTGACGAGATGAATACCGAAGTCGGTTGTCTGCGGTGGGACGAGCACGAGATCAAGGTGCGCCTGGCAGCGATCGGCTACCATGCTGGGGCTTGTGCCGCCCTGGATCCAGCCCGCGGAAATCAATGCCCTTCCCAGCGTCGTATGCTCCTCAGGCAGCTCGGCGACGGCAGTCTTCAGGCGATCGATGGCGACAGCCATCCCGTGAATGGCATCAACACCCAGATAGGCTCTCCCGGCGTGGGCGGCTCGTCCTTGTGCCGCGACGTCAAACCAGATCTCGCCCTTGTGGGCCAGGGCCAGATTCAGGGAGGTCGGCTCCAAGGCCAGCAGCCAGCTGTCTTTTTCAAAGAGCCCGGAGCGACACAGAGCGCGAGCACCCAGCAGGTTTTCGCCTTCTTCATCGACGGTCACGGCCAAGATGAGCTCTCTCCGAGGTTGCACTCCGGCCGCTCGCAGGTTGGCCATAGCTATCAATCCCGCCGCCAGACCGCCTTTCATGTCTGCGGCTCCCCGACCGTAGAGCTTACCGTCTCGCACCTCGCCACTGAAGGCTGCATCTTTGCATTGTGCCTCGGCGGGAACGGTATCGATATGTGCCAACCACAGTACCGAAGGTCCGTTCTTTGGTGCACCCAGCCTGATGAGGAGGTTGTCCCGTCCTTCTGTGACAGGCATTCTTTCACAGAAGAGCCCCATTTGTTGCGCCCAGCTCTCCACAAAGGCTATACCGGCGGCCTCGTTTCCGGGCGGATTCTCAGTAGGGATCTTCACGAGGGCCCGAGTCATTTCTACTACATCGGTGATAGGCACTGAACAACTCCCCTTATTTTGGTAGACAGTGTCATGACAGGGTCGGTGTGCGATTGGCATCGATTTCCGAACGCAACAAGTCCATGACCCTTCTGCGAATGGCGATGAACTCGGGAGTAGTCTCCAAGCCGGCTCTTCTGGGGCGGGGCATGGGGACCTGTATCTCTTCTTTCACCCTTCCCGGACGCGCCGACATGCAGTAGATGCGATCCGACAGCAGGACTGCCTCTTCGACATCGTGCGTGACGAAAAGCACGGTGACGCGATGTTGTTCCCACACCTCACACAGAAGCTCTTGCATCATTCCTCGGGTCTGGGCGTCAAGAGCACCGAAAGGTTCATCCATGAGCAAGATGGCCGGGCGGGCAGCAAAGGCCCTGGCTATGGCGACCCGCTGGCGCATGCCACCGGACAGTTGACCGGGATAGGCTTTGGCAAAATCCGTCAAACCCACGGATTCCAAATACCCCATGGCCACTTCTTCGCGTTCTTGGGGTATGATGCCACTCTTGCGCAGAGGGAAGATCACGTTGTCCAGGACGGTGAGCCACGGAAAAAGCGTGTAGCTTTGAAAGACCATTCCCCGATCAGGCCCCGGACCGGCCACGGGCCTGCCATCTACGAGAATAGTGCCCTCTTCCAAATCCGTCAGGCCCGCCACCATTCGCAGGAATGTCGACTTCCCACATCCGGAAGGGCCGACCAACGCTACGAATTCGTTGTCCATGGCCGTCAGGGAAAAGCCATCAAGGGCCCTAACTGTAGAATCGGCGAGACCGAAATGCTTGACCACATTCCTGGCCTCAAGTTTCGCTTGGTTCCCGGACATAGTTACTCGCCCTCCTTCATCCAGGGGAAGAGCCGCCGATAGAGGAATTTCAGACTGAGGTCGGTGATCATACCCAGGATGCCGATAACCGCGATGCCCAAAAAGATCATATCGGTTGCCAGATAGCGCTGAGCCGCCATGATGCGATAGCCCAACCCCGTATTGGCGGCCACCAGCTCAGCAACCACCAGGTATGTCCACGCCCAGCCTATGGTTAGACGAAAGGTATCCAAGATGCCGGGAAGCGAATAGGGCAGAACCACGCGCCAGAGGACTTCCCATTTGGAGTATCCGAAAGTGTATGCCACGTTGATCATGTCTTTGGGTACGCTCTTGACATTGTCGGCGATCATCAGCACCTCTTGGACGAAGGTGCCCAGAAAGATGATCATGAATTTCTGCGTATCGCCTACGCCTATCCATAGGATAGTCAGGGGGATCAAGGCCACTACGGGCATGTAGCGGGTAAGAGCGATCGGAATGTCAAACAGAGCCTCAAAGAGGCGGAAGTTGCCTATGAGAAGGCCCAAAGGCACCGCGGCGATGGTGGAGAGTGCCCAGCCCACCATGATGCGGTAAACACTGGCCACCATATCCGTCCACAGCGTGCCGTCAGCGATCATGTGCACGGCTGCGTCCCAGATGGCCTTCGGGCCGGGCAGAAATATGGGATCCACGAGGCGACGTTGTGTGATGAAGATCCAAGCAGCCATGGTCACGATGACCAGACTGACGCTAGCCACTGCATAGGCGCGAGGCGAGATCTCTTCCCTCAGGGGAAGTAGTCCGCTACGCACACCGGCTGACCCTCGTCCAGTATCGCGGACGGGGCCGGTTCGATTACGCTTAACGCTCAATTGCATATCCTCCAGTTGTTCCCAAGTGATCCTCAGTAGTTGCCCCGCAAGCACTCTGAGGGTGACGGGGCAGCTATGGATGACGTAGACCGTCCAAGCACGATGGACAGCGCGATTCCGCAGAATCTTCGCTATGGCGCTTCGGCGCCGGATGGTCGAGCCGTCATCAAAGAATGATGCAGTGAACGGCCCTATCGTCAATTCTGACGGACGGTGTCATCTCAGCGACACTGCCCACTCTCTCGACCTGCTAAAGCAGAGCCCAAAACCGGTGAAGCCCCCTGCATAGCTTGTGCATGCATCCCTCTGTAAGCCGGTCTTTTGAGAGTCCGGACCGGTTGAGTATGCGACATGATCGACCTCCGCCGAATGCGGACCATCGGGAAGGTCGATCATGTCCGGTGTTCGACTAAGGCAGATAGCTCGCACTCAGTAGAGTATCGGGATCCGGCAAGATCTTGATCCAGTCATTGGATACCATCACTTCTGCCACTTCTTGCACGACGTCCTTGAACTCACCCTCTAAGGCTGTCTTGTTCTCATCGAGGTCGTAGAATTTCACTCCCGCCAGCGCCGGCTCAAGCTCCTCCAGTGAGCTACCAACATTGCGAGCCAGTATCTCCTTGGCTTCCTGCGGATGGGAAGCCATATAGTCCAGAGCATCCTGCCAGGCCAGAATCATGGCGCGGACAGCTGCGGGATTGTTCTCCAACACTTCCGAGCGCACGGCAAGCGCATCAGAGATCAGACCGGGCTTTGACCGGGCCGTGTAAAGGAGATAGTGTTTTTCGGAGCGTTTCAGAGCCGTGGTGAGATACGGTTCGTAGGTCACGGCCACGTCAACACGGCCGGCGATGACTGCAGTCCCGGCATCTGCGGCCGGCATGGG
Organism: Limnochordia bacterium; assembly: GCA_050945315.1. GTDB lineage: Bacteria > Bacillota > Limnochordia > DTU080 > DTU080 > DTU080. The sequence continues at coordinate 3,723 of JBMNSS010000106.1, read as the reverse complement.
AACCGGGCGGATGTCAGATTTTGTCATGCCGTTTTGCCGCAAGGCGTATGTTAACAGTAAATCGCTGGTGGTAATCTCCTCAAAGGCTACCCGCTTGTTGCGCAGATCCTTGATGCTCTTGATCGCAGAGTCGGCGATGATCGCGTCTGCTTCATAGGAGGCATCCATCAACAGAACGAGGCGAATATCCACGCCCCGATCTACAAACTTGAGGGCGGTATGTGTGGCGATGTTGGCCCCGTCCAGGCGCTTGGAGGCCAAAGCTGCGTTGACGTCTTGATCCTGAATGAAGTTGATCAGTTGAACGTTGACGCCACGGGCTGCAAAAAAGCCCTTTTCTTGGGCAATCCACCAAGGACCATAGCCCAACCAAGGCTGAGTCCCGATCCGAAGCGTGGGGGCGGCAAAGGCAATGGTTGACATCGTGAAAACGAGTGCAAGGATCACTAGAGCGGGTCGGCACCTTATTCTCATGGGACACTACTCCTTTTCGGGCGCACTGTTGCCGTGTGCGTCCAGCGCGCCGCAAATGTGTACTGCTAAGAGATTAGACATCGGATCAGCATCTTCCTATCACACATTGACTCAGCATTGATCCACGACACGACGAACACTGTCCGCTACGTCTTTCCGGACGATATTTTGACTGATTGGCCTGTACCGCTTGCGTTTCGTCTCAAGCTATGGTATCATCATGATCGCTGGATCACACACAAAACGGGCTGTGGCGCAGTTTGGCTAGCGCGCTTGACTGGGGGTCAAGAGGTCGCAGGTTCAAGTCCTGTCAGCCCGACCAGAAGAAACCCTTCACAATTACCTGTGAGGGGTTTTTTCTTATCGCTGACCCGGAGACCGGGATACAAAAGGTCAGTTGGGCAGGGTTCCGAGAAAACCATCTGACCTCGATCGGTGGCGAGGTTAGTGTGACGGTGACCGGGCAACGCGCGGATGGTCGGGTGTCGGCCGTTATTTTAGAAGATTTCCCATTGTCGGGAAGGGAAATCAGAAAGGCGACAGAATGAACAAGTGTTGTTAGTCTGTGCGGGAAACTCATGTCGGGCTGACTCTTCACACCGCAATCCGGGGGTAGTAGAAGGTGTACCGAGATACGCTGGTTAGTGCCGGGCCTGAACAGGCCGGTCTGCGAGACGATTATATCGAGGCGGCCTATGCCCTGATAGAGCGTTGGTGCAGCGAGAAGCAAATACCCGGAGCAGTCTTGGCCGTTGGCCGCAAGGGCTTTCTAGTAGGTCCCAAAGCATTCGGGTTTGCCCGCCTCGAGTCGTACCGGGAGGCGATGCGACCTGATACCATATTCGATCTGGCTTCCGTGACCAAGGTTGTGGCCACTGCGCCCTGTGTTCTGGCCCTGCTCGAACGGGGGATGTTGTGGCTAAACGACGGCGTGCGGCGATATATCCCCGAGGCGAGGGTGGAGGCGACCATCGGACAGCTGCTTACGCATACGTCAGGACTGCCTGCGGCCTCTCTTTACCGCTTTGCCGATCCTCTTCAGGCGTTGTGGGACTTGGAGCCGAGCCGGCCTCCGGGTGAGGAGGTCATCTACAGTTGTCCCGGCTTCATTCTACTGGGAGAGGTTGTCAAACGGGTAAGCGGCCGATCCCTGGATGAGTTGGCTAAGGAGTTGTTCTACGACCCGCTCGGCATGCGGGATACCCAGTATACGCCGCCTCCGTCAGTGTTGCCTCGCGTGGCACCTACGGAGTTCAATGCCGAGCTTGGTACCCACTTGCACGGTGCAGTTCACGACAACAACTGCCGCTCGTTGGGTGGAGTGTGTGGAAATGCCGGATTGTTTGGCACTGCGAGTGACCTCGCCGTATTCTGTCAAATGTGGCTAAACAAGGGCCGTTACGGTGGCCAACGAGTCTTGTCCGAGGCGGTTGTCGATGCTGCCACTCGCAACTACACCAAGGGGATGAGTCAGCCGCGAGGGCTGGGCTGGCAGATGAGGGCGGATTATGCGGAGTCTGCGGCAGGGGATCTTCTCTCACCGGAATCCTACGGTCACACGGGATTCACCGGTACTCTCGTGTGGATAGATCCGACGAGAGAACTCTTCATAGTATTGCTGACCAACAGAGTCCATCTACGGCACAGTACGGTATCAAAGATTCGACTGCGTCCGTTGGTAGCCAACTTGGTGGCCGCCGCTGTCGTCGATTAGAAGAACAAAAAGCGAACAGGGAGGAATTCGCTGATGTGCCGAAGCGACAGAGTGTGTACTGTGTTCGTGGTTGCCGTCGTATGGGCGTTCTGCACGTTGTTCACGGCTTCAGCCCCCGTCACGATTGTGCATATGACCGGGATTCACGGACAGCCCTTCTACGATTTCCTCGTTGATCGAGCGGCTGCCTTCGAGAGACAATACCCGGACGTGCACATGGAGATCCAGAACCATCCTTCCGGCTATGCCGACAAGCTGTTGGCCATGCTCGGAACCGGGATGCAGGTGGATGTCATCGATTCTACGCCCACGCTCTTGCTAAAGAATGACAAAGACTACTTCGCCGATCTGAACCCCTACCTGAAGGCCGACAATGTGGATCTATACCGGCTTATACCAGCCATGATGAGCAGACGGGTTCTGGAGAGTGAGGGTAGGCTGCTGGCCCTTCCCAATCAACTGTATTCCTCGGTTGTAGGCTACAACCGCTCAGTCTTTGATGAACTGGGTGTGGCGCCGCTTGGCAGCTTGGGCGATGAGTGGAACTGGGAGTGGATACGTCGTAACGCTGCGCGATTGACCATTGATGTTGATGGAGACGGTCAGCCCGAGACTGTAGGCATCGGGTTCAGCAGAAATCTTGAGCGGGTAGCCGCCGCTGTTCATCAGGCCGGTGGTGCCTTCTTCGAAAAGGATCTGAACCCTCGCCAGGCCTTGTTCGATACCGCCGAAGTCCGTCAAGGGTTGGCCTTCTATGTGGAGATTGTGGAAAGAGGCTGGGCGCGGATCGGGGGAACGCTGAACAATCGGGCGGTGGCGATCGATCTCGCCACGTTTGGAACCACTGCCACTTTCTTGCGACAGACGGAGGATGTGTGGGAAGCGGTAGTGCAACCAAAAGGACCGGTGCGCAGAGGCGGACCGTTCTGGCTCGGACCGATGAGGGTCATGAAAGAATCGGAGAATCCTGAATGGGGATGTCGTTGGCTCTGTTTTCTCACTCTGGATCAAGAGTCTCAGGTTCAGATGATGAGAATGACGGGCCGGCTCCCTCTTCACATGCCGACTCTGTCCCGTTTGGATACCTATCTGAATTACGAGACGGCGACCGTTCGCGATTATTTGCGGCAGTTGGCTGACGCCTCAATCGATGACGACAACTTCCCGACGGTTGTCTCTCCCGTAAAGAATGACATGGTTAGGGTTTTTGATCAGTCCTGGGCGCAGGTATTGAACGGCAGTCTGGCTCTGGAAAGCTTCACCGGTGAGATCCAAAGAAGGATACAGGCCATCCTTGATGAGCTGCACGCGACACCGTAGGGGAAGGGATCGGCGCTGTGTCTCGAGGCCGAATGCGTCGGAAGTGACAACGATCTGAATTCTGTGCTTCCTTCTTGGCGGACGGATGGTCTGGGCGATCTCAGAGTCGCTCAGACCTTCTGCGTGTGCCCGGCATGCTTGCCGAGCCGGAAGGTTGAAAGAAACCTTCGTTACCTGCCAGTGGGAAAACAACCCGTAGGCAAGGGCGTCGCCGG
>JBMNSS010000105.1:0-9249 GCA_050945315.1 Limnochordia bacterium | reverse complement strand
GAAGGAAACGTGGCGGTGCTCCCTCGTAACTCGTTCGGTATGCGCAACGAAGGAGAAACGCAAGAGTACATCCGTCTTTCATATGCCACCTCGCGCGAACAGATTGTGGAGGGTTTGCGGCGTATTCGTTCAGTGGTGGAAGGATAGGCCGCATACAGCGGCAGCATAATGTTGAGGAGGCCTCATTTCATGGCTCTGGAGAAAAACCCCATCAGTATCGTGCATTCTATGGCCTATCCCGGGCCGGGCAATACGCGCTCAGTATCCCGGGGAGAGCCTGTGCGGGCGTATCTGTTGCGCACAATCAAGGAAGTTCTTAACGATCCCTACTTCCAGGGTATTGAGATCACTTGGATCAAGGACAAGCAGTTGCGCGCTGAGGTCGCCGAGCTGCTCAAGGCATCAGGAAAGAACGTGATCTTTTCCGCCCAGCCTGTTCAGTTGGTCAACGAAGATGCTCTGATTCCTTGGGAGGACATCTCCTGTATTGATGAAGTAGGTAGACAACAGGCGGTTGAGCGGCTGAAGGGCTGCATCTCCCAGGCCTATGAACTGGGAGCTTCTCAGTTTTGCATGGTGAGCGGGCGTGACCCCGGAGCGGAGTCGGGCTTGGGCAAGCGCGAGACGGCGTTTCGTCAGTTGCTGCGCTCCATTGACGAGCTGTGTGAATACAGTGGCAAATACGCAGCGGAAAACAACCTCGAGCCGATGCGAATCACGCTGGAGATCTTCGACCGCTCTCCGGAGCCCAATCACAAGAACCAGTTCATCGGTCCGTCCGATGAGGCTTGCGAGTTGGCGCGGCGTTTGCGTGATAACTACGGCCGGACCGAATTCGGCCTGCTCTACGATCTCAGTCACATGCCGCTGCTGCGAGGCAACTCTTTCACTTCTGAGACTCCGGCAGTGCTACGAGAGTTGGCACCCTATCTCAATCATGTGCACATCGGCAACTGCGTAACCGATCCTCAGGATCCTCTCTACGGAGATTCACATCCGCGCTTTGACTATCCCGGCGGTGCTGTTGACGAGGACATGTTGGCCGAGTTCGTGAAGGTTCTTGTGGAGATTGATTATCAGGGCGGAATCGGCTTTGAGGTCATGCCCTACGGGGACGAGATTCCGAGCATGGTGGTGAAAAGCACCCAAGCCATCTTCGATATCGTCCGTAGCCGACTCGATGTCAATTACGCCCTGGGTTCATTCTATTACCAGAGCCGGCGTTTCCTCACCGAGAGGCTTTTTGACTTGATCACCGAGGTGCGCATGGGTAAGCGGAATGCCATCGTGGAGGCGGCAGAGAACCGTGAGAGGCCAAAGCCCCTTGGTCCTGACAGCCGTCTGGTCATCGTGGCGGCAGACCACCCGGCGCGTCGGGTGACCAATGTCGGCGACAATCCGACCGCCATGGGCGATCGCATGGATTATCTGGCTCGTATCATCCGTACGATGCTTGGCGAAGGTGTCGATGGTCTGATGGCCACTCCCGACATTCTTGAGGAGATTCTCCTCATAGATTATCTGCTCAAACAGCAAGGCTCGCCAGGAGTTTTGGATGGTAAGCTCATGATCGGGTCGATGAACCGATCCGGTCTGGCGGGCATCGAATACGAGATGGACGATCGAATGACCGCCATGACGGCCGCTCATCTGGTTGAGATGGGTTGTGACGGCGGCAAGATGCTGCTCCGTTTCGATACTGGCAGAATGTCCCGCTACTCGATCGCCACCATGGATTACTGCGCCAAGGCGGTGTCGGAATGCCGTGCCGCGGGTCTACCCACTTTTGTAGAGCCCTTGCCTGTGACCCATACGGAGGGAGGCTATCAAGTAATCATGGAGGCCGATGCGCTTATACAGGTGATCGGTATAGCCTCGGCGCTCGGTGGTTCGTCACGGGATATGTGGATCAAGGTGCCCTATGTGCCTGAATATCACAGAGTGGTAAAATCCACAACGTTGCCCATTCTCATGTTGGGCGGAGCCTCGCGCGGAAACCCGTTGCATACTCTCCGGGCCTTTGAAGAGGGTATGGGTGAAGGGGCCAACGTGCGCGGTGTCATGGTAGGACGCAATGTGCTCTTCTGCGGAAAGGACGATCCGTTGGCGGTCGCCGAGGCGGTAGCCAAGTTGGTGCACGACTACGCGTCGATTGACGAGGCTGTGCGTCATCTTCGTCAAGCGCGCGGTCGCGATCTCGACTTCCTGGCCTCACGACTCGGTGATGTGCGCATCTGAAGTGAGCGCATCACTTGATCGACCTTCGACGATCGTCTGCGGAGGACCAACAAACGAGTGCGGCGCCGGGTGATGAGTAACCGGGATCGCCCCTCCGTGGCGGCCCACTTGCTCGGGTTTCAAACGGCGCGAATGTCATGGGCAGTCTCTGCTACGACGGGAAGACTGTGATCGCCAAGAGGCGTGTTGTACAACAGGTGGGCGAGGATAGGCAGGAGTGTTGGTTACACTCCTGTATCCCGCCCCGCAGCATCCGTTCTATGAAATGACTTACCTACCGCCGATCATCCGGAGCCGGAGGTTCGGCGGTATCGCACCATCCGTGGTGCTTCACGGTTGGAGGGAGCAGATTTGTCTGAGGAACGCCGAATAACCATCACCGCAGGATCTGTATCAGTCAGCGCGGTGCTGAATGACAGCAAGACTGCGGATGCCATATGGGATGCTTTGCCGTTGGAAGTTCGGGGGAATCGCTGGGGAGACGAGATCTACTTCGGCATTCCGGTGCGTTTGGGTTCCGATGATCCTCAGGAAGTTGTCGACGTAGGTGATCTGGCGTACTGGCCTCCCGGGCATGCGTTCTGCATTTTCTGGGGACCGACTCCGGCCAGTCGCGGCAATGAGGTTCGCCCTGCCAGTCCGGTCAACCTCTTTGGGAAGATCGAAGGGGATGCCACCGTCTTCTCGGCGGTGCGTTCGGGCGTCAAGGTGCGAGTTGAAAAATCCGGCGAATGAGTTGGACCATCGGAGGTAGGCGCTTGTTTATCGATGTAACCCTTGTTCCTGCAGAGATCGGGGAGCATCAGGCATTGGCGGATTGCGCCGTTATCGTTATTGATGTGCTTCGGGCGACATCGACAATCGTGACTGCCCTTGATGCGGGGGCTAACAGTGTCGTGACCGTAGCCGATGTCGAGGAGGCTCGTACTCTCGCTAAAGCTCTCGGTGAGGGATCCGTTTTGGGAGGCGAACGCGGGGGCGTCGCCCTGCCTGGTTTCCAGTTGGGCAATTCGCCGCTGGAATACACTGCTGACAAAGTAGCAGGAAAGACCGTGATTCTCACAACTACGAATGGCACCTACACCCTGCACCGTTCGTCAAGCGCAGCTGCCGTGGCAGTGGCCGCTTTCATTAACTTGGATGCAGCAGCCTGCTGGGCGGCACAGAGACTTGAGAAAGGGTACAAGCTCATATTGGCCTGTGCCGGCACAAGGCGGCGTTTTTCTTGGGAAGATGCTTGTTGTGCAGGGGCCATTGTAGAACGCCTGCGGCGGGAACAGTCAGGTTCATTAGAGAGTACGGACGGAGCATTGGCCGCCGAGCAGCTGTGGATCGCCGCGGGGCGCGACCCACATCGGGTGCTCAAAGGAAGCTCTCACGGTGTGCGTCTTTTGGAATTGGGTTTTGCTGATGATATCGCCTACTGTGCTCAGGCGTCACGCACCAACTCGGTTCCGCAGTTGCGCGACAAGCGTCTTGTCTTGAAATAGTGGTCTTTTAAGCAAACGCGGCACGTAAGATCGCCGGGTTATTGGGAACCGAGGCGCCGAACGTGCCCGTTTGCTCTTGCAAATGAAGGCTAGGTTATCTATCATAGGGAGCGGAGTTAGCACTCGCTCTCAATGAGTGCTAACAATCCTCTTGGTCAAGACGCAGAAGCGTTAAGGAGGGTAAGACGTGAGCGTTAAACCACTCGCGGACAGAGTATTAGTCGAACCCATTGAAGCCGAAGAGACGACAAGCAGCGGCATCGTTCTTCCTGACACGGCTAAAGAGAAGCCTCAACAAGGGCGCGTAGTGGCGGTAGGCAGCGGTCGGCTGGCCAATAACGGCGAACGCGTGCCCATGTCTGTGCAGGTCGGCGATGTCATTTTGTTCTCCCGGTATGCCGGCTCGGAAGTGAAGATCGAGGGCAAAGAGTACATGATCATGAACGAAAGCGAGCTATTGGCTGTTATCTCGGAGTAAGATGTCACATTACATACAGAGGACGGTGTAACGGTTCATGAGTAAGATTCTGCAATTTGACGAGACAGCTCGCAGGTCGCTTGAGCGTGGTGTGAACCGCCTGGCTGACGCAGTCAAAGTGACTCTCGGGCCAAAGGGTCGCAACGTGGTTCTGGAGAGAAAGTGGGGTTCACCCACTATTACCAACGACGGCGTGAGCATTGCTCGCGAGGTCGAACTGGAAGAGCCCTTTGAGAACATGGGGGCCCAGCTGGTACGCGAAGTAGCCACGAAGACTAACGATGTGGCCGGTGACGGTACGACCACAGCGACAGTGCTGGCACAAGCGTTGATCGCCGAAGGACTCAAGAACGTGGCTGCCGGTGCCAATCCGGTGATACTGCGGCGCGGTATCGACAAGGCCGTTGCGGCAGTAGTCGAGCATCTCAGAGAACAGAGCAGCCCGATTGAGACCAGCGATGCCATTGCCCAAGTGGCTTCCATAGCTGCCGGGGATCCGGACATCGGCCAGCTGATTGCTGAAGCCATGGAGAAGGTCGGCAAGGAAGGCGTCATCACGGTGGAGGAATCCAAGACCACAGGAATGGAACTTGATGTGGTCGAGGGCATGCAGTTTGATCGGGGCTATTTGTCTCCATACTTCGTGACCGATTCGGAGCGCATGGAGGCCATCCTGGAAGACCCGTACATCCTGTTGACTGACCGCAAGATCAGTGCCGTCGCCGATCTCGTGCCGGTGCTGGAGAAGGTCGTTCAGCGTCAGCGTCCGTTGGTCATCATCGCTGAGGATGTTGAAGGTGAGGCGCTCGCCACGCTCGTAGTGAACAACATTCGAAAGACCATCTCCGTGGCAGCGGCGAAGGCACCGGGCTTCGGCGATCGTCGCAAGGCTATGCTCGAGGATATAGCCGTTCTCACCGGCGGTCAGGTAATTTCAGAAGAGACCGGTCTGAAACTCGAGAATGTCACCCTGGACATGTTGGGGCAGGCCGGGCAGGTCCGCATGACGAAAGACGAGACGACCATCGTAGACGGACGCGGCTCCCGGGCGGATATCGATGCCCGCGTGGCGCAGATCCGTCTGGAGATCGAGCAGACTGATTCTGATTATGATCGCGAGAAGCTGCAGGAGCGCTTGGCGAAACTGGCCGGCGGCGTAGCTGTGATTCGCGTCGGCGCGGCAACGGAGACGGAACTCAAACACAAGAAGCATCGGGTCGAAGACGCCCTGTCCGCGACACGGGCCGCAGTCGAGGAAGGTATCGTTCCCGGTGGGGGCACGGTGCTCCTCCAATCCCAGGCAGTCCTTGATGAGCTCGAGGTGGACGGTGACGAGGCCACGGGTGTGCAGATTGTTCGCCGGGCTCTTGCCGAGCCGGTCAGGATTATCGCCATCAACGCCGGCCATGAAGGGGCCATAGTGGCCAACCGGGTAAGCGAAGCAGAGCCGGGAGTGGGCTTCGATGCCTTGGACGGCGAGTATCGCAACATGATTGAGGCCGGCATCATCGATCCGACGAAGGTGACGCGTTCGGCGCTTGAGAATGCGGCCAGCATCGCCGGCTTGATTCTCACCACTGAGTGCCTGATAGCCGATGAGCCCGAAGAAGAAGAGCCGATGCCTCCGGGTGGCGGAATGGATGGTATGGGCGGCATGGGCGGTATGGGTGGCATGATGTAGCAGGCTGCGTTTGACCGGGTTTCAGGTGGGCGGGAGCCTTTGAGAGGTTTCCCGCCCTCACTTATCAGGTGTGGCCCGAAATATTTGGCCGATGGGGTGAAGCCAGTGCCGATGCTGGAAGACGTCCAACAGATCCTACTTGACCAGGAGGCCATTGCCCGTCGTGTCAAGGAACTGGGGGCGCAGATAACCGAGGATTACGCCGGGCGGGAACCAGTTCTCATATGCATCTTGAAGGGAGCGGCGCTTTTTACGGCGGATCTGTGCCGACATATACATCTGCCGACATCTCTTGATTTCATGGCCATATCGAGTTATGGTTCCGGAACCAGCAGTTCGGGAGTTGTACGCATCACCAAGGATCTGGACAGTTCAATCGAGAACAAGGATGTAATCATTGTGGAGGACATCGTAGATAGCGGTCTTACGCTGTCCTATCTGTTGGCCAATCTCAAGTCTCGTCATCCCGCGTCGCTAAACATATGCGTCTTCCTGGATAAACCTGATCGACGCGAAGTTGAGGTGCCGGTTCGTTACAGAGGCTTTGAGATACCCGATCATTTCGTCATAGGTTACGGACTCGACTATGCAGAGAAGTATCGTAATTTACCCTACGTGGGCGTGCTCAAACCGGAAGTCTACATGGCCTGAACGTCATTGGGGGGATCCGCATGTCACAAGGCGCGACGTCAACGCTGCTTCACGACTGGGTGGCGGTGATAGACTTTGGTGGGAATCACAGTCATCTTGTGGCCCGCAAAGTGCGCGAGCATCAAGTCTTTAGTGAGATATGGCCGTATACGACGCCCATAGCCAAGATACTCGAAAGACGGCCTAAGGGTATCATCCTTTCAGGCGGGCCGGTGAGCGTCTTTGACGAAGCAGCTCCAAGCTGCAGTGACGAGATTTTCCAAGCCGGCATACCGGTGCTCGGCATAGACTACGGAATGCATGTGATGGTTCAGGCACTGGGCGGCAAGGTAAGTCGCGGCGAGCACAATGAGTTCGGGCGAGCCCGCGTGCACATCCTTGATCGCACTGATCTCTTGGCGGCCATTGATGAGGAAGCCGGGGGAGCCATGATTGGCTGGATGCGTCACGGCGACTTCGTGGAGGAAGCACCGGCCGGTTGCGATGTGATGGCGCGGACGGATGACATAAACGTCGTGGCGATGCGCCATACTGAACGGCAGCTTTTTGGGATCCAGTTTCATCCGGAAGTCGAGGAGACTTCCCACGGAAAGGAAATCCTGCGCAATTTCGTGCTGGACATATGTGGCTGTCGGGCTACGTGGACTATGGAGAGCTTTGTTGAATCGGTTGTTGAGGAGATTCGCTCGCAGGTCGGCGCAGACAAGGTCTTGGCGGCTTTGTCAGGTGGTGTGGATTCGGCCGTGGCAGCGGCTCTGGTGGAACGGGCCGTTGGCGAGCAGCTGACCTGTGTCTACGTCAACAACGGTTTCATGCGAGCCGGCGAAAGCGAAAAGGTGTGCGAGTTTTTCTCATCCCGCATGAGCGAGTGCTTCCGCAGCGTAGACGCCTCGGAACGTTTTTTGAACAAACTCGAGGGTGTAGCGGATCCTGAGTTGAAGCGAAAGCTGATCGGTGAAGAGTTTATCCGCGTCTTTGAAGAAGAGGCCCGAGAGTTGGGTGAGGTGCGCTATCTCGTTCAGGGGACCCTGTATCCGGATGTCATCGAGAGCGTAGGAACGGGCTCGCAGGGGATAAAAAGCCACCATAACGTCGGGGGGCTTCCCGAACACATGCAGTTGGATCTGATCGAGCCCCTGCGTCAACTCTTCAAGGACGAGGTGCGCGATCTCGGGATAGTCCTTGGCTTGCCGCCTTCCATCGTCTGGCGCCAACCGTTTCCGGGGCCGGGCTTGGCCGTTCGCGTCTGTGGAGCCATAGACAGAGAAAGGCTGGCCATCGTGCGTCAGGCTGACGCCATTGTGTGTGAAGAGATTGACAAGGCAGGTCTGGGGCGTGACATCTGGCAATATTTCGCCGTGGTGACCGATACGCGCAGCGTCGGCGTGACCGACGATGCTCGAACCTACGGTTACGCCGTTGCCATCCGCGCCGTGCAATCGCAGGACGCGATGGCGGCGGAATGGAGCCGGCTGCCCTATGAGCTTCTGGATCGGATGGCAACACGCATCATGCGTGAAGTTGAGCATGTCAATCGTGTGGTGTACGATATCAGCTCGAAACCGCCCGCTACGATCGAGTGGGAGTAGGTGCCGCCATTGCTTCAGCGAGCGGGATGGCCGGCGCGCATTCTCTGTCTTCTTTGTCTGACGGTGACGTGTGCCGTCGCCGCTGAGCCGGAAGTCTTTTTTCCGGAACACATCACTGTCGGGATGTTGGACGGGGGCAGCGGCGAAGCGCTTTTCCCGCCTATGGCAGTCTGCGGTCCGTTTGATGCGGGGTATCGCTTTGTAAAGGGAATGCGGCTCAGTGAGTTTTTGGTCGGCATCGATGTCCTTTGGATCCAGCTACAGGGAGACAGCGCTCACTTATGTGTGGAGGAGATTGCCGTCTGGGCCGAGTATCTAAAATACGGCGGCAGTCTGTTGCTCACTGTGTCGTCGGCGGGACTGACCGAGGGCAACCGCCTGCTCGAGCTTCTCGGGGCTCGTTTGCGCATCCAAGCTGATCAACAGACCCCCACTATCGTAGCCCACATACCGGTCACGCGATGGCGGGAGGATCTTGCTCCCGTTCAACTGAGCGAGCCGGCGGTACTCACCAGGATTGACCCCTCCGTCACGGTCATTTTAGAGGCGGTGGCGGACGGCCGGGCTCTTGCAGTCGGCGGTTTGGAGACCGTGGGTCGAGGCCAATTGGCTGTCTGCTCGGGCCTTGTGCCGCCTCTGTGTCAAGAGGGCGTTGAATTTGACAACGGGCCGTTTCTTCAGCTCTTACTGGGATGGTTGGGCACCAGGACGAAAATCGCGCTGGCTGATGAGCGGAGCCCTTGCTGTACAACTGAGGACAATGCAGGATTCTGAGAAGGGGTTGCGGCCATGAAAGTATTAGATACTCGTGCGGTGGACATCGCTGAGATTCAAAAGACATTGCGGCGGCCTGAGATTGACGAGGTGACCCTTGAACCCCAGGTTGCAGCCCGTCTTCAGGAGATATTCGGACGCCCTCTGAGCGCGGCGGAGGCGGTCGCTGAGATCGTACAAGACGTGGGCACTCGGGGCGATTCCGCCGTGTTCGATTACACTTGGCGCATTGATGCAGTCAAGCTGCAACCTGAGACACTCTTTGTGAGTGAGGAGGAGATGGCCAAAGCTCAACGAGAGGCCGACCCGGCAGTGGTTGCGGATATTCGCGCTGCGGCTGAGCAGATT
>JBMNSS010000104.1:0-9274 GCA_050945315.1 Limnochordia bacterium | reverse complement strand
AACACGCTGCTGCCACATGTTGCGTCGCTCAAGTCGAGTCATCCCGATAGCCTCCCATTTCATGCTTCTGGGATCATTATCCACCGGGGACGCCTGACTCGGAAGGTGTGTTACGTTTGACGCTTACATCACAGCCACCTGATAGCGGATAGCCTGATTCAGGCGGAACAGAAGCTTTCCCTCTTCATCATCAGCGGCCCTCACGTCAACGGCGCTCGCGGTTTGCGGTTCCACCATTATCGAACACCAATAAGTGCCCCTGATATCAGGTTCCTCAGGAACACTGATGCGGTAGAACACACCGCGCTCCTCACCGGGTTTCAACGTAACCTCTTCCTGAAGCAGCCCGGTCCATGGCGCGCAAGAGCGAGGCAGACTGCCCGGTGCCGGAAATTGCCAACCACTGCGATCGTCGCTGACGTGATCGGTCAGGTAGATCCGTACGGCCTCGGTAACAGGAGACGAATTTCGAAGCTCAATAATACCTTCGATAACCTGGCCTTTTCCGACCGTATGAACCCGCGTCGTCTCCCCAATGATATGCGCCGCTCCTACGGATCCGCTCAGTACCAGAGTGAATACACACAGGGATATCAGCATCAGTAACAGCCGCCGCCTTAAACATCCACATGCCCGGATATACCGCGTTGCCATGACGTTTACCACCCCCTGCTTAATACTGCAAATCAGACATCACTCGGGAGCTATGGTGAAACGCACCACCAAGTAACCGTCCCCAACGGCCCTCAAGGCGTTCACATCAGCGATGGCGAGTCCATAAGACAGCGGGATGCCCTCCGCCGTTTCACAAGGTGAGGGAATCCCCGTTATGATCGGTTGCGGACCCCAATCATTGAGGACCACGGAACCAACCAAGGTACCACAACCCGACGGAATGTCTTCGGCCGTGAGGGTGAGCGAGGTTCCTGAAGGAACGTCCCCATCAGTGATCTCGATGAGGACCTGACAGGTACCATCCGCTACGCTTGTTTCGTAGTACAGCCGCCCCTCTTGAGCTTCCGGAGATATCACCAGGCGGCCATCGGTGCTGATTGAGATGCGGAACGCTATGTCGTCCATGCCCTCCACCCAGACATGGGCTGCATGCGCCGCTCCTGTCAACAGCACCCATAGCGCGCAGAGCACCGCCAGAAAGGACCTATGGCGACACAGCTCTTTGCGAGCAGGTTTTGTCATCTTCCCGCACTCTCCAAACCATGCGAACTACGCTCCTGCAAGTCGGATGAATCTCCGGCTTGAGCCCGGGGTGCGCCCGACCGTGATGAAGCGGTGATTCTGGCGTGAACCAAAGCCTGTCTATATCATCAAAGTATGTTGGTTCCCGCAGACAAGAGTCTGTAACTCGCTCACCATTAGTGCTTATACTTCGGCGGATTATTTCATTCTTCTTTTTTTACTATTTCGCCATTATTCTCCCCCTACAATTCCGGGCCGGAAATGGCCATTCTTCCTCGTTTGAGCCTAGTCGGATGCGCCCATCTATGCCCGCGCGGCATAAACGAGGGTGCAAACCCAGTCCTGCCGTCACCCGTGGACCTGGATCCCCTCAACCACCGCGTTTTTTGTTTGGGCGAGTATAGCGGATCCCTATCAACCACCTTCGCACGGCGCTCTTCAAGGCTGCGCTCCGTTGCGAGCGTAGACCAACCTTTGTTGCGGTATCAAGCGGTCTGCCGGAAGGACAACCAAAAAACGTGTATAATAGCATAACCAGTCTTGATAGAGTGATTTAAATATAGGGGGCGGGGAAACACCTCTTTTTAGCATCAGGTCACGGAGACCATGATAAGCCCAAAAACAGGAGGATTGATTCATGAAATTGGCAACTCGGGTGGTATCCATAATTGTCTTAGGTCTGTTGGGACTTCTTGTCGCATGTGTGCACGTGGCGGGGTCGGTAAAGACAATCGAGTTCACGTATCTGGCCGGCAGCCAGACCTGGGAAGAGGCCTACGCTGCTTTGACGGAAGCCTTTGAGCAAGCCAATCCCGATGTCAAGGTCGAGCGTATACGCATGCAGGGCGATCATTCAGCTCGTCTTGTTGCCCTCATGGCTTCCGGGACGGTGCCGGATGTCATAGCCCTGGACATACAAGATCTCATGAGTTTCGCCGATGAGCGTTTCTTGTATGATCTCAATCCTTTCATCCAAAAGACCCCTGAGTACCAGGTGCAGCGCATAGCCGCCCCTATCATGAACGCTTACACGGTCGACGGGAAGCTCTATGCCGCTCCCATCCTGACCAATCCGGCCTTCTACGGATACAACATCGAGCTGTTTGATTTGGCCGGACTGGCGTATCCGGCGGATCTGTATAAGAGAGATGCTTGGACTTGGTCGGCTTTTCGCGAAGCAGCCAGGAAGCTCACCCGCAAAGGTCCTGACGGACAACGCACTGTAATAGGTGCCGCGCTGCATTTGCCCCGTACATGGATGGCCTCCAACGGAGGTGCCGAGTTTGACGATCCCAAGCGTCCGACGAAAAGCGTATTCGACGATGAAGCCAATGTCGAGACTCTGTCCTTCCTGAACAGCCTGATCTGGCAAGACGACGCTATGCTCCCGGTAAGTGCCCTGACGCGTGAGATAGGCGCCAACGAGACCCTTGGCTTTGCTCAAGGAAAGATAGGTATGAGCGCTCGTTGGTTGGCCTCGATCCCCGCCATGGCCGGCGGCGGCTTTCAGATGGGACTGGTACCCTACCCCAAAGGCCCCGGCCCGAAAGGTCAGTACGCTTCGGATCTGGGGATGTTCGGCATCGCCATCGCTAAACAGACCAAAGACATTGACTCGGCTTGGCGTTTTGTATCGTTCATCACCGGGCCCGTGGGTTCGGCCATCGATGCCAAGCTGTTAGGCCGTACGCCGCCGCGTCCGTTGGCCCTGACCTGGTTGCCCCAGACGGTGGTCAATCCGGAGATCTATCCCGAGCTTCTTATCTACGGAAATTTACGGGTTATCTCCCGTGACCGGACGACCCTGCAACGCATGATCAACCAGGGCCTGACTCCTCTGTGGAACAACACCATAGACGCCAAGTCAGCTGCCACTGAGATCGCCCGTCAACTGAACGCATTCCTGCAACAGAACCCACAGTAACCACGTACAGTCTATGCATAACACGCTGAGCTCCGAGGCTGCACAGCCTCGGAGCTCTTCTCTTCTGCGTCAACGAAAGACAGCTCATCCCCCCGATTTGTCGGCCCGACCGGTTCACGTTCCGTCGATGCCGCAGAGCCTCGATCGTCTCAAGACACTCACCGTCGATTTGAGCTTGGCTCAGTCACAGGCGACGATCCCGAGCGAGACAACTGAGCCATAATCCCTTCGGATCCTTGAGGGAATCAATCCTGGGCACCGATCACTCCTCTTGGAGAAGGGCCATGATCGATGGGGCCACTTCATCAAGTGCTTGTCCGGGCGCTTTTTGCCCCAGCACCACCGCTCTGAACGCATCCTTCAACACGCTTGTCACGTTCGAAGTGACTTGGACGGGCAAAGGTTGGTTATGCGGCAGAGAGAGCATCTCGGCCACGGCGTCAATGTTCTTGTCGCGGAAAGAATGCATGAACGCGCTGACGGTCATGCTTCTGCGTGCCGGCGGAACGCCCCAACCAAGTCTAATGGCCTGTCTTTGGCCCTCATCGCTGATGATGAACTCCAGCGCCCGCCAAGCCAATTCCGGATTTTCTGCTCCTACGGAAATGCCGTACGGGGTTTCAGGCCAAACGGCCGCGGCACGCCCTCCTCCTAACGAGGGGAAAAGAGCGAAATCCCAGTCCAAGTTCTCGTATCTGGGAAAGTAGCCTGCCATGAAGCTTCCCCAGACCAGTGATGAGACGCGCTGCTCGGCGAAATCCGTCCACCCTCCGGAAATACTCATCACGCTATGCACTTGGGCCAGATCCTGCAGAGCCTGCAGTGCATAGCGAGTCTCAGCCGTATTACCCAAAAACTCCGTCCCGTCTGCATCGAACAAGGGCATGCCTTTGGCCGCCGAGAAAACGAACGGATAGAGATTGTCGCCGCCGACAGTGCCCATGCCCCATTTGGAGATGACGCCGCCGCTGTCCACGGAAACGAATTTCTTCAGTTGACTGATTCCTTCCCGTTCCCAACTCCAGGAAGAGTCGGGTGTCGGGACTCCTTTTTCGTTGAAATGCTGCTTGTTGTAGAAATACAAAGTGGCTACGGTCCCCATGGGCAAAGCATACAAGCTTCCCTTATAGCTCAGGTTGTCTATCAGCACCGGCCAGATATCATTGCGCAACGATGCGGGCAGGCTTTGATACCGCGCCGTGATATCCTGCAGAAGCCCTGCGTCACCGAGGAATTTTATGGAGGTGCAATAGGTCCTGACCAGATCCGGCGGTATGCCCGCGGCCACCATCAGGGCCAACTTCTCGGTTCCCGTACCGCTTCCCGGGCCGGGAACGATCTCAACTGAAACATCGGGGTTGGCCTCTTGGAAGACATCCCAGAACTGCGTAGTGCGCTCAAGATAGTCTCCGCTTTCGTGGACCAGAATCTGCAGCTCCTGTCTGGCCAGAGCATGCGAAGCGGAGGCGAGCATGATGACTATCGCCAACACAACGACCCCGGATCTTAGCATGCGGTCCTTCATAATGACATTCTCCCTTCAAGAGCGGTTTCAGTGGATGATTCGGCCTGAGCCAAGTCCTGTTTCTCAACCTCCGTCAATGCTCTTGACTCCGGATTCCTCGCGGTGCCATGCCACCCCCCCTTGATGTCAGGATCCAATTACATCCATCCGTGCATTCGATATCTTTCCCGGCTAAATCCATATACCCTTTAAAAGCCCATTCATTCACTATATACTGTCACTTCTGGCAGGAAGGCCGCAATCCTTCGGTGAATACTGCGCGTAATATCTATCGAGAGGGGTGCTCTGCATGGCCCTGAGTTACGATATCGGCCTTCGACTCGATCCCGAAAACCCCATTCCGGGTGGGTGGGTTGACGTGGTGGCCGAACTGACAAATGTCACCGGAGAGGTCCGTAATGTGAAAGCGAGTATCGTCGGGTACGATTACTACTTGACACTGCAGCCAAGCGGTGAGAACAGATTCTCCGCCCGTGCCTTTGTGCCCTGGGAGGCTGATCCCGGTGAATACCAGGTCTCCGTATGGGGTGTGAGTCCGTCGGGTGAGTCCGGTCCGCGTTCACAGATCAGCGTTTCCGTCAAACCGCGTTAGGGACAGAAAAAAGGAGGGCATAGCGCCGTGAAGGCTTGGTGCCCTCTTTCTTCCAACTCTGTCTTTCGTGGGCCAAAAGACTATACCCCGGCCGACCGTCGCAAACCTTCTATATCCAACTCGGCCAGATAGATACCGGCCGGATGGGGAATCTCAGGGCCGGGAGACTCGTCATGGCTGCTGTAGTAGCTCATCCACACTCGGCCGGCTTCCTCTACGATACCCGGATAGGCGGTATCCCCGCCGCTTGGCAACGTGCACAGACGAGTTAAGCGAGAACCATCACAGAAAAAGACGGCGGTGTGCGTAGCCTCATCCTCATAGATCCGCCCGGCCACCAAGTATCCGGCCGCCAGCCGATGAATCGCAAAGCCTTGCACCACGCGATCGAGCTTGTGCGCCGTCCATCGCCTATAGGGCGGCTTCGCTCTGGCGATTACCGGACGACCGTCGGAGGCCGGCGGGTCCAAACGTTGTCCCTCGTTTCGGACCAGCATCGTCGCCGAACCGTCGGCTTCCATCACTAACGCTGACTCGTTGGCCCAGGGAACATCATGTACTACCGAAACGCACTCCCAGCGGAGCCCGTCATCCGAACGATAAAACACACTGCGGATGTCTTTTTTGTTCCCATGATATCGATAGCCACCGGCATGGAACTCACCCGCATGCTGCACCGGCCACCAGATCACCATGTTATCTTCCGCTACGGCTCTTTGAAACGGGGTGAAGGAGTGACCGTCTTCAGTGTAGCTGACGAACGCATCTCTGCGTCCGGGGTCACGGTAACCGAAGCTATGCACGAAGAGCCGGTCGGCGACAGCCAGCAGTCTCGGATCCCGCATGTCCAATTCAGGTGAACGAAGCAGAGCGACTTGATCCCACGAGTCGCCCTCGTCTTTGGAACACAGAATCCTGATCTCGCCGTCCGGATACCCCGGCCTCACATGACGGGTTCCTGAGCGAAAGGCAAGATAAAAGCGCCCCCGCCACCTGACCAGTGAAGTAAAGGCGTTATGCCTGCCGTCGCCATACACCTTACGGACCTTTAGCAACGCACTTCCTCCTTTTGGCACCTGACTCCGGCATTCCATTGCCATGCTCCACGCACTCTGTTCAACCATGTATGGGATCAGAATATGTACTCGTGTCGTCACCATGCTTGCCGCCCGCTCACAGATATGTCAGATACACAGGAAGGGCACAGGTTCGATGCCCTCCCTTTTTTCTAAGCTCAGCTCCGATTTGATGCCCGGATGATGCCATGACCCTCATTTGGACATTTGACAACAAGACCAAGCCGTAGGTAACAAGAAAAAGTGCCATGCGTATCGGCAGCTTCACGGACTCGACCGGCTTTCGCCCGACCTGTACCGTCAGGCATCTGCTTTCCATGTGAGCGCCCTGGCCATCAATTCCTCTATGATGGCACTCTTGGCATCTGAGTAAGACAAGAGCCGGTTCATGCCGGATGAGATCGCCTGCCTCTTGGTCTGAACATATTTCATGCCTTCAGCGGGATGAGCGCGCAGGTAGTCTCTGAAGACCAGGTTTTTGACCCAATGATCTCCTCCGCCCAGCACCAAATGCAGATTGAAATCCTGTGGGCCGCGCCGTCGCAAAAAGAAGCGACCTTTTACTCCGGCTTCCCCCAAACACTCATACCCCAGATCAATCAAGGCGCAAACCAGCCGTCGGTCCGGAGGATAGACGCTTAGTCCGAGCATCAGATCAATAACGGGTTTGGCGGCCAGACCGGATACGGCAGTGCTTCCGATATGCTCCACATCGGTCTTCGGAAGGCCCATGGCCCGACAGATGCGTTCCTGCTCCTGACTGAACGCTTCCGGCCAAGCCGGGTCGTATTCCACTACCACGATTTCTTCATCGAGATTCATGTACGCCTCCGCAAAAAGCATGCCGTTTTTTCGGAGTCCAAGATCGAGTCAAGTCCGGTTAGCGCCGACCCCGGGGGGGATCCCCCTGCGCCGCCGACGAAGCCCGGCCTCTCACCTCTCCAAGTGCTATGTACCCTGCTCAGCCGAGTATTCAGCCAGCAACCTCTTCCAACACTCCATGAGATCATAGGGCGTACGGATCCCATCACCCCTCTTGCTGCTGACCTCAAACATAAAGGGTCCCGAGTATCCTCCCCGGGCCAAGGCGTCAATCACGGCGCTCCAGCGAATAGTTCCTTCTCCCGGCAACCAGTGTCGCTCATCCACTCCGTCATAGTCAGATATGTGCACGGTCATAATCCGCCCGCTCAGTTTGGCGGCGAACTCCTCGGATGGTTCCTGCAGCGGATGGTTGGCGTCAAAGCAGGCTCCGGCGCCCTCCAGGCTCTCCAACACCTCGAGCATCTCGTCTCCGGTGTTGCAGAGACACGTACGAGGCAGACATTCCACCGCCAGCTTGATACCGTAGCTTTGTGCCGCCCGCGTCAGCTCCGACAAGGCTCTTTTCGAGCGCTCCAAATAGCCCGACCGTTCCTCATCAGCGATAGGCTCGGTACTGGGATGCACCACTGCCACTTCCGCTCCCCAGCCGGCTCCTATCTGGAGGAATCGCCTGGCACCGGCCACCGCTTTTTCGGCCATCTCAGGATCGGGCGTCGCGATGTCCCACTGCCGCCCGAATGGCAGGTGAACCGACCACAAACGCAATCCTGACTCCGCGACAAGAGCCGCCCGGGTGGCCAAGATCTCCATGCCGGAAGCCTGACTCGGATCGGCTCCTCCTCCGAACATCGTCAGTTCAATGCACTGCAGCCCGGCATCTTTGACTCGTTCCAAGTCATCGCGGGTGAAGTCCCCCAGCATGGACGTGGATGTGCCCACCGCCCATTGTGAAGGTGAGCTCTTGATGTTCATTGCATTCTTACCTCCCCGTCGTTCAGGCGTAAATCGTCCGACAAACATCTTCGCCTCCGATGCTTCCCGACCCTTGTCGTCGACGGACAACGAAAACACCGGAGGCGTCCGGTGAATCGCCTCTCCGTAAAGGTAAAGCTATCCTCTTCAGCGAAAGCGATCTATGGGTTAGGCCCAACAACCGTGAGTTGAGCACTTGACTTGATCGACGTTCTCGACCGTCCATGGTCTGTGAGCGTCGATCATGTACGACGACAGTCGTAAGCTCAGCCAGCCTCAGCCAGGACCTTACGTCATCGGGCTACGTTACGGACGAATGTATAGGCACCGTAGGATGCTTCCCCAGTCCTACGCTCTGCGGCTCACGGTTAAACAAGACGGGTCAAGGCAACGGCCAGTGCTGTGAGCGTATAAAACCGCAGGATAACATCGGTGAGGGGAGCATTACCGCCCACAGAGGTGAGTACGCCTTGGATAAGGTGTTTGTCCTGGACACCAAACAAGAAACCTTTACATCCAACACATCCGGCAAGAGCACGCATACTTTTGAGGAAAGGTAAGGCGGCTGTATACCGCATGTACCCCTTTACAATCATCCTTAAGTATGCGGTAAAAGGGCCGGTTAGATCTCAGTTGCGCCTGAAGATAGACCCCGGCAGCAGAACCACCGGAATAGCTGTAGTTGACGACAAGACGAAGAAAGTGATCTTCGCCGCCGAACTTAATCACCGAGGTCACAGCATAAAACAAAACCTGGACAAGAGACGTGCTATCCGTCGATCCAGACGTAACAGAAAGACACGTTACAGACAGGCCAGGTTTGACAACAGACGCGCAGAGAAGGCTGGCTTCCTCCGTCATTGGAGAGTCGCCTCCGTAACATAGAGGTCTGGGTGAAGCACTTCAGGCAATATGCACCGATTGTTGCGCTCTCAGTAGAGAACGTTAAGTTTGATACCCAAAAGCTGCAGGACCCGGAGATCACCGGTGTTCAATATCAGCAAGGAAAACTGTTTGGTTACGAAGTCCGAGAGTATCTTCTTGAGAAGTTCGGACGTGAGTGCGTCTACTGCGGGGCAACCAATGTGCCTTTAGAGATAGAGCATATAGTACCCAAGAGCAGAGGGGGAACCAATCAGGTTTCCAACTTGGCTATAGCATGC
>JBMNSS010000103.1:0-9294 GCA_050945315.1 Limnochordia bacterium | reverse complement strand
AAAAGCCGTGGCAACCGCTGTGCTTTACGGAAACCCCTTGACCGAGCCATGTTTCGCCGCCACACAGATCGCCCTCATGCAACGACACATCGACTACGTCTTTGACGTCGCCGGCTTTCTCTTTCAATAGATCAAAGACTTTCAGCGCGCC
Organism: Limnochordia bacterium; assembly: GCA_050945315.1. Classification (GTDB taxonomy): domain Bacteria; phylum Bacillota; class Limnochordia; order DTU080; family DTU080; genus DTU080. The sequence continues at coordinate 9,143 of JBMNSS010000103.1, read as the reverse complement.
GTTGGCCACACAACCGGTCCCGGCACAGACCAATATCCGCAGGCGGCAGTCGCGCAGTTTTTCCTTCGTTGCTGCAGCGTGTTCCTTTAAGACAGCCACCGATTTGATCAAGCCTGTTCGCCACCTTCCCGCTTCATAATCTCATCCAGAATGATCTCTATCGCTTCCGGCGTCATCTGACCGTGGACTTGATCATTGATCATCAGCACCGGGGCCAAACCACAAGCACCCAGACACGAAACCGTCTCGACGGTGAACAGACCGTCCCTTGTGGTCTTCATCCCCTCCGCGAGATTGAGCTTGTCCCGAATGGCCTTGAGCACCGGCATTGAGCGCCGCACGTGGCAAGCCGTTCCGTCACAGACACGAATCACGTACTTACCCTTCGGTTCCAGCGCGAACTGAGCGTAGAATGTAGCTACCCCGAATACCGTCGCCGGAGGAATCTCGAGTACCGTCCCCACATAGGTCAAAATGTCCTCGGGCAAATAGTGATAGATTTCTTGAACGCGTTGCAGTATGGGTATCAGCGAAGACTTCTTACGTCCGAACTTCTCAATGGCCTCATTGACTTGCTCCAGGTGAAGCAGATCGCCGTTGGCCACACCGTTTTGTTTATCGCATGCCAGTGCCATCGCTCTCCGCCCTTTCATTCATTAGAAGCAGGTTGTCCTCACATGCTTGCCTCGCGCAACTAACTCCCGCCGCAACTCCTCAATCACTTGAAACTTGAGTGCCAGACGTCCCCCCAGATCCGGATTCTGATGCGCAGGATTGATCGCCCGACCTATGACAAAGTGGATGTCGTCCGCCTGCATGAGCAGCCGTGCCAAGCGATAGGGGGCCTCCTGCCGTTCGTCTATCCTCCTGCCGCTCTTGAGTAGATCCAAAGCGCGACTGATGGTGATAATGCCTTCGGTGGTAAGATTGACACCCGGCATATGAGCCAACGGCGGATCTTCAGGGCTCATGGTCTCCAGATCGATCCGCAGAGGCACTTGCCACTCCCTGGCGATCAAACTCGCCGTAGTACCCCCGCAGACAACCTTCACCCCCGCCGCCTCCCGCAGCAATTCTGCCACTTTGGCATCATCGCCGGGATCGACGGGAGGCCCCACGACCATCGTCAGCGAAACCGGACGCCGCGGCTTCATGACCAGCACGGTCGCGTCATCGCCGGGTTTATCCTCGTACAGATGCCTGCACGTCTTTTTCATCCGGCGAGCGAGATCGAGAGCCGACTCCATGTGCACTGAATTACGGCGCACATACTCGGCCACGTTTTCCCAGCGCCAGCCAAGAGGTATCAATCCACCGATGCCGGCATGCACCACACCGTCGCTAACGACCACCAGAAAATCATCCTCCTCAAGCTCCACCGATGCTTCAGTCACTGCATGATCCCCGATGCGCCGTTCGTGCCGCACAAGTTCCACCAGTTCGCCGTCACGGACCAGAATCGCAGGAGGATTGTCGAACTCAGCCAGATACGCCGCCCGGCCTGCCTCGATCAGGACAATGGTAAAAGTCGAGTAGGCGAGATTGCGCACCTTGCACACCGGCAACGTACTGCTGAGTGTATCAACCACCGCGTCAAGTGGCAGGCCCTTGTCAAACAACGTCGCCGCAATACGGGTCGTCATGGTCGATAGAATACTGGCTTTCACGCCGCTGCCCAAGCCGTCGGCAAGCACCGCAATCGTGGCATCACCGCGAGAGATCACCTGTGTGCTGTCGCCGCATAATTCCTCGCCGTTTTTGGGCATACATTCCACAGCGTGCTCAATGACAATGTCACGTTGCTGATGCCCGGTTTGCTCATTCACGGCAAGAGTCATGGGCGATTCCCGCCTTTCTCACTTGTTTGGAACAGCTGCATGAGTTGTGTGAGAATGGCTTTTGTCTCGGCCGTGGTCTCTCCCAGTAATCCGGCGATCTCTTGAGCCACTCGCATCTGCTTGTCGATCACCTGCTGGGCACGTTCCAATGAAGCTTCTTTGAGACTGGCAAACTCTTTTTGTCTTCTGACATCATCCGTGATATCAGCGAGCATCATGATGACAAGATCATTTTTCGGATCGTAGACCAGATCCTCACGGATCACCCGGTCTTGTCTTTCCAGGCGCACAACAGTCGAAGAAGAGGCCCGCTCAGCAAAGACACTCTCCACGCGACTTGGATCGCCCAGTCGCCATAGCGGACGCCCGACATGCTCATTGGCATGCCTGCCCAAGATGCGTTCCGCCGCCGGATTGAGCGCCAACACATGAAGATCACGGTTGACTACGATGACACCCGTCGGGGTGGCGGCGATAGTCAGATCGGCTATCGATTCGGCCTTGCGACGCATGTAGGGAAGGCACATCTCTTGCTCCGCCATCCCCTGATAAACCGCCACCGCCTTAGCCCGGCATGAATCGTACCCGCAGGCGCCGCAGTTCAGCTCATCTTCGGGTTCACGTTTGCCGATCCCGACCAAAATGGCCCGGATCTCCTCTTCCGAAGGTTGAGGCGGATGCGGTCTTTGATCCTCATAGCCGCGTTTCAAATCCACATCGCCGTACTTGAGAGCACCGATGTGATGCCGCGGCATGGCGGTCTTGGCATAGGCTTGCACTCTCTGAGCGCGACGAAAGACCGGAAATTCCGAGTCCGTCCCGGGTCCGCCCACGCAACCCGCGTCACAAGCCATCAACTCCACCACTCTGGCGGGCATGCCATGGCGAGGAATATCCGCCAGAAGCTCCGTACACCTATCGATGCCGGTGATCACAAGAACGTCTTCTTCAGGGGGTTCGTCCCTCAACAAGGGTACCATGCCACCGGGCAACGGGAAGCGACGTTGGGCAGCCGCTTCGTCGTCGTCAACCGGAGCTATAAAAGAGTCAAATGACTCCGGCTCCAACTCTTCCCATCGAGGCAAATGACGTCCCAGAAGTCCCGTAAGCTCTTCGAACGTAAGCACGGCATCGACGCTTCCGGCGAGACCTTTTTCCTTCATCTCTTTTTTCTTGGCGATGCAGGGCCCCACGAAGACTACTTTGACATCCGTACCCAAGACTTTTTTTGCCGCCCGAGCGTGTGCTATCATGGGTGACACCGCATCGGACAAATAAGGTAACACTCCGGCGTAATAATGGGTGATGAGATTGACTACCGACGGACAGCAACTCGAGATGACGCTGCCCGTTCTTTGAGCCTGTTCCCAGTGGCGCCGACTCACCCAGTGAGTCACCTCCGAGGTTTCCGCCACCGCACAGGCCCCTAAACGACGCAAAGCCGCGGCTACCACCTCGGGTTTACAGTCAATCGCCGCTGCTAGGCTGGGAGCCAGACTGAAGGCCACTCGTCCCTGCTCCAAACAGGCTTCTACGAGATCGCCATGCTGTTCCACACGCTTGGCTCCCTGCGGACAGGCCGCCACACAAGCTCCGTCTAATATGCAGAGGTCTTCCACCACTTCCGCATGACCCACGTTGACACGAATCGCTTTGACCGGACAGGCGCGTACACATGCGTAACAGTCATGGCAATTGGCCACATCAGTCCATAGAACAGGCAGCGTCTACACCCCCAGACGCGGCTTTACACACTCAGCGAAGAATTTATCGACATCGTCCGGCAGCACCGCGGGATACACCGTCTCATCCACTCGCACGGTGACCCCGTTGCCACAGGAACCGAGGCAGAAACTGCCACTCAGATCAACCTGATCTTCCGCCTCATGTTCGGACACTAACTCCTCCAAGCGCTCAATCACGTCATACGATCCTTTGAGATGGCACGAGCTGCCGACGCACACAATGATCTCGACCATGCCGTCCCTCTCACCACACCTTCAAAGCTGTCAGAGTTAACTACATAACAGCATCAACGGTCAAATAAAATACACACCTGCTGTATCTCGTTTTTTACCTGGTGTTCCGACAGTGGGGAGCGGAACGAACTTCGTGATATTTTTCACTATCACCATACCACAGCCAAGGGCCTACGGCAATAGAACAGGCCGGCGCGGATACAAGACGAAATGTTGCAACCATTTACTGAGTTTTTCGGAAGGCGCAAAAATACGGCAGCATGGAGTGTCCAAGCCCCGATGCTGCCGCGATCCGCTTGACGTACCGGCCCGCATTTCAGGCCGTGTCACTTGCCCTCAAGCCCGTAGACAGCCACGGCCGCCTGGCGGGCACCGATTCCACCGAACCTGGGATGGAAAGCCGCCTTTGCCGGTAGTTCAACCACGGCCTCGATAACACCGTCTATGGCCAACGCCACCCGGCCTTCTTCATAGACTACGGAGAGCCTGTGGTCGTTTCCGTCGTTATACAGGCCGCCTAAGGCATTCTGCCGCAGTAGCACTTCTTCATCAGGACCGTCCGAGAACGAAATGTGAACGTGATTTGTATCCTTGAGACCCCCACCCATCCAGTAACCACAACGCAAACGGCGTCCTTGTCGGTCTTGCAGGATTAACTCAAAGCCACTTGGCCGCGGACCGAACTCTCCGATGAAACGGTATTCGGCCGTCAATGCCGCACCGCCCCGGCCCTCATGGGGCAGATCAAAAAGGGCGACGGCTTCCTCGCAGCTATGTCGAGACCTCAAGGCCGTGACCGCCGGTCGCTCAAAGTCAGCGAGTTTGGTTCGGGCAAACCAAACCACACCTCCCTGCGGTGCCGGCATGGTCTCATACAGCACTGTGCCCACGGTCTCACTGTCGATCTGAACGGCTGCCGGATATGAACGGTCACCGTTCAAAGCGGCATCAAATACATCTATACTAGAGACCACCTGCCAAACCCTGCCGTGATCTTCCGACACCAGCTGTCTTTCATTTCGCCGCTCACGAAACGAGAAAGTGACCAGCAACCGTCCGTCATCCAGCGTGATGATATCAGCCGGCGTGGACTGCGACGGAATATTCGTAGGTCGGGGCGGCTGCCAGGTTAGTCCACCGTCCGATGACTCAATCTGGAACAAGAAAGGATCCGTATTGGAGCGGATAAGACCCACCAATCGTCCGTCAGCGGCCTGGGCCAGAGCCCATTCATCGCTCACGTTTCTTTGGCCCAGCGGAGTGACCGCAAACACTTCAGCGGCCTCTTCCTCTGGACGGTAGACACCAAGGTAGGCGGCCTTAGCCTCACTCATGCAATCATACATCGGTATGAGCCACTCCGTCTGGCCATCGGAACGCCGGACTTCCTGGGGCCGGCTTCGGGTGCGCAAGAAGGGGCTGTCACCGATTTGGACAGGAGATGTCCATGTCCGCCCTTCATCACTGCTTGTGGCCAAAAAGACACCGAAGTCTTGGCCCTGCAGATACTTGTTCCAAACGTGGACGATTCGCCCGTCGGCGGCGCACATCAAAGCCGAGTTGCGATCGTCAAGATGCGGATCATCGTAGATTAGCCATGGTCTTGACCAGGTGTTCCCTCCGTCAAGGCTTTCGGCCATCATGACCCGCCCGTCGGTCAACTGCTGACCTCCCGCATGCGTCAGCCCGTCACGATAGACCACCAAGAGCCGGCCTCTTTTTGTCTTACAGATGCCCGGGAAAGCCACATGCCGTGAGCTGACGACTACGGGGACTCTGTCACCGTTGGGCTCTGAACGAGGAGTAGGCTGCCAACCCCAACCCGCGCAGTGGACAAGTCTCTCCGGCCAGGACAGAGCCGAGTCCGCGCCTGAAGCCGCTTCGGCTTGTTTGATTAAACGCGTTGCAGAGTGGACGGCCGAATCAGCCATTTTCGAATCTTCCTTTCAGGGGATTTCCAAGGCCACCTTCAGATCTTTCTCGGCGTCGGCGATCGCCTGATTAACCGTCGCCGAGCGGTTTACCGCTTTGCTGACCATGGAGCCCAGAATGCTAAACACCCGATCAGTCGGCACGGTGGGCAGCCTGTCGCCGTAGGATAGCTCCTCAGCAAACAGACGTCGCAACGGCTCACCGCGCAGCACCGTCTGATAGATCCCATGGCTCATGGACGAACGACGCACGGGGAGATATCCCGAAACGGCGGACCATTTGGCGTTAGCTTCCGTGTTCGTGATCCAATCGACAAAACGCCAGGCTGCCGCTTCCCTCCGGGCATCGGTCTTTACTATGACCACCGACTCCCCGCCGGCCGAGGAGTATCGCGCCCGTCTTTGCGGCTGGGCGACGGCACCGAGATTCGTAGTGCCCAAAGTCGCATACTGGGGAAGACGATAACTGCCTTGGACCTCAAAGGCTAACATACCGTTGGCAAATCCCGTCTGCCATCCTCCCGTGGGCATGGGTGCGATCTGGTAGGTATGAAGGATATCCACCATAAACTCCAGGGCCTCAATCGCTTCGGCCGTGTTAATGGTGACCTGCCGACCGTCCGGCGACAGCACCCGTCCGCCCGCGGCCCCGAGAAAATCAATAAAATGCCTCCAGTCGTTGATCGTACTGAAGGCGTAACGATCCGGAGGGCTGGCAATCTTTTTGCACTCCCGGATGAAATCGTCCCAGGTCCAATTCTCCGCCGGATCGCCGATGCCGTATTTGTTCAGAATGTCCCTGTTATAAAACATCAACATGTTGTTGGTGTCAAAAGGCAGACAATAAACGGCACCTTCATACTTACTGGTCTCCCACAACGGCGGGAAGAAATCGCGGCTGTAGGCCTCCAGCTTGCCCTCACGTTTCATCATGTCTTGAAGATTGACGATGACTCCCTGTTGGGCATAGGCCCCTACTGACATCCAATCCATCCACACTACATCCGGTGGAACACCTGCGGCGATAGTCACCGGCAGTTTCTGTTTCCAACCTGTCTCCAGTACGGTCTCCACCTGTATGTCATCGTGCTCGCGGTTAAACTCCTCAACCAGGCTCTTAACGTTTTCGAAGTTGGGACCGGCCACATAGAACCAGAAGGTCAAAGGGACGGGAGAAGCACTCGTGGATCCTGCCATGGCCAACAGCATACAGAACACTACCGCCAACGCCGACAAAGCTCTGCCAGTCTTTTGCATCTCAGATCCACCTTCCTTGCGTGTTGTGGATGCACGACACTCTCGCTTTTGTCGCCGAGCTCCGGCTCATTTTTAGTTCAATGTCGGCAGTAGCATACCTTCACACAAAATTGCAACACCCGTCCACTTTAGCGCGACAAATCACAATGCCCTAAGACTTCGGTGGGTCAAACGTGAAGCCCAATTGACTGTAGGTGTCGACAACCTCCCGAAATCCCCGGTACAAGAGTCCAAAGTCCCCCGGGGCGGTAAGGAACTTGACGCCCATGTCCATGAGCATCTTGGTATACTCCACATCCAGCCCGGGCGTACCGCAGTAGATGCCATTCTTCTCGCAGGCGGCCACGGTCCGCTCTATGGCTTTAATGATTTTCGGATGCTTCAACTCACCGGGCACGCCGTAGCTTTGAGACAGATCCGCCGGCCCGATGAAAATCACATCAAGGCCCTCGACCGCAGCCATCTCCTCAACACAGTCAACAGCCTCGGCATCTTCGACTTGCACCATAATAAAGGTATGATCGTTGGCGAATCGGACATACTCGGCTATGGGCACAAAGCCCATATCAGCGTCAGGATTCGCTCCGTCAATCCCGCGCTGCCCCAAGGGATAGAACCGAGTGTCATAGACGATCCGTTCAACCTCTTCAGGTGTTCGCAGCCGCGGGATCATCAAGCCCTTGGCTCCCATCTCCAAAGGCCGGATAAGATCGTCATGATTGCCCCTCACCACTCGCACCATGACATCCATGCCCGTCAGACGACCGGCACGCACAATGTGTTCCAGCAAGCTCATATCGGTCGCTACATGTTCCGTACAGACCCACAGACAGTCGAAACCGAACCGACCGATCATCTCAGCGAGACTGGCGTTGGGAAAGTGAATAGCCGTACACAACACAGGCTCCTGACGACGCATCTTCTCCCGGACCCGGCTTTTTTGCATACCAATCCTCCGTTAGGGAATGACCTTGGAGATGGGGATCTCGATAATATCCTCGGCTCCGGCCGCTTTCAAATTCGGTATCAAGGTGTTGATACCAGCCTTTTCGACCACTGATTCCACCGCGTAATAGACCTGATCACCGTTACCGCCCGAAAGCTGAGATATAGTCGGTAGTTTCATCGAAGGCAGGATGGCCAATACCGCATCGAGTGCTTCGCCCGAAACGTTCATTTTCATCAATACCTTGTCTCTGGCTTCCAGCACACCCCGAAGCAGAGTGACAACGTCGTTGATATCCCCTCGTTTCTCAGGATCTTGCCAGCTTTTCTTGTTGGCCATCAAGACAGTGCTCGACTCCATCACCGTATCGATGATCTTCAAGTTATTGGCCCGTAGACTGGATCCGCTCTCGGTCAGTTCCACGGCCACATCGGCGATCTCAGGTACTTTGGCCTCGGTAGTACCGAATGAGAAGTCGATTTTCACCGGAATACCGATCTTCTCGAAATATTTGGCGGCAATGGACACATACTCCGTAGTCACTTTGCTGCCGGGCCTGATGTCCGTCGGTTTTTCAATGTCGGAGGCCTCCGACACCGCCACTACGAGTCTGACCGGACGATGGCTCTGCTTGCTGTAATTCAGGTTCATGATAACCTCAACATCGTCCTCACAACCCCGCTCCAGTACCCAGTCATATCCGCCGATACCGAGATCAAAAAGCCCCTCAGCGACATACAACGGTATCTCCTGAGGTCTCATCCATCTCACGCGAGAAATCCTGGGATCGTCAATCGTCGCTTCATAGCAGCGGGCGTCCGGAGTAGAGATACTCAAATCGGCCGCCTCAAACATCTCAATAGTACCTTTTTGCAGACTTCCAGAAGGTAATGCTAACTTAAGCAAGATCGCTCCTCCCCGCACATTCGGGAAGCACCACGGAAGGTGCGCCCCCCGCCGAACGCGCCTGCGTTAATCCGGCACTCCCGTGCCGGATGGTCGGCGGCAATATCTTTCTGAAACACTTAACGTTTTTCGCCGTGACAACAGGGGTATCCCCTGCTCACGCACCTGCTAATGATGCCCCACACCCTAAGTTGGCAATGATCTCCTCCGCCGGTGCTTTGATCGGCGCCACATAATCACCTGCCGCAGAGCTCGGAGCCGGATCAGCACCCCGGGGTGCACAGAG
>JBMNSS010000102.1:0-9661 GCA_050945315.1 Limnochordia bacterium | reverse complement strand
CAGCGGACATCATCACATCACGGAAAAAGCCTTCGCCCTCAAAAATGGCCCCAACGCCGTAGTTGGCCACACCCCAGACAATCCACACACCGAAGATTCGGGCGATCTCCAGGAAAAGGCTCACGTCCTTCGGATCGACATTGGCAATCTGGTAACTCTTGAGCTCAATGTCAAAGACACGTACGGCAAACACCAGGAGCATCAGGACGACCCCGATGAGCGGGCTACCTTTTTTGTCCACTTTCAGGTCCCAGAACCCTTCAGCCGGCCGGAACATAGTCTTGAGCATCAACTGAAGCGTACGCACCACGATGCCGCTTTGCTCCCAAGGCCGACGATAGATCCACTGCAGCCCTTTGACTATCCCCACAATAAGCAGGATGAAAGCGATAATCAGCACCACGGTCAACCCAAAGTTGGCGCGCACCCAAGCGTGTCGCAGTTGCCCGAACGCCTCAGAGTATCCGTCACGATTTCGCGCATAGTGGTAAGCCCGCAGCGCATTGTCGTACTCCTCCAACTTCATGTATGCCTTACCGATACCGGACCAAGCCAGTGAGTAGTTCGTGTTGTATTTGATAACCTCGCGCCACGGCCCGGCGGCTTCCTCGTAACGGCCGTCGACATACAGCTCACTAGCTGAATGGACCAATTCTGCGAACTGGGTCGGACGGAATACCTGGACATTGTTGCGGTCCTTATCCAGGATATAAAGATATCCGTCACTGTCACCCACGATGCTCGTAGGATAGCCAAAATATCCCTTCTCTTCGCCCTTCCCACCGAACATCAATAGGAGGTTTCGGTCCTGGTCGTACTGATAGACCCAGCCGTTTTGAGAGTCCAGGGCGGAGACAATCCCTTTGTCATTAACGGTAAGGTCGACGAAGTTGGGCTGGACATACTGACTGCCCCGCCGGAATGTATATCCGTAGACATAGTCACCGCTGTTCAGGACGTCGGTCCCCACACTGTTGAGTTTCTTGATCTGGTTCTTGCGATCATAGACCGTCGAAGTGTAGATGTAACCATACTGGTCCAAGATCATGTTCGAGTGCGGAGTCGGCAGTGTCTTTGACAGCTTCTCCTTCTGTGCCTCAGTAGCAAACATGTTGATGATAATCCTACGGAGGCTGAAGGGTACCCGGTTCGGAGCGAAGAAGCCCCGGAACTGACCGTTTCCGTCCAGCAAGATCAATCCACGGTAGTCATTCGAGTTGGCCACGTACAGATATCCGCGCCGATCCTGAATAACCTTAGTGGGCTGGTAGTGAAAGTCTTCGCCCAGCAGAACCGACTCGGGCTGTGGAATAATCCTTCTCACCGAACCATCCGCATTGTAGATCACGATCCGCTTGTTATCGGTATCTGCGACGATCACTTCATCATACTCGTTGACGAATACACCCTGAGGCTTTCTCAGCCGATGCTCCATCGGAAGCTCACGGCTCTTGCCAAACTCGGCCAGTTGATTCCCGTACATGTCAACCTTCAGGATGCGATCGTTTCCGGTGTCCACAATATACAGCGTGTTATCGTGGGCCAGAAACATGTCCTGAGGGCCGTCCATCTCCAAATCCAGCCCAAAATCGCGATGATACACATACCCGAGTTGGGCCGGGAAGATACCGACGCCTTCTTGGAAGTACAACCCAATGCGGCGGGCCTCAGCTCCCGGCATGACACATGTCACGGTGGCAACAGCCACTGCAAGAACTGCAGCCACCCACAGCCATCTCTTTACCACAGTTGACACACCCTTTCAGAAGCACATGAAAGCATGGCGTTCCACCAACTGACTCCTATTACTTGATACCCGCGTGAGCCATCGTCGAAATCACACGCTTCTGCAGTATCAGGAACAGGATAATCGTGGGAGCCGTCTGTAGTAGCCCAGCCGCGGCACTTGCTCCTGCGCGGGCAATGGCATTCGATCCGGAAAACATGGTGTGGATCGCGAGCGGCAGGGTCTTCATGGCCTCCGACCGCGTAAACACCAAGGGACCCCATTCGTCGTTCCAGCTGCTGATCCACGCAAAAATGGTCAGAGTGGCCCAGGCCGGGCGAGACATGGGCATGATCAATCGCCAAAACATTACCCACTCGCTCGCGCCGTCGATGCGGGCAGCTTCCATCAGCTCATTCGGTACTTGCTCAAGAAACTGCTTCATCAGGAACGTACCGAAAGAGCCGGCGATACCGGGCAAAATCAACGCCCAATAGGTGTCAATAAGTCTCAAGCGGTTGATGATCAAGTATCTCGGGATGTTGGTCACCGTCGGCGAAAACATGAGCGATGCCACAACGAGGTTAAACATCAACTTGACGCCCGGTGCCTTCGATTTGGCTAACGGATAGGCACACATGCAAGCAACCAACACGTGCAGGGTGACAACGGTGATCGAGATGAAAAGGCTGTTAAACAGATACCGTGAAAAAGGCACCCACGCCGCGCCCGTAGCGATCAACAGATCGGTGAAGTTGTTCAACGTGGGGTTCATCACGTAATAGCGCGGTGGAAAAAGGAACAACTCTTCCAGCGGCTTAAACGCATTGATCACCATCAGATACATCGGCATGATCATGACGAGAGCCATCAGCGCCAGGATCACGTAAATACCGATCGGTTCTCTTTTTAGTTTCCGCCTTCCCAAACGTGGCAGTGCAGCAGCCATCGGCGCAAACCTCCCTTAGTCAACTAGTACTCGCCCTTCGTGGACAGCACACGCATGAAGAAGCGAGACAAACCGAACATCATCACGAACAGGACCACGGAAATAGCCGATGCGTACCCCATCTCAAAGCGGATGAACGCGTAGTCCTGCAGGTGGGTCATGATTGTATGCGTGGCATACAGTGGGCTGGGCAGGCCTGTCAAAGCCACGGCTACGCCGGAAACCTCAAGTGACCGGACAACCGCCATGACGGCACCAAACAGCAGCTGCGGTTTCATCATCGGCAGGGTGATATACCAGACTTCCTGGAACCTGTTGCGAATCCCGTCAACCTTGCCAGCCTCGTACAGCTCTTCATTCATATTCTGCAACCCGGCCAGGAACGCCAGAAAGCCGGATCCCATGCTCATCCACAAAGACACGATAATCACGATGGGCAACATCGTATTGACGTTACTCAACCAGATGTAGGGTTCATGCAGGATACCTAAACGGATTAAGATGTAGTTCAGGTAGCCGTAGTAGTCGCCTGAAAACAACACCTGCCAGATGGCGCCCATAGCCAAACCACTGGTGATCGACGGCGCGTAGAAAGCAAGTGTATAGGCAATCCTGTACTTCAACGAGTTGATCAACCACGCCAAGAAGAACTGCAGAAAGAAGCTGACTGGCCCGGTGATGATCGAAAAGAGCAAAGTGTTCTTCAGTGCGATGATGAAAATGTCATCTTCCAGGAACAGCAGCTTGAAGTTCGACCAGCCGATCCAGCGAGGTGCCTCCAGCACGTTGAAGTACGTAAAGCTGAGGTAGATCGATGATATGACCGGTACGATCGTGAAGATGGTGAACAGAATCATGAACGGTGCCATGAACAAATAGTGGACACGCCATCTACGCGCTTCATGCAAGGCGCGTTTGAACCGAGCCTCCAAAGACGGCTTTTTTGGCAGACCCGCTCTCACTTCAGTGACCTGGGCCATCTACAGCTCACTCCTTTTACACATAGGGCTTAGTTTCGAGCCCCGCCCCGCCAATAGGGGGCGAGGGCTCGAACACGTAAGCTCACAGGACCTACTCAAGGCCATACGTCTCTCTGTAAACCGAGAATCCAGGCCTCAACTCACCGTACTGCTCGATATACTCACGCCGCGTAGGAATCACCGTGCCGAACTCCTCCTGCTTCTTCGCCAGCTCTCGGTCGATGTCTTTCACGGCTATCTCGAGAGCTTCACGCGGGTTCATACCCTGGAGCACAACCCGGTTCCAAGCGTTTTGAATGTGTCGGCTGGTGAAATAGCCACCCAGAACAACCGGCTGTTCCTTGAACCATTGCCACTGTTCACGAATGGCCAGAATATCCTTCTTAGGCCATGGCATGTTCATGAGGGCTTCAACGTTCGCTGTATTCCAGCGAGCCTCGACACCAAGCACAGCCTCTACTTCTTCACCGAAACGCGCCTGAATGTCAGTGCTGGTCCACCACTTCATAAGCTCCCAGGCCTCTTCTTTATAGCGCGAAGCCGTGTAAATGACCGATGTGGTGGAACCCCCGGCCGCCGTCCGGTCTATCACACCGTCCGCCCTGCGCACTCCGGGCATCGGTACCATTTCCCACCAACCGGTGAGCTCGGGCGCGGCAGTGGACAGAAGCACATAGGTCTGATAGTCGGCGATTCCGATGGGCATTTCGCCGGTCCGCATACGGTTATAGAAGTTGGCCGAAACGGGTATCTTATAGTTGGCATACAATTCGGTCCAAGCCTTGAATGCGGCCAACGCCTCGGGGCTGTCAAGGGCTGAGTACCAGCCATCGGCATAGTAGTACTCTCCGCCATGCTGATACAGGAACGGGGTGAGACCGCCGGCGTAGTAGAAGTTCATACCATACTGCTGTAGAGTCGGCAGTATCTTAATCACATCATCCCACGTCTCCGGCGGAGAAATCCTAAACTGCTGCAGGATATCTTTTCGATAGAACATCATCGAGAAGCTCTGCGTCTCAGGCAACGCATAGTCCCCGCCTCTATACTTGAACGGGATCAACGCACCCGGTCGGAAGCGAGTAATCACTTCGTTGTAGTCCGGGAACTGATTGAGATTATACACGCCGCCACGTATCGCAAACTCTACGGGCGTACCCGCAGGCGTTCCAAACGACACGTCGGGAGCCTGACCAGCTGCCAAGGACAAAAGCAGAACACTCTGTCCTGTACCCAAAGCTCCAGCAGGAATGACGTTAACGTTCACTTTGATTCCGGTTTCGGGTGTGAAGTCTTCGTCAATCATCTCTTTAATGATTGCCGTCCACTCACGACCCCAACCGACCCAAAGCGTCAAGACCTTTTCACCGGTCTCATCGACACCGTCACGTACGTTATACACGTCACCGACCAGCGTGTAGTCCTTGGTGAAGGACAGCAGGAAGCTTCTCAAACCAGCGACAAAGCGTTCCCACATCGAAGGCTTGACGTTGGGGAAAGTGTAGTCAGGGGGAGCTACGACGAAGTAGTCTATTTCGAGGGCCCCATACTGCAGATCGAGCACCCACTGGCTGAGGCGCAGCTCCTGGTCAGAGAACTCTCTCAACCTGTTGGTGATCGTGTCCGGACGACGAATCATTGAACCCATAATGGCTTGGCTCAAGTCCAGAGAGTCCGCGAGTCGGGTCTTGGGCGAGAACTCCCGCAACCACTTGCCTTCTTGTCCGAAAGCCTGTTCAAGAGCCTGCATACGCGGTAGCAACTCCGGAATCTTCTTATGAATCTCCCAGTCAAAGTTGGGGTCCGGGTTAGGTCCCGTGATCATCACGATGGCTCTGGACAGCTTGGCAAATTCGAGACTGGCTGAGTTGGCCATACGAATCGTACGAGCCACGGGCCCGACAACCGCAGTCATCCGCAGCACGTGCTCGCCCTTGGTCAGGTAAATATAGTAGGGCTCACCGTTGGGATCACCCAAAGTAACGATCTGAGGATCGCGGTCATATGGGAAGAGGAACTCTTCAAGCTCCCTAAAGGGGACCTCCCCGTCGATCTCAATCTTTCTGGCCACGGGCAAGCGTTCCCCGTGCTGCTGAAGAACCTTCATCCCGATCTTGTACAGACCGTCCTCAGGAACACTGAACTTCCATTCGGCCCACTGTTGACCTTTGCGCCAGCGACTGCCGCCGAAAACGTTCAATATCATGTTGCTGCCTGCCGGTGGAATTGCGGACGGATCGTAGCTATACTCCGAACGAATAGTGGGATCCGACTTGAGGTCAGGGAATTCAGTCTGAACCCGAATCGGTTCCCCCTGAGCCACCTTGTAACCCTTTTCCTCGTAAAGCTTTTTCATCTCCGCATAGGTAGGCAGCCTCTTTGGAGAGGTGATTTTGATGGCCCCCAACGCCATGGGCTCACGAATAGCGTTCATGGTCAAACGATGCTTGCCCTTCGTGAAATAGAAGCGGAAGGGCTCACGGTACATACCCTGCGGATCTTCAAAGTAGCGCTCCTGCCAGACCCGCACTTCTTCCTGCCTGGGTCTGACATCGTTGCCTTGATTGTCTCTGCGAGGACGATGAGCGTCTCGCCAGGTGCGCGGAAAGATGAGGCGTCGCGCTTCATTAAAGGGATAGGCGTCGTCGATCTTCAGATCGCGCTGAATGCTGGCACGTTTACCATCGAGAGGAAGATACTCAAAGGAAATGTTGTAAAACCCGCTGGCCGGGATGTCGACTTCCCATTCGATGATCGTCTCCTCATCAAGCCACAGAAGCGCCGACCCACTGCGACCCTCGTAGTCATATACCGCCTGAACCCGCGCAGGGCTTCCAACCTCAGAGGCATACTTGCGAACATAACGTGTGGGATCGATGGTGATCGAAACCCCCGTCGTGTCCTCGTAACCCGCCTCACGCCAACCTTCCAAAACCACGGCATACAGAGGATCCAAGAACTCCGCTTCATCGAACACGTCGATATCGTCATCTAGTGTACGCTGTCGAGAAGCCGGAGCGGCCTCTTCCGCCTGGTTTTGGCCAGTCGCGGGCTGTCCTGCCTCCTGCGCATGCAGCAGTTCCCCTCCTGACTGCACCATGATGGCAGCCATGATAAACAGTAGCAGCCCATAGAACCATGGGCGGCGCCAATATGGCACCTTTGACTTGCGACAGGCAAGATCGGCCATAATCGAGACCTCCGGTTAATCAGTTTTGAACCGAACCTGTTGAACACCCGCCTGCCTAGTCTGTCAGAGCCAGATCGAGACTACCGTATTATACCTAGCCTCTACGGCTTCTCCTTCCGCCTCCGGGAATCTATCAGGCGAGTCTGTTGCCACCGGCTCCGGGAACCCTGAGCTCCGAGCCGGCCATCCAAGCGACAATCTCCACCTTTTTCTGTAAGGCACTTGCTTTTCCTGCCCTACTGCCCACTAACCTCCGAGAGAACAAAGACAGTCTACGTCAGATTCTCTGCCCCAGCGGATGGTTCCTCTAAGCCGCCCCGAAAATACCGCAAGGGGAATCCATCCATTGTCTACCCCTGTTCCATTATACAATGACTTGCTGCCACGTTCGCCCACTGTATTTGACAGTAGAGAATTTTCGCACTCATCCCCATAACCTATGGTGTCGGGTACCTTGGTCCCAAAGCAACCGACACCACAGTATATGTTTGCTTCCAATACCTCTTCGCTGTCTAGGACATTAGTCCTTCCAGACTTCCGGATTCACTATCGTAGGTGGCTTGCGACCCTCCACAGCCGCGATAACGTTCTCCGCGGCGATGCGAGCCATCGCGCCTCGCGTCTCTTCGGTGGCACTGGCAATGTGCGGAGCAATGACCACATTATCCAGTTCCGCCAAACCGGGGGCCAATGCGGGCTCTTCTTCGAAGACATCGAGACCGGCTCCGGCGATGCGCCGCTCTTTCAGGGCCTTTACAAGCGCTGCCTCGTCGACCACCGGACCGCGTGCGGTGTTGATCAGATATGCGTTAGGTTTCATTAGGTTGAAGGCACGCTCATCAATGAGATGATACGTATGCTCGTTGAGATCGACGTGCAGGGTGACAAAATCGGATTCTCGCAACAGATCGTCAATCTCGCGATACTCAGCGTTGTACTGACGAGCCACCTCGGGCATCTGATTTACATCATAGTAGAGGATCTTCATTCCGAAGCCCATGGCCCGCTTGGCTACGGCCTGACCAATACGACCAAAGCCGATAATACCCAGCGTCTTGTGATGCACATCACGCCCCAGCAGCAGCATCGGAGCCCAGCCTACAAAGCTTCCGGCCCGGGTAAACCTGTCGCCTTCGACGACACGCCGCGCAGCGGCCATCAACAACGTCCACGCGAAGTCTGCAGTGGTGTCAGTCAATACCCCGGGTGTATTGGAAACCGGGACTCCTCGTTTCGTCGCTTCGGCGACATCAATATTGTTGTATCCCACCGCGTAGTTGGCCACGATCTTCAGATCCGGATTGGCATCGAACACCTCGGCATCAATACTCTCCGTCAAAAGACAGAGCAAGGCGTCCTTACCTTTCACATCTCGCAACAACTCTTCGCGTGTGACAACACGGTCATGTGGATTGACGTATACCTCGCACTTTTCATACAGCAGTTTCATTCCTTCATCAGGAATCTGCCTGGTTACGTATACTTTGGGCTTCGACATCAGTGAGTGCCTCCCTAAAAGACGTGTTATACAGTGTCGGCATGCTGACAGCCTTTCGGCTTCGGCTGCCTGTCGTCACGCAATACCCTCAGTCGTCTGTCTATGACTTCTGCTTCGGAATGTCTACAGCTCAAGCTTGGCCCAAGCCGCCGTCAATGTCCGCTTCGCCCCCGCCAACACGGCCTCAGAGCTCTCGCCGGACATGGGTTGGACTTCGAAGCTGCATATGGGTCTTTCTTTGCGATCCTCGGCAAGATAACCGATGCTGAACAGCCAACGCAGGTACTCGGTTAGCTCGTCCACGTCGTTTTCCCCACCCTCTATGCCGAAACGAGGATGAAGATCTCCGTAAGCCGGATGTGATGAATCACGTATTACACAGTTGCCGGCATGGACGTGTCTCACATACTCACGCGCGGCCGTCAATGACTCTTCGACCGTCTCATACAACATGGGAATGTGGCTCAAATCGAGCATCAAACCGAAGTTGTCGCATTTCTCCCGGACATTCCGGGCGATCTCCGCGGCAAAAGCGGTCGGGCCCACAAAGGCCTTCTTGTCGATGTCGCGGTCAAAGACCTCGAGAACAACAGGCAGATTGTCCTTCTCTGCCGCGTACTCGCACAACTCAACAAGCAATTCCTCAAAGCCCTCTTGGGCTTTTTCGCGGTTAGCCTCTCCCGGATCACGACCCGACAGGAACGCAAACCCTTTGGCCCCTAGCTCGACAGCTTCATTGACGGCTTCCTTGAGGCGAGCCAAGGCATGTGCCCGCTCGTCGGCATCGAGGGAATTCGGGTTCAGCTTCTCCCCCAGCACTATGGGTTGGGCCCCATAGGCAACCGTAAGGTGTGCCGACTCGCACAGCGCCCTGATTTGAGGACGCAATGCGGGATCCTTCACGCCTCTCAGCTCGATGACCTCAAAATCCGCGTCTGCAGCGATGGCAGCGATGGTGGGCAGCATGCGACTCTCATCTTTTGCCACTTCAGGATAGGCCATAAAATGGACTACGCCTAATCGGAAGTATTTCGACCACGGTGTCTGCACTGGATTCCCTCCTAAGTGGTGTTAGGTCCTCGAAACACTAATCCAATGATACGATCTCACCGGAGTACTCCTGTGAAAACGACAACGCTCCCACGCGAGTGATCGGCAGCGGCATCCTTCTTCAAACCCTATCAGCGTTTAGTCGGATGCAGAAGTGTTTAGTATGCTCCGCTGCTCATCTACGGTGCTACCCGCCTTTACAGGTTTTCCCCGATGTGACCGGGCGGATTCGCGTGAGCAAGGCTTCCTTTTGTCTTAATTCGTGCTG
>JBMNSS010000101.1:0-9702 GCA_050945315.1 Limnochordia bacterium | reverse complement strand
GCGGTGACGGCGCGCTGCTTATGGTGTCGAGGCTTCTTTATGGCCTGGATATACCCATCTTGGCCGTCAATCTGGGTCGGATCGGGTTTTTGGCCGCCATTGAACCGGACGAGCTGGATGAAGCGATTCGTCGGCTCTTGGTCGGGGAGTACTCCATTGAGGAGCGAATGATGATCGAGGCCAGGGTGTGGCGCGATGGAAAGTGTCATTCTTCGCACCCGGCTCTGAATGAAGTGGTCATCGCCCGCGGCACCTTTGCTCGCATGATCAGTCTGGAAGCATCGATAGAAGACTCGACCCTGGGTCATTTCATAGGTGACGGACTTATCGTGGCCACGCCCACCGGTTCCACCGCCTATTCACTGTCGGCGGGCGGCCCGGTAGTTCACCCGGCCGTGAATGCCATGGTGGTCACTCCGATTTGCCCTCATTCATTGGGGGCCAGAAGCGTTGTGGTGCGGGGCGACGATGAAATCCGGATCATAGCGGAGACTCTCGGCCACGATGATGAACTGTTGCTGAGTGTCGACGGACAGCCCGGCACAAGGTTGATGGTCGGCGACCAGATTCTTGTCCGCCGAGCCGGGGCCGTCACCAAACTCATTCATTTTGACGGACGTACGTTTTATGACGTTCTGGGTGTGCATCTGCGTAATCCACACGTTTGGAGGCACCAACGTGAAGAGACGGCGCCATGAGGCTATTCGCCGAATCATTGCCGAGCGGATCGTGACAACTCAGGATGAGTTGGCGCAGGCTTTGGCTGCTGAGGGCATAGAGGTGACTCAGGCCACAGTATCGCGAGACATCCGGGAGCTAAGCTTGGTGAAAGTGCCGGACGGTTCGGTCTACCGCTATGCTGAGCCTCTAAGCCCAACTACTGACGCCCTGGGGCGGGCAAGGCGCAACTTCGCCGAATTCGTGGTGGATATCGAGCGAAGTGGAACTCTGCTCGTCGTGAAGACAACTCCCGGTTCAGCCAATGCGGTGGCCGCCAGTATCGATGAGGTGGAATTCAGGGATATAGCGGCTACTTTGGCGGGAGATGATGTGATACTGATCGTGGTCCGTGAGCCAAAAGACGCGGACAAGCATCGTGATGCGGCGTTGGCGCTGGAGGCTGAACTGTATAGGCTGTGGGGCCGGCCCATGAAATAGGGTGGAGGGAGCGGGGCTGTGCTCTTGGATCTTCACATCAGGAATTTTGTATTGATCGATCGCCTTGAGATTTCCTTTCGCGACGGCCTGACGGTCTTGACCGGTGAAACGGGTGCCGGAAAATCCATTGTGGTTGATGCCCTGGCGGCCGTGCTTGGGGGCCGAGTCGTGGCGACCGATGTCATCCGAACGGGAGCCGAATCGGCACTCGTGGAGGCGGCATTTGCCTCAAACGCCAAGGTGGACGCGCTCTTGCGGCAAGCCGGTATAACCCCCGAAGAGTGTTGCGTGTTGAGTCGGGAAATCCTTAGAACGGGTCGCAGTCGCTATCGGGTCAATGGACAGATAGCGACTCTTTCGTTGTTGCAGCAATTGGGTGAAAACCTCGTGGATATTCACAGTCAGCATGAGCATCAAAGCTTGCTTGTCTCTTCACGGCAGTTGGATATGCTCGATGCTTTCGGCGGCGGCGAGGTTCTTGCGCTCCGCGAAGAGGTGGCCGCGCTGGCGCAGTCGTATCATGAGATGCGGCGTGAATGGATCGAACTGGGCGAGAATGAGCGCGAACGGATCCAGCGCCAGGAGTTCTTGCGATACCAGATTGACGAGATTGCCGCGGCGCAGCTTCGGCCCGATGAACAGGAGCAGTTGGAACGAGAGCAGACGATACTGGTCAACGCGGGTGAGTTGGTCCGACATCTGGATTCGGCCTATGCCGCCCTTTACGAAAACGAGAGCAGTGCGGCCGCCGACCTTGTCGGTCAGGCGATAGCTCACCTGAGAGAGGTGTCGCGCATAGATCCTTCCTATGGCGGTGTTTTGGCGTCCTTGGAGGGCGTTGAATCACTCCTGGCGGATGTGGCCCGGGAAGTGCGACATCGCCGCGAGGAGATCGAGATGGATCCGGGACGACTGGATGAAGTCCAGGCCCGGCTTAGCCTTATCCATGAACTGAAGCGCAAATATGGGGCGACCATAGGCGAAGTACTGGAGTACGCCGGTTTGGCGGAAAAGGAGCTGGAGCGTCTCGAGGCCAGCGAAACGCGGGCTGCCGAGTTGGAGGACAGGCTTAAAGCGTTGGCGAGCTCTCTGGTTGAGCGCGCCCGGACGTTGCATGAGAAGCGCCGGACAGTCGCATCCCGCTTGGAGACGGCGGTGGAAGAAGAGCTGCGGGCCTTGAACATGGAAAAAGCCAGATTCGGTGTGAGCTTGACCTGTGATGAGCAGACTGATGACGTGCAGGGTCTGTCGGTGGGGCCGACCGGCTTTGATCGATGCGATTTTCTCATATCCGCTAATCCCGGGGAAGAGCTCCGTCCCCTGGCCAGGGTGGCCTCAGGCGGAGAGCTCTCTCGGGTGCTTTTGTCACTCAAGTCCGTCTTGGCTTCGGTCTATGGTGTGCCGACGATAGTCTTCGACGAAGTTGATGCCGGCATCGGCGGGCGTACGGCTCAGGCCGTGGCTCAGAAATTGCGGGGCATGGCCAGGGAGCGGCAGGTGTTGTGCGTCACTCACTTGGCTCAGATCGCCGCCTCGGGTGATGCTCATATCCACATTGACAAGACTTCTCACGAGGGATCAACCCGAGTGTCGTTGCGTTTCCTTTCGGAACAGGAACGCATTGCCGAGCTGGCACGGATGCTTGACGGAACACAGTCACGCACCACCCTGGAACATGCCAGGGAGATGCTGGCCTCTGCGCAGGAAGGTGCCAGGTGTTAACGAGAGACTGAGCTGACCCTCCCGGGTATCCTAACGGGCAGACAGATGCCTGGGAGGAGGAAACATCTTGCCAAAGGCCGGTGCCGCAGGTGTGCTGGGTGTGCTCGCGCTTTTGCTGCTGCTCGCTGCCCCCGACGTCTTCTTGTTTCCGCGTGAGCTCCGGTTGTTGCCTGGCCAGGAGTATATTTTGCATACAAGTCCACTGTTTACCGTAAGTGAGGTGACAACAGACAGCGGAAGCATCCTCTCATATGCGGACGGCGCCAGTGTGTTATGTGGAACCACAGTGGGGGAGCACAGCCTTCAGTTGCGGGCTTTCGGATTCTTGCCCGTACGGGCGGCCAGAATTCATGTGGTGCCGGAGATGCACGTCGTGCCCGGGGGACAAGCGGTAGGTATACTCCTTTCTGCATCGGGGCTTTTGGTGGTGCGCACCATTCCTGTCACAACCGTAGACGGAAAAAGCTGCTACCCGGCGCGGGAGGCCGGCCTTAAGGCGGGGGATGTACTCTTGAAAGTCGGAGGAACGGAACTGGCTCATCCCAGTCAGATTGAAGAAGAGGCGACAAGTTATGGCCGACGTGGCCTGGCTATGCCTGTTGTTGTCCAGCGAGACGGAAGACTGCATCATCTGCAGGTAAGACCCGTGTTGGGACGTGACAGCAAGGAAGGGGCGAATCGCTTTTTACTGGGGATACTGGTCAAAGATCCGGTTGCCGGGGTGGGCACTCTCACTTTCTGGGATGCCGAGAGTCGCCGTTTCGGAGCCCTGGGGCACGTGATCACCAATGAAGAACGTCGACCCGTGAGAGTCGACGATGGTCGTATCGTACCGGCTCACATCCACAGCATTCAGCCGGGGATGAAGGGACGTCCGGGTGAAAAAATGGGGCTGTTTGACGAGGGGGCCGCCGCCTTGGGCAAGATTGACCGCAATACCCATTTTGGCATTTATGGTACCTTATTCCGTTTCCCGGAGCAGGCCCTTGATCCCGTACCGGTGGCCATGGTTCACGAGGTGAAGCCTGGTCCGGCTGAGATTCTCACCGTGTTAGACGGTGAGAGCGTAGAGCGCTTTCAGATCCAAATCCTCGAGGTGCACAGACAGTCTCGTTCAAACGGGAAAGGGCTGGTGATTAAGGTTACAGACCCGCGACTGTTACGGCGGACCAACGGCATTGTGCAAGGTATGTCGGGAAGCCCTATTCTGCAGAATAACCGTCTTGTCGGTGCCGTGACACACGTGTACATCAACGATCCGACTCGCGGCTTTGGCATCCTCGCCGAGTGGATGATCTATGAGGCGGGCATTGATCTGGAACCCTACGAAAGTCACGTCTTGTTGCCGCAGGCTTCTTAGTCACACCGATATGCAAAAAGGGCGAGATGAACCTCCGACCGAAAGGATCCGCCCATCGGCTCATTGTGTACCCCAGTCCCCCGTAACCAAGTCCGGACGGGTCCGGTGGTGTGATCGGAACATACAAAAGCCAGGCAAAGCACGTCGCGTTGCGGCCTATAGGACAGGAAGCCGTTCCTGCCAAGCGGCAAATACCCGTCGTGGCGAAGAAGTGCCCACGGCAAGGATAGACTCGGCGCAAGCTGAAGGCCTTCCATATCGGGCTGGCTGCTGAGCCTGACTCTCGTCTGCATGGAAGATGCGGTTCACCTGGTTGGCATCCTCCGCGGAGCGGAGGATCTATGAGGTTAAGAAGGTCACGTTTTGTTACTGCAAGCTTCTTAGTCACACCGATATGCAAAGGAGGGCCGGTGTGAAATCTCCGTTTGGTGTAGTACTCGCTGATCAGGATCGAGGTTTCTGTGAAGCGTTGGCTGCCGAAATGGCAACACATTCCTCTTTCCGTTTGGAGGCCGTAGTCCACGACGGCCTTCAGGCACTGAAAGCTGTAGAAAAGCATGACCCCAGACTGCTCATCATGGATCTAGTGGACGGCCCCGGCATGGACGCCATCGTCGTGCTCAGTGCCCTCAACGGCCGGGAGCCGAGGCCAAAAAGCGTTGTCATAAGCGCTCAAGCCGAAGACAGCTATATCGCCGAAGCTGTGACGCATGGTGCCGATTACTACATCGCCAAGCCCTTTGCCATGTCGACACTGATACAACGGATCACTCAGTTGATGGAGCCTTCGCCGGGATGGCAATACCTGCGCGAGAGGCGGCAGCGACAGATTGAGCATCGCGTGGCTCAGCTTCTTTGCACGCTGGGCGTACCCTCGCATTTTCAGGGCTTCAGTTATTTGCAGGCGGCCATCACCATGGTCGTCGAAGATCCTTCCTTGCTCAATCAGGCGACGAGATCCTTATACCCGATCGTGGCCGGAAATCATGGCAGTTCATGGTCAAACGTTGAACGATCGATGCGACACGCTGTCGAGGCGACTTGGGAGAAAGGAGATCTCGTCGCCATCCATAGCCTCTTTGGCCACGCGATTGATCGGGATCGCGCCAAACCCACCAACTGCGCATTCATCGCCAGGTTGGCAGATCATGTGCGCATGCAGGCGCGTCTTGGCTGGCATAGCTTTTCGGACACCGCGGATACTACAGACAACACGTTGACCCGAAACAGCCAGGGAGGTTCGTGTATGTGGAGATCCGCGGTGTGGCACGTGTGGGAGCCCGTACCAAGGAGTTAGTTAAACGTCTGCAGCCCGGCGACATTGCCATCATAGATCACCGTGACCTGGATGAAGTGGGTGCCGACAGTCTGGCTTCCGCCCGTGTGCGGACAGTGATCAATGCAGCCCCTTCAATGAGCGGACGATATCCGAATAAGGGGCCTAGCCTTCTGCTTGAACGGCGAATCCCCCTTTTTGACAATGCCGGGCCAGACATCATGTCTGTCGCCGACGGTGAGCCGCTGCTGATCAAAGACGATGTAGTCTATACGGATGCCGGGCCCATCGCTCGCGTGACACTTCTCGACGCCGAAAGCGTAGAAACGGCTCTGCGGCGCGCCCAAGAAAGACTCCCCCAAACCATTTCCGATTTCATAGATAACACCCTGGACCATGCCAAGAAGGAGAAAGACTTCTTTGTGGGTGCGCTGCCCCTGCCTCCGCTGCGGGTGAGCATGCGCGGCAAGCACGCCTTGGTCGTCGTGCGGGGTCTCCATTACCGCAAAGACTTGAGGACCATCAGCTCATACATAAGGGAAATGCGACCGGTGCTCATCGGAGTAGACGGCGGCGCCGATGCTTTGGTGGAGTGTGGGTACACACCCGATTTGATCGTCGGGGACATGGACAGTGTGACCGATGCGACCCTGGCCTGCGGAGCGGAGCTGATAGTCCATGCCTATCTTGACGGCCGCGCCCCGGGTCTGGAGCGTGTACGTCAGATGGGTCTCCAGGCGCACGCTATACCGGCTCCGGGCACAAGTGAAGATCTCGCTCTGCTTATAGCCTATCAATTGGAGGCCGAGCTGATTGCGGCTGTAGGGACCCATTCCAGTGTCGTTGATTTTCTCGAGAAGGGACGCCCGGGGGCGGCCAGCACATTCTTAGTGCGGATGAAGATCGGCTCGAGGCTTGTGGATGCCAAAGGGGTCAGCCAGTTGTACACGGGTCAACCCAGCGGTCGCCATCTGTTGCAGATCGGTGTCGCGGCGTTGATTCCCATCGTACTGGTGGGCCTTTTGTCGGACACCTTGCGTCAATGGTTGAGACTCTTGGCCCTGGGGCTGCGTCTGGCATTGGGCTATTGATAGGGGAGTGAGCCCGTGATCATCGATATTCGCCATCATCTTTTTTCACTGGTCAGCGTTTTTTTGGCCTTGGGGCTTGGGATTTTGATCGGTACGTCCATCAGCAGCGACGGAAGAATCGTCAAGGAGCAGTCAGCGCTGATCGATGCCATCGAGTCACAGTTGAGTCAGTTGCGGCGCGAGCGCCAGGCTGTCGAGGCGAATCTGACTCAGACGGAAAACCACCTGGCGCGCTACCGGGAGTTTGCCCAGGAGGTCCTGCCACGGTTGGTGTCGGGTCAGTTGGAAGGCCGTCAAGTCGGTCTCGTGGTCTTGGGCGACAGTCAGCCGGATACACAAGAGGCTTTGCGTGAACTAATGCGGCTTTCCGGCGCTCAGGTGAACGGGAGTGTGATGCTTCGAGGCGAAGCCCTGGCGATATCGGGCAAGATTCAGGCCCAGCTGGTTCAAGCCTTGGCCGCCGTTTTCTTTGAGAATGACGAGGTGGCCGAGGCACCTGATCTTGTCTGGCAACAAAGACCGGCCGCCAAGGCAGACAGCATCGTAGTGGTCGACGGTACCGGCAGTTCTCGCACTCGTCAGCTCGCCTCCGCACTGTCAGGACACAGACCGTCGGCTCAGGTCGTTGTCTCGCCCGGTGTTGAGTCGCCCATAGAACAGTGGGCGCTGATCAAGCGTCTGGCGGGCGGAGGGCAGTGACATGAGTATCGGTGTGGTGATTCCCGCCTGGAACGAAGCAGGACGCATCGTCTCCACCCTGCTGGCCGTGCAGTCGATTCCCTTGGTGGATGAGGTGTGGGTAATCGACGACGGATCAACGGATTCGACCGCTTCTGAAGCTCGGGCCGCCGGGGCCCGCGTGGTGAGTTTGGAGCGGAACCAAGGCAAGGGCCGGGCTCTGCAGGTCGGGGTTCATGTTTGTCCTACAGAGATCATCATGGTGTTGGATGCCGATCTTGAACACTCGGCCGTGGAAGCGGCCGCTTTGTTGCCTCCGGTGTTGAACGGTGAAGCCGACATGACCATCGCTCGCTTCCCGCGTCAAAAACCGGCCGGTCTGGGTCTGGTTCGGGGATTGGCGCGCTGGGGAATTCGCAAACTGACGGGTTTGACGATGGAAAGCCCCCTGTCCGGGCAACGGGCGGCTCGAAAAGACGTGTTCACGAGTGTTCGCTTTGCCGAGGGCTGGGGCATTGAGGTGGCCTTGACCATTGATGCGGCCAGGCGAGGTTACCGGATCAAGGAAATCCCCGTGAACATGACCCACAGAGAGACTCATCGAGACTGGCAAGGCTTTGTTCACCGAGGGCGGCAGTTTGTAGCCGTCGGAAGGGAACTTGTTCCTCGACTGCTGTGGCGAGGAGGGCCCGAGTGGTCATCACGCGGCTAGTCGTCTCCACAGCCCTCTCATTGATCCTGAGTTTCTGGTTGATCCAACCGGTACTCAGCCTACTGCGACGGGGAGGATTGGTCCGCGACAATTACCGCCTGCAGGAGATCCCGACCGGGTCGGGGCTGGTTCTGCCGTTGGCGGTAACCCCTTCTGCTCTGCTGTTGTTGACCGCTGACCCGTCAGGGCTATTGACCGGTTTGCTCTGTGCCGAGCTGATCTTACTCAACGGCATGAGCTTGCTGGGTTTTTTGGATGACAGTGCCGGGCAAGGGACAACCCGGGGGTTGCTCGGTCATCTCAAGCTGCTATGGCGCGGTGAGCTGACCACTGGTGCCGTGAAGGCCCTCTACGGAGTCTGTATTGCTTTTTTGTCAGCCTCGTTGATACCCGGCAAAGATATCGTGGGGAGAGTGATTTCGACGGCCGTGATAGCGCTGAGTGCCAATGCCGTCAATCTCTTCGACCTGCGACCCGGCCGGGCCTTGAAAGTGTTCTTTTTGGCCTATGTGGCCATCGCCCTGTTGACCGGGGGCACGGGGATGATCACATTGTGGGTGGCTGCAGCAGCCTTGAGCCTGGTACCCGTCGATCTGGCAGGGCGGGCCATGTTGGGCGATACAGGGGCTAATGTGCTGGGCAGCACGTTAGGCTTTCTCGTCGTCTCTCAGGCCGGCCCGGGCGGTGAAATCGTGGCACTGTTGCTGTTAACAGCGTTGCACATCTATGCTGAAGTTGCCTCCATCAACAGCCTGATAGAGCGGGTTTCGTTCTTACACTGGCTCGACTCCTTGGGAAGATAAGAAGGGTTATCCCGGCTCGCTGCCGAAAAACCAGGATCTGTCAGGAGGAGACTTATTTGACGGGACTGGAGACCAGGCAGGTAGCCGAGATTCTGGGACCCACGGGTCCGTTCGTGGCGGCTTTTGACCGTTTTGAGTCAAGGCCGGGCCAACAACAGATGACTGCCGGTGTCGCCGAGGCTCTCACCGAGGGGAAAGTGGCACTGATTGAGGCCGGTACCGGCACGGGTAAGTCACTGGCCTATCTGGTGCCGGCGGCGCTTTTTGCCCTGCAGCACTCCCAGCGTGTCGTTATATCGACCAATACGATAAACCTGCAGGAGCAACTGCTGCAAAAAGACATCCCGATGATCCAAAAAACCTTTCTCCCTCACCTGCGTGCCCGGCTCGTCAAAGGCTGGGGCAACTATCTGTGCCTGTTGCGTCTGCACAATGCCCTACAGGATGAAGCGATTGATGAGCCCGAAACCCGAGACGAACTGATCCGGATCAGTGAATGGGCAGACCGGACTCAAGAAGGCAGCCTGAGCGACCTTAAGCGACAGCCGGTCATTTGGGCTGACATCTGCGCCGAAAGCGACAATTGCCTCAGAAATGACTGCCCTTATTTCGACCGCTGTTTTCTTTTTCGGGACCGTGCCAAACTGGAAGAGGCTCACCTGCTTGTAGTCAACCACTATCTGCTTTTTGCGGATATGGCTATTCGACGCGTCGTCGGTTGGGACACAGAGCGCTCAGTCCTGCCGGCCTACGATTACGCCATCATTGACGAGGCTCATCATCTGGAGAAGGTGGCCACCGATCTGTTGGGCGATGCCCTGAGTCAGTATTCTCTGTCACGGTTTTTGGGTCGCTTGTATCGGCGAAGACAACGAGCCTCCAGCGGTGTATTGGCCAAGGTA
>JBMNSS010000100.1:0-10041 GCA_050945315.1 Limnochordia bacterium | reverse complement strand
AGCCTGACTTTGTGGTGGCGGCTCGTATACACTACGGTGATGCGACGGAAGATGGACAGCAACGTCGAACGGCAGCCGTTGTGCTCGGGGATCTGCGTCGTTCATTCAGTCTGGGAGAGCGCCGATTATTGGGCTTCGTGCACGGACGTTTTCTGTATTTTTGCGGTCATTTTCCAAGCGCCTTGCAGGCCGATTCAGCGTTGGCAGAGCTTACGCGACGGCTTTGCGCCCTTGTGGCGCATCTGCGTCGGGAGCATGGCATTCTATTCACGGTGGGTGTATCCTCTCGGCGGCAGCAGGGACTCAGTGGTTTTCGCCGGGCGGCACAATACGCCGTAGTCGCCTTGCGAACGCAGTTGCAGACGGAAAAAGGGCGCGTACTGGTCTGTGATACTCTCCGGCGGGGTGAACAGCGCTTTGTGGTGAAGCCTCTTGTCGAAAAACTGGAGCGCATCGCGCGAAGCGGAGATGTGGATTCCGTGTCTGAGGCGTGCAGTGAGGTATCGGCTTTTCTTTTCGGTTCTGAATACATCCCGCTTTTGAAATTGCGGGGTCTGCTCCAATCGATCTTGGTGTCAATGAGCATGGCGGCGCAAACGGCAGGGGTGGATCCGGCCTTACTGTATGATCTCAATCAACGGTATTTCGAGAGCATCCTCGTGTTGTATGACTATGAGGAGCTGGAGCAGGTTATCCACTCCGCCATCAGGGTATTCGTCTCCAAGGTGTATGAGGTTCGTCTCCATGAGCTCGAACATCCGGCCATAGCCCGTGCTGAAGCGTATGTGGTGCAAAACATCAGTGAACCGCTCACACTGTCCTCTGTGGCCCGGGCCGTGGGATTAAGCCCGCCTTACTTGAGCAGGTTGTTTCGCGCCTATCGCGGTATGACCCTCACTCAGTTCATCAACTGTCAGCGCGTGGAGTTGGCGAAGTCGTTGTTGCAGGACTCCGACAAGAATATCTGTGCGGTGGCCTTTGCATCAGGTTTCGGCAGTGTTCAGCACTTCAACAGGATCTTTAAGTCAATAGTCGGGTGCACACCTTCGCAATTTCGCCTGTTAAAATGTGTTCATCTTTAGACTAAGTCTTGTGTGGACGGAATAGGAAGCTCACGCGACGATGATGTTACTGGTATTAATATCTTCTCAGGGGAGGCTCGTCTCCATGGTTGATGGCCCGTTGAACACACCTGAAGAGAGAAGTCAGTTTACAGCGGCATTCAAAGAATATGCTCGAAGTGTAGGAGCCGACTTGGTTGGTATTGCTAATATCGAGCGCTTTGAGGATGTTGCACCCAATCGTCATCCTAGTTCCATATTTCCTGAGGCGCGCAGTGTGGTAATGATCGGGAAGCGCATCACGCGAGGGACCTTGCGCGGTGTGGAAGAGGGTACGCAATTTGACCTTTATTCTCAGTACGGGCGGGACTGGCTCAACAACCGCTTCTTGGCCATGTGTACCTTTAAGGCGTCGGAGTATTTGGAGGATCACGGATGGGAGTCGGTTCCGGTGCCCAATCTGCCTCCGCAGGTGCCGCCTATGGGCATTCCGGCGCGTGAGGGACAGCCGGCTCCGAATGTGATGATAGACTTTGAGGATGCCGCAGTGCGAGCCGGACTCGGCGAGATCGGTTTCTGCGGTGTTTTGCTCACGCCTGATTTTGGGCCGCGGCAGCGAGTGCAGCTGATCATAACGGATGCACCTCTTGATCCTGATCCGCTGGTTGAGGAGCCCATCTGCGATCGCTGCGTAGAAAAGGAAGAGGCTTGTCCTTTGGGCGCAATCGAGGTTACGGCTGTGACGGAACGGGTGATTTGCGGCAAAGTGATGCCTGTAGCGCGCATCGAGTACAGCAAGTGTCGCACTTGCGCCAACGGAGCGGCTCCTAATCCGCATTACACGTCGGGGCTGCCTGATCGTCTGGCGGCCTTTTGCATGCGCACTTGCGTGGACCGTCTGGAAAAGGCGGGACGGGTGAAAAGCACCTTTGCCAATCCTTTCCGCCAGCGCAATCCGTGGCAGGTGATCACTGAAAGACGCATTATCTCGTAGATACCATGCGAGTGAGAGAGGAGCACCGTCATGGCTGTTACGACAGAGAGTCTTAAGGAATACGCCCACTCCGTTGGGCTGGACCTTTTCGGTGTGGCCAACATTGAACGGTTCAAAGATGCCCCGAAACGGATGCACCCGGCTTCCATAATGCCCCGGGCCAAATCCGTGATCGTGGTGGGCAAACGCATCTTGCGCGGCGGATGGCGCGGCATCGAAGAGGGTACTTACTGGCCCTCATACACCTACTTCGATTACCATGGTCTGCTCAACAGCTTTTTCATACCGTGGGGATCATATCATCTGGCCTGTCATCTGGAGGATCACGGCTGGGAGGCCGCTCCATACTATCCGGGAGTGCCTGAAACGCAGCCGACCCGTGAGCCTCTGCGCAAGGGCGAGGTTGCTCACAACGTTCATATGGCCATTCGCATCGCGGCTACGGCCGCAGGCGTGGGCGAGATGGGCTGGTCAAAGGTCTTTTTGACCAGACAGTTCGGACCTCGGCAACGTCTGCATGCCGTGATCACCGATGCCGAATTGGAGCCCACGCCGTTGGTCAAACCGGGGACCATTTGTGATCGTTGCATGCAGTGTGTGCACGGTTGTCCCGGAGCCATTCCGCACATCAGGGAGGGTAAGACGGTCAAGATCCAGATTGAGGATTATACCTATGAGTGGGCCGACGTGGATCTGGGCAAATGCACTCTGATGTATCACGGCGGGGATCCGCGCACGTCACCGTTCTTGCACAAGGACTTCCCGGGCTGGAAGTTTGACGTCGCTGAACAGGAAGTCAGTGAAGAGGCAGCCTACAAGTTCGCCTGGACGCTTTCCACCGCTCGTTGGCGAGCCACCGATGAGTTCCCCTCAGGCTATGTGGTGGAAGGCCATGCCATGCTCCAAAAATGGGGCGTCGGTGAGCGTGAGGGTTCCAGCTATGGCGTTGAAGGGTCTCGTGGCTGCATGAGAAGCTGCTTCAATCACCTGGAGAAGACCGGCCGTATTGAGGCCAGCTTCCACGGCGGCGATTTTATCAAGCGGCCGCGTTGGCTCTTGTCCGCTAAGACCGCCAGACGTCCGGAAGCCCAGGAAGAGGAAGCAAAAAGCGAGCCAGATGCCAGCTGACCAAATAAGGCGGCAATGCCTGTTCAACCACGTCCTGTCCCGGAAAGGCAGGACGTGGTTGGCTATATGGCAGGAAGTGTCGGGGCCCTATGGAAGTCACAAAAAACAGAGCATGGCTTCTTGGGGGGCTTGTGGCAATGGACCGATCTTCCATGGTGTATGAACATATTGTCTCTTTGGCGGAGCCTTTGTTTGCACGGACAGACAGCCGGCGGGCAAGTATCTCAGATCCTGAGGGACTGAAAGCATACATTGCGGACATCAAGAACCGATTTCGAGAACTCCTTCGGCTTCCCGACATTGAAAGGGAGCCTCTTTGGGCGCGCACGACAGGTGAGGTCGTGCGAGACGGTTACCGCATCGAGAAGGTGATCTTTGAAAGCCGACCGTCCTTTCCGGTGACGGCAAATCTGTATCTGCCTACCGACCACCGGGGACCCCTGCCGGGGATTCTGCATCCTTTGGGGCACACTTGGACCGCCAAGGCCGGTGAAACCTATCAACGAGTGGCCGTCACTCTGGTGAAAAACGGTTTTGCCGTTCTTTCGTATGATCCGATCGGACAAGGAGAGCGCATTCAGTACTGGGATCCCCTGCGTCAGTGTTCATCCATCGTCGCCAATCCTGCCGCGGCCTCTGTGGCCGAGCACGAATACGCAGGAATCCAAAGCCTGCTGGTCGGGATCAGCATGGGCGGATTAATGGTGTGGGATGGCATGCGGGCTTTAGATTACCTGCTTTCACGACCCGAGATCGATCCGGAGCGTATCGGATGTACGGGAGTCTCGGGCGGCGGAACCAATACCTCGTATCTTATGGTTCTGGACGAAAGGATTCGGGCGGCGGCTCCGATCTGCTACATCACCAAACGACAGCGCTGGCTGGCCCGCAATGAGTATGCCGACGCGGAGCAGGTGCAAGATGACGTCATCAAAGAGGGTATTGACCACACCGAGCTGTGTATCGCCACCGCTCCCCGACCGCTCTTGATCGGGACCAGCAAGGAGGACTTCTTCCCCATGGAGGGTGCTCTCGAGTCGGCTGAGCAGGCACGACGGGCCTATGCCTTGTTGGGGCTGGCCGAACGTGTGGAAGCCGTGGTAGCCGAAGGTCCCCATGGTTTCTTGCCCCCCCATCGGGTGGCGGTTGCCGATTGGTTCCGTCGATGGTTGTGCGGTGAACAGAATCCTCAAAGCGTGGACTGGGGGGCGGACCTTACGCTGGAAGATCCGGAGACGCTTTGGGCCACGCCGCAAGGCCAGACCTTCTATTTAGGCAGCAGAACGGTCTTCAGTTTCACGCGACAGGAGGCCCAAAGGCTCCGAAAGGAACGGCGGCCATGGTTTGCGCAGACTGCTCAGGATGATATCCCGACGGAGCAAGAAGAACTGCGCGACAGACTGCGCGAGTTGCTGCGAGTGGATGTACCGCAAGGGAAGACACCGATGGAGATGGGAAGGACGAGCGCAGAGGCGGGCGGTCTCATTCTCACCTCTTTGTGTTACCGACCTGAGCCGGGCATCGAAATACCGGCGATCTGGATGCGCTCTGACCGGACAAACGGACGCGCCGCAGTCTTTGTCAGCGAAGATGAATGCGCGATGGTAGCCGAGTCGCGGGCTGATCTGCGTGCTTTGGCAGCGGACGGAGTGAGCGTGCTGGTCACCGAAATGAGGGGTAAGGGCTCTACCCAGTCATATGCCTGTAAGATGTCAGGTTCCTACCGGAGACTGGGAGTTGAGGGTTACCATCTGTTCAACTACGGGATGGTGGGAAGAAGCCTTCTCGGTTGCCGGGTGTTGGATCTTTTGGCCGGTGTCAATTGCCTGAGGCAGTTGACCGGTTTGGACGACGTGGAAGTGATCGGTGAGGATCTCGCCGCTTTGGCAGCACTGATGGCGGCGGCACTCGACACTGGGATTTCGAGGATCCAGCTTAAGAGACTGCTCGTTTCCTATCATAGTCTGGCGATCAATGAGTTTCGGGAGCAGCCGCCGGGTGTCTTTGTGTCAGGTATTCTGCAGATCTGCGATCTGCCTGAGATAGCCGCTTGTGTGGCCCCGAGACCCTTAAGCCTGCTGAGTGTGGTCGATGAAAAGCTCCGTCCGCTTTTTTACGATCAGGTTGCCGATGAATATGAACTCACTCGCCATGTTTATGCTCGTTTTGACGCGGACTCGTCGTTTGAGCTTTCTTTTTAGGAGTGCCGGCAACTGAGGCGGCAGGAGAAGGCCGGGAAAGGATGGATCAGAATGTATTTGCGGCGTTGTGGTTGGTCTGTTGTCATAGCCGTTGTCTTGAGTCTCCTCATCTCAAGCAGTGTGGTCACGGCAGCTACGGTGGAAGAACTGATGGCTCAGTTGGAGCATCCCATATGGACAACTCGGCGTGATGCGGCTTTGCAGTTGGGAGCTCTGTCGTTGCGGGGCATAGACGCTGTCGATGCCTTGGTTGGGCGTCTTAATGACCGGGCCGCCCCCGTTCGTTACGCAGCAGTGAGAGCCTTGGGTGAGATCGGTTTGTGGGCTCCACAGGTGGTGCCGGTCTTGGCTGACACCCTATTCCACGACGATCCGGAAATGCGTTGGCAGGCTGCAGTCTCTTTGGGGAACATCGGTTTTCGGGCCGTGGAGGCGGTGCCCGCCTTGACTGAGGCTCTCTTGGACGACTATGCGGAAATCCGGAATGTCGCAGCCTGGGCACTGGCCATGGTCGGTCCGGGGGCCCATGAGGCCATCCCGGCTCTGATTGAAACGATGAATGACAGTGATGAGAGAGTACAAGACATGGCAAGAAATGCGGTCATTGAGATCGGCGGGCCAGCGGCCTTACCTTTGCTGCCGCCTTCTGAGGAGGAAGCGGCAAGAATCGCCGAAGTCGGGGCGATACCGGTAGTGATAGAGACCTCTAAAGGGTCGATCAAGGTCGTCTTGCGGGGCGATTTGATGCCCTTGACCGTGGCCAATTTTGTCAAGTTGGCCGAGCGCGGCTTCTATGACGACGGGGTTTTCCATCGGGTGGAAGACTGGGTGGTGCAAGGCGGCGATCCTGAGGGGACCGGCGCGGGAGGACCGGGATACACAATCAAGCTTGAGACGCACCCCTCACTGCGCAATGTGCGTGGCGCGATAGCTATGGCCCGCTCAACGCATCCGGATTCGGCAGGTTCACAGTTTTACATTCTCAAAGCGGATGCTGAGAGGCTGGACGGGCAGTATGCGGTTTTCGGACAAGTGATCGAAGGCATGGATGTGGTAGATCGCCTTGTGGTCGGTGATGAGATAAGGTTGATTCGAGTGGCGGATGCCCATTAGTCGACGGTTGAAAAAACGAGCTCCGAGGCGGTTAGGCTTCGGAGCTCGTTTTTGTTCGGTGATTGTTACTGCGGATTCTGTCTCAGATACGCCTCAATTTGCCGGTCTATCTCTTCGGCTGCCGTCCTGGCCTCTACGTTATTGTCCCACAGCGGTCTCAGACCCTGGTCGATGATACGCTGTATGTCTCTGCGATCGCGGGAGACGACGCGCGAGGTACCGTAGATCAACAGATCCGGATAGATTTCGGGGTTGATTACGGTAGTAGGCAACCACGCCAGTGCTACCGGGCGGGGCGGGGTACGTCCGAGCATTTTCGCATCGATGGCTGAGCCGGCAGGTCCGGTGATAAACGAGACATAGCGCCACGCTGTCTCCACGTCCTTGGACTGTTTGGTGATCGCGATACCAAACATGCCCAGGTCAGTGGCGTACCGCCCTTGCGAGCCGTCTCCTTTCGGATAGGGTACGAGGCCCATGTCAAAGCCTCCCTGGGCGTAGGCGGGGATTGACGACAGCCAGCGGCTTGACAGACCCAGCTTGCCTTGAGCGAATCCCAACACGTCGTCGGCGCCGACTTCACTGGCCACTTTTCCGGCGGGCAGCATTGCTTCGTCCTGCCAGATCAGGCCGTGCAGGAAAGTCAAGGCTTCCAGAGTGGGCTCATCGGTAAAGAAGGACTTCGTCGGGCGCTTGGTGTCATCAACCTCGCGACCGCCGTTGGAGGCTATCCAAGTGCGAGGCAGATGCATCGAGGCGCCGAGCACGGAGCGGCGTCCGTCATCCCCACGACGCGTGATCTTTCTGATCATGTCGCGGAAGACCGACCAGGTCCAGTTGTCCTTTCTGTAATAATCAATGGGGTGTGCAAGGCCGGCCAGATCAAAAAGCTCGATGTTGTACACATAGACGGAAGGGTTGGCCAAAATCGGGGCGGCAAAGAGTTTGCCGTCTACCGTGTAGGTGTCGAGCATGGGAGCGGCCATGCGCTGAACCTGATACTCCGGTGTCTTTTTGATGAACGAGTTGAGGTCATACAAGAAACGCTCATCACCGAAGGACATGATGTCCGCCATATCCAGGGCGATGACATCGGGTACGGTTCCCGAGGCGATCAAGGCTACCAATCGGTCCGGATATCCGGACTGGACGCGAGTGCGCTCCACCTTGACATCGGGATTGGCGGCCTCAAAGGCATCGGTCAAAGCGGCATAGGCATCCTCCCAGGTTTGGCTCCCGGCCAGGTAGGTAAAGCCAATGGTCTTGGTGGCGGCAAATCCCTGGAGAGAACCGGCTAAGAGGACAACCAGCGCGAAGACAGTTGACGTAGTAATCCATGATCTTATTTTCATCACGAACCTCCTATCGGGAAAAATGTAGCAGGGTGGTCTAATTGTATCATAAGAGTATCATGTGTTCTCATCTGGCAAAGCGGGTTTCCGCTTGGCCCAAAAGAGATTCTATTTTCGGATTGATCTGTTCCACCATCTGGCGGGCACTGTACAATCCGTTTAACAGGCCTTGGATGGCCGGTCGGATAGTGTCGACTTCGATGTTGGTCCATTCGGTGGTGTAGTTGGTGAGAATGCCATGGTCGACCGCCTCGATCCAGACCTCCTCCCGTTGAGGGGTCAAAGGAGTGATGAATTTGGCCAGCACGTCCCGTCTCGGTGATATTCGGTATCCGCGCTCGGCCATGATGCGTTGTGCATTCAGGCCGATGATGAATTTGACGAGCTCCCAGGCTTCATCCACGTGTTTTGTCTGGGATGAGATGGTCACTCCGTCGGGGATCAAGGGCGAGGCGTTTCGGACCGGACCTCTGGCGAAGGCCGCTAAGTCCCATCTGAAAGTGTAGTTGTCCCGGAAGTACGGCAGGTTGTACGCGGCGGCTGTAGCCATGCCCACTCTTTGCTCGGTGAACATTTTGAGTTCCCCGCCCAACTGATTGATCTGTGTTTGTGTGGGGGAAATACGATGAAGATGGGTCATATCCGCAATGAACTGCAGTGCCGAGACGGTTGGCTCGGAAGTGAGCAAGGAGCGGGTGCCCGTCGGTTCCCAGTCAAGCCCGCCGTTTTGCCAGACCCAGAGGCGCCAGCGAGACCAGGAGTAGGTATTGGGAAATCCCCATTGATCAGGCGTACCGTCTCCGTCTTTGTCTATAGTGAGCTTCTTGGCCGTTTCGATGAAGCTCTGCCAGTTCCAGTGGTCATCTTGCCACGGATAGGGCGGATGGCCCACACCGACACCGTCAAACAGATCTTTGTTGTAGATGAGGCACGTGGTGATGAAGTCCCATGGCAGGGCCCACTGTTGGCCTTTGAACTGAAAGTCTTCAAGCGTAATGGGATAGTAGGCTTGTCGTTGAAATGAAGGATCTTTCTCCATCAGGGGTTTCAGGTCCATGAAGGCCCCGGTAGGTACCAGAGGCAAACCGAGCTTGTCTTCCCAGTTCATTACATCCGGTGCCGTGCCGGCAGCGATCATCACCCTCATCTTGCTGGAGTATGATCCCGTCACATACAAAGGATCTATATGGATATCAGGATGGTGGTCTGCGAAC
This sequence comes from Limnochordia bacterium, assembly GCA_050945315.1. Lineage (GTDB taxonomy): Bacteria > Bacillota > Limnochordia > DTU080 > DTU080 > DTU080. The sequence goes on along the minus strand of JBMNSS010000100.1, from coordinate 978 downwards.
GCTTCGAGGACTTCCGTCCAGATCTCATGTTCGTGAGCACTGCCCCAATAGGAGAACGAGATAGTCACCGGTTCGGACTTGAGCGCCGGAGAGGCAAATCCGAACAGAACCAAGCACGCGATAAGCATCAGCATCGTTATGGACCGTCTTGACTCCATTGTTCAGACTCCTTTCTAGTCTATCTCAGCTATTACCTATAGACTCAATAACATGATGTGTGTTGTTCGTTACGGTAAAAACAGTTCGTCACGCGCCTGTCTATACCTGCGTGTCTTGAGTAATGAGTGCGACGGGTGCTATGCCTGTCCATTGTGCAACGGGACAGGAGAGGTCGATTGAGTGGTGAATGTATAATACATATTGAGCAGTCTTTCTTGAGGAGGCAAGATATGCGCAGACGTGTAGCGGCAGCTGTGGTGTTGTGTATCGCTCTTGGGCTGAGTGGCGGCAGTGTGTGGGCTGCATCCTCAGTCAGTCTCTGGACCCAGAGCGCCACCAATCCCGCCTTATTGGAAGTGATCCAGAGCTTCACACAGGAGACCGGAGTCGAAGTCGAGATTAAGGCCGTTAACTGGACGACTGATGCCATTTTCGTGGCCGTGGCCGGAGGAGCTCCTCCCGATACCTTTACCCATGGCTCGGCGGCTCTGGGGGCCTTTGTCGGGGCCAATGTCCTTTTGCCTTTGGATCAGATAGTCGACAAGTGGAGTTTCATGAAGGACATGATTCCTGAAGTCAGAGGTTGGAACACGGCTGACGGAAGACTATACGCGATACCCTGGAACGGAGTGCAGCAGCGCGATTTTGTCTATCGTGAGGATTTGTGGGAGGAGTCGGGTGTCGATCCCGCTCAACCCCCGGTGACTTGGGAAGATCTGGTGCGCGTGGGCAAGAAGCTCGTCCGTTTTAACGCCGAGGGTGCCATGACGCGCAGTGCCCTCTCTCTGCCGAAGAGCTCCTACGGACCGCAACAAGCGA
>JBMNSS010000099.1:0-10143 GCA_050945315.1 Limnochordia bacterium | reverse complement strand
CACCGCATGGGGACAGGAGTTTTCCGACAACTTCGCGACCCAAGCCTGATGTCCTGCTGATCTTATGGGATTATTTTCGCCTTCCTGTGTCAGGCTCCGGGAAAGGACTTATGAAACGCTGTACTAGCCCTGACCATTGAGGATTGGCACAACGCCCGTGACAGCGGATATACCTACTGCGGCATCGTGGAAGACGGTGTTCTGGTCAGTGTCGCCGCCGTGTGGACCTATTCTGACAGGGCGTGGGAGGTGGCTGCCGTGAGGACAAACGCTGATCATCGGTGTAGGGGGCTGGCCACGGCGGTGGTCAGCTTTGTCACCGAACACATTCTGAGCAACGGTCGATTGGCCACGTGCCACACGGGGCGCGACAACCGGGCGATGCAGAAGACTGCTCAAGCCGTCGGGTTCATGGTTGTCACGAAGTGAAAGAGGGCGCTGACTCAGATGCCGACCGGCGTCTCCTCCCATAAACACTGTCCGGCCTGCCTTCGGCGAGTCGGAGATGCCGCCGAAGTACGGCTCGGCTGGGTCGGGAAGGGAAGACACGATCAGCCCTGAAAGGAACAAAGGCCGGACCTGACGGATTGTTCGCAGAGTGACAAGGCAAGGGGGGCTACAATGATGAGAGATTACAGAATTACCCGGGTTATCCGGGTAATTGCGGCCGCGGTCATCTTAGGTTTTTCATTGAGCAGTGTAGTCTGGGCAGACGATCTAAGTTGGATACGATCCCTGAATTTGAGTATGGTCAAAGACCGATACTTTCTGCTGGTTCCGGAGGTCTATGAAGCATTGGAAGACCTCAACGGCATTATGGACAGGGATGTCGTGATGTGGGTCGCCAGTATGTATGATCCGAACACAGGCGGTTTTTACTACGCCCGCAGCGCCATTGGCAGGCAAGGTTTTGCCGCAGATATCGAGTCGACCAGCCAAGCCCTGAGCTTCATGAGGCTTCATGGCATGTTTGGCGACATGCCACCGCAGATCAGACAGAAGTTGATCACCTTCTTCCAGAGCCGGCAAGACCCGGTAACCGGGTATTTTTTCGATCCACAATTCGGTTCCAATGTCGCCAACGCAAAAAGGTCAAGAAACCTCTATCAGGCGGTTGGAGCTCTGGGCAGTCTCGGCGCGGCACCCTTGTATCCTCTGCCGTACAGCACACAAAGGCAAGTCGGTCAGCTCAGCCTTTCGGATCTGTTCGCCTGGTTCGGATATCAAAGACTTGGCGATGTCGGTGCTCACCGTCGGCTACCCATGGTGTATCCCGCACCCGGAGGAGGAATCAACATCCCGACGTTGCCGGAGTATCTCAGATCGGCGGAGGCCCTTCGCCGATGGCTTGAGAGCCTTGACTGGGTGAACCGTCCCTGGAGCGCGGGGCACAACGTATCGTCCGCCCGTTCAGAGATCACGCAGGTGGGCTTGCTTGATGTAGTCTACGAGTTCATAGAAGAGATTCAGAATCCCGAGACGGGTCTTTGGGGTCCGGGACGGACACTGGAAGAGGTATCGGCGGCCTTGAAACTGTCGGGCTACTTCACATCAGAAAGGCCCTATCCTAACGCGGGGAAGATGATTGAGAGCACCGTCTATGCGATCCTAAACGATACCCCCAAGTCGATAGTCCACGTGAGAAACCCGATGAACTTGCTCGCCAGGGTCGTCAGAGGAGGCAGCCTGCCATACGATCCGCAGATCGAAGCTTTGCTTCGTGAGAACATGCTTCGGATCATCACAGGCGCAAAAGAGAGCCTACTCAGATTTAAACAAGCCGACGGATCCTTTTCCTACTATGAGCGAGGCAGCGCTGCCGTCTCTCAAGGCGCCACCGTCTCGCTCGGTTTGCCCGAGTCGGACATGAACGCCACTCTGGACGGGGCAAATGCGACGATCAACTCGCTGTATGAACTGGCAGGAATCACACGACCCACCTTGGCTCGGTACAGCCAGGAGTTCTGGGACGTCATAGTCACTATGCCACCCCACGAGCCGATGGAGATCTCCATGGGTTTGGACGATGATTTTGAATACGGTGTTGAGGAACTGCTCTGGTTGCCTTCGTCCGGACCGGGAACCTTCGACATGGTCGCCGACCCGCATGACGGTGAGAACAGGGTCCTGCAAGTGCAGAAGTCAGTCACGGGCAGCGCATTCAGGGTGTCCAGGGACTTCGAGGTGCCGCCGGGAGCCGAAAAGACCCGGATCAGCCTGAGATTCATGACCTCCGAGTTTGCTCCCGGCGGAGCCTTTGATCTGCTTTTCGGCTCCGCTTGGGGCAAGACGGCCCTCAACTTCCAGATCGCCCGTCAGGGCGGAACGTACTTCATCTCTCATCGAACCTCGGGAAGAGGCTATGGCACCCGAATAAGTGAGATTGTCCCCGGTGAGTGGTATCAGCTGGATGTGGAGTATAGGCCGGCCGGGACGGATGATACCCGCATGATCGCCTGTATTAACGGCCAGCAACCTAAGGTGCTCAATGAGTACTTCCACGGCGGGGATGAGTCCACGCCTCCGATCCGAGACATCAAGCACGTGTCCTTGTACGTCTACATCAACGCCGCAGCGACCTTGCATGTGGATGATATCCAAATAACAGCTGAATAGGAGATCTCCTGGGCTCTCTCGACATTGCTTCTGAGACAGCCCAGGCACCGGCGCCTGACGGATGACTCTGCAGATCCGGCGACTCCATCTTCGTTCAAGTGTCGGGTTCTCTTCCGCGCATCCCCGCGGTGACTATCCACTCGAACTCTTACTGCGTACTACCTCTGATCCGCATAGTTGAGCAGGTAATACCGGGATAGGCCACTAAACGGACCAGGGCCGGGAATAAGAGGATTGTCAACTCACCCTTAGGGCAAGGGAGGTTGCCGCGATGAGGTTTCCGAAAATGACCTACGTCATCTGGGCTCTTACTTTTGCGGTCGTCTTGGGTTGTTGCTTGGAAAGCGTCGTCTGGGCACAGGACCGGGATTGGCTAGGTTCCATGAGGCTCAGTTTGCTGAAAGACAAATACGTCTTGCTCAGTCCGGAGATATATGAAGCTCTGGAGGACCTCAACAGCACTATGGACAAGGACGTCGTGATGTGGGTTGCCGGTATGTATGATCCGGACACGGGGGGCTTCTACTACGCGCGCAGCGCCATTGGCAGGCCAGGGTTTGCGGCGGATATTGAATCGACGGGCCAAGCCCTGAACTTCATGAGATCCCACGGCATGTTCAATGACATGCCTCCGCCCATCAGACAGAAGATGATCGCTTTCTTCCAAAGCCGGCAAGATCCGGTAACCGGGTACTTCTTTGATCCGCAGTTTGGCTCCAATGTCTCCAACGCAAAAAGATCGAGGAACCTCTCCCAGGCTGTGGGCGCTCTTCGCCATCTCGGTGCGGAACCCTTATATCCTCTGCCGTACAGTCCGCAAAGACAAGCCTTCGGGATCAGCCTTCCGGATCTGTTTGACTGGTTCGGCTATGAAAGACTTGGAGATTTGGCTTCTTACCGTCACGCACCCATGGTGCACCCTGCCCCCGGGGGGGGAGTGAACATCCCGACGTTGCCGGAGCATCTCAGATCGGCCGAGGATCTTCGCCGGTGGCTTGAGAGCTTGGACTGGGTGAACCGTCCCTGGAACGCGGGGCACAACGTGTCGTCAGCTCGTTCAGAGATCACACAGGTCGGTCTGCTTGATGTGGTCTATGGGTTTATAGAAGAGGTGCAAAACCCGGAGACGGGTCTTTGGGGTCCGGGGCGGACACTGGAAGAGGTATCCGCGGCCATGAAGCTCTCCGGCTACTTCACGTCAGGAAGGCCCTATCCCCACGCCGAAAAGATGATTGAGAGCACGATCCACGCCATCTTGCACGATACTCCGACGTGTATCTGTCACGTGAGAAACCCGATGGACTTGCTCGCTACTGTCGTCAGAAGGGGCGGACTGCCGTATGATCCGCAGATGGAGGTCTTGCTTCGTGAAAGCATGCCTCGGATCATCGCCGTCGCCAAAGAGAGTCTACTCAGGTTCAGACAACGCGACGGCGCCTTTTCGTATTACGAACGAGGCAGCTCACCGACTTCCCAAGGCGCGGTCGTGTCACTCGGTTTGCCGGAGTCAGACATGAACGCCATCATGGCCGGGGCCAACGCGACCATCAACTACTTGTATGAACTGGCGGGAATCACACGTCCGAACTTGGCTCGCTACAGCCAGCAGTTTTGGAGCGCTATAGTCAACATGCCACCGCACAAGCCAATTGAGATCCCCGTAGGTTTAGACGATGGCTTTGAGTGCGATGACGAAGAATCACTTTGGATGCCCTCGTCCGGACCCGGTACCTTCGGCATCGTGGCCGACCCGCTCGACAGTGAAAACAGGGTTTTGCAGGTGCAAAAGCAGGTCACAGGCAGCGGATACGGAGTGTCAAGAGCCTTTGAGGCACCGTCGGGAGCCGAGAAGACTCGGATCAGCCTGAGGTTTATGACTTCGGAATTCGCCTCCGGAGGAGCGTTCAACCTGAAATTCGGTTCAGCTTCGAACCTGGCCAATACTGCTCTTTCCTTCTTGATCGCTCATCGGGGCGAGTCCTACTTCATAGCGCACCGGACCACCGAACGAGGCTATGGGACGCGACTCGGCGAGATTGTGCCGAATGCGTGGTATCAGCTGGACGTGGAGTATAAGCCCGCCGGACCGGATGATACCGAGATGGTAGTGTGTATCAACGGAGAGCAGGTTGCGGTGCTCGATGAGTACTTCCACGACGGAGATGAATCCAGGCTTCCGATCCGAGACATAAAACACGTATCTTTCTATGTCTGGAGCACTGTCGCCGCGACTCTGCATGTGGATGATGTCAAGATTGAAAGCAAGTAGTGACAAGGTCAAGACTTGCCCGGGCCCGTCCCCGGACCGGGCAAGTCAAACCGAATCATCCTCTGCGCCTTACAAGCACCAGGCTGAAGCCAGTAGCGGCGATCCCCGCTAAGCCAGAGGGGTCCGGGTTTCAACGTATCTCTGGTGAGCGGACACCCGGCACTGCTCGCAGAAGCGGAGTGTGCCGGGTGGTCAAGGCGTAGGTAAAGCCGGCGTATGGCCGGGAGCTGTTGCCTTTGAGGTTGTGACTAAGCGGAAGACGACGCTGACTCAGACAACGACTGAAAGAAGCGTCGATTGGTTTCCTCCGGCCTGCCTTTCGTGATTCAGCGGCACCATCGAAGCTGAGACTCGATATGCTCGGGGAGGAAATGCACCACAGGCCCTGAAGTGAATCAGAGTCGGGAACTGACGGATTATTCGCACGGTGCTAAAGTAAGGGAGGCGATGACAATGAGAGATTACAGAATCACCCGTGTTTTTTGGGTTATTGCCGTCGCGGTCATCTTAGGTTGGTCATTGGGCAGTGTAGTCTGGGCAGACGATCTGAGTTGGATAAGATCCCTGAATCTGAGTTTGGTAAAGGATCGATATTTCTTGCTCAACCCGGAGGTAATGGAAGCCTTGGAAGATCTCAACAGCATTATGGATAAGGACGTTGCGATGTGGGTCGCCAGCATGTATGACCCGGATACAGGCGGTTTTTACTACGCGCGCAGCGCCATTGGCAGGGATGGTTTTGCTGCGGATATTGAATCGACCGGCCAAGCCCTGAACTTCATGAGATCCCACGGCATGTTCAATGACATGCCTCCGTACATCAGACAGAAGATGATCGCATTCTTCCAAAGCCGGCAGGATCCGGTAACCGGGTACTTCTTTGATCCGCAATTTGGTTCCAATGTCTCCAACGCAAAAAGATCGCGAAACCTTTCTCAGGCTGTGGGGGCACTTCGCAATCTCGGGGCGGAACCGTTGTATCCTCTGCCTTACAGTAAAGAAAGGCAAGCCAGTAAACCCAGCGTTCCGAGTTTCTTGGCCTTAATGGGTTATCAAAGACTTGGCAATGCCAGTCCTTACCGTCAGGCGTCATTGGCGCAGCCTGCGCCCGCCGGGGGAGGTAGCATCTCAACTCTTCCTGAGTATCTGAGATCGCCTGAGGCACTTCGCCGCTGGCTTGAGAGCTTTGACTGGGAGAACCGTCCCTGGAGCGCCGGGCATAATGTCTCTTCCGCCCGGTCGGAGATCACACAGGTCGGTTTGCTGGATGTTGTCTACGAATTCATAGAAGAGATTCAGAATCCTGAGACGGGGCTGTGGGGCCCGGGGCGGACACTGGAAGAGGTCTCGGCGGCCATGAAGCTCTCCGGTTACTACGCATCGGGAAGGCCCTATCCCAACGCCGAAAAGATGATTGAGAGCACGATCTATGCCATCGTCAACGACACTCCGAAATCGATCGTTCACGTCAGAAATCCGGTGGACTTGCTCGCTACAGTCATCAGAAGAGGCGGCCTGGGATATGATCCGGACATTGAGGCCTTGCTTCATGGAAACATGCCCCGGATGATCAAGGGAGCGAAAGAGAGCCTACTCAGATTCAAGCAGCCGGACGGGGCCTTTTCATATCTCGAGCGTGGCAGCTCTCCGACATCTCAAGGTGCGACCGTGTCACTGGGTTTGCCCGAGGCGGACATGAACGGCACTATGGCAGGTGCCAATGCGACCATCAATTACCTGTATGAACTGGTGGGGATCTCACGGCCTACCTTGGCTCGCTACAGCAAGGAATTCTGGGACGCCATAGTCAACATGAAACCGCACGAACGCATAGAGGTTCCCATCGGTTTGGAGGATGACTTTGATGACGATGACGGTACATTGTCGTGGGTGCCCTCGTCCGGACCGGGAACCTTCGGAGTAGTCCCCGATCCGCATGACAGTGAGAACAAGGTTCTGCGAGTGCAGAAGCTGGTCACCGGCAGTGGCTACAGCGTTGCAAGGGGCTTTGAGGCAGGACCGGAATCCGACACGACTCGGATCAGCCTGAGATTCATGACCTCTGAGTTTGCCCCGGGCGGAGGGTTCAATTTGTATTTCGGCTCCGGTGCAGGGGGGGCAAGCCGAGCCCTATCCTTTATGATCGCCCATCAGGAGGGTCAGTATTTCCTATCACACCGGACCACGGAGAAAGGTTACGGAACCCGAATAAGCGAGATCGTTCCAGACAAGTGGTATCAGCTGGATGTGGAGTATAAGCCGGCGGGCAAGGACGATACCGAGCTGATCGTATATCTCGACGGTGAGCGGGTTAAGGTGCTCAATGAGTATTTCCACGGAGGCGATGAATCCAAGCTTCCGATCCGAGACATAAAACACGCATCTTTCTATGTCTACGTCAATGCCGCGGCGACCCTGCACGTGGATGACATCAGGATTGAAAGTGAGTAGAGAGACTGACGGAAACCTGCCCGGGCCGGTCGCTTCAATGCGGCCGGCCCGGGCGCGTCAGAGGGGATAAGGCTTCACTCCGTCGGCTTCAGTTGTAGCACTGCCACATCCTCGGCGGCTACGGAGAACGAAGCGCGCAGTTTTCCGTTTGCCAGCTTCGCCGGCCATGTGGCCTCTGTGGTGGTGTCCATAATCTGCAGCGCTTCAGCGGCACTGATACTAAGGGCCGCGGCATCAATGACCAATTCTCCGTCGTATCTCGACTGACTCTCGTTGTAGACAGTGAAGTAGAGGCCTTGCTCCGGACTCTGACCGAAGCGCTCCATGTAGGGACCTGCGGGTTCGGTCACGGCGTATGTGACCGGCTGCCATCCTGCCGCTGATATGCTCTTCAGCGATGGCATAAAGCGGCGATAGAGATCGCCGTACAGAGCGTATGCCTCGTCACAACGTCGCCCTATACTTGGGTACAACCCGTACAGAACGGCCATGCGCCAGTGATGTTCATGCTTGGCTCGCTTGTCGAAGTCATACAGATTGAGGAAGTTCAAAAGGAGTGCCGGCTTCTGATACGACGCGGCCCGAATGTAGGCAAAGCGCTCGTGGGCGGTGATCGAGCTTTCGATACCCGGTATGTCAGAGACGGTATAGAGCAGGAAGGTATCCATGGTGTTGTGGATGTTCGTGAAGACCCACTTGCCGCGAGGGTTGAGTTGCTTTTGAAGCTGGTCGAGAAAGTGCCAGGTGTAGAAGCGTCCTGCCGCCACCACTTGTCTGGTGGCCGGATCGTAGGTGAACGGGTTCCGGTTGCAGTAGAAGTGCTCTGTGCGGAAATCATTGCGGGCTGTAGCCCATGAAGAGACGCTGTCGATGTAGGCACCGTCAATGGCGGGATTGGCCTCGATCATGTTGACGAAACGGCGGATCTCTTTGGGGCCCGGCGGCAACTCCACGCCGTCTGCTTGTTTCAGAAACGGACTGGGATTCAGGGTGAAACGCAACAGCTTCTGGGGCGTATCGGGCCTGACGTCGGCTCCCATATGCGTGGTGATCAAAAAGACCGGCTCGTTGTCTTCGGCATGGAGAGCATAGGCGTTGATGGCATCGATATCGGGGTTTGTGCCGTGTGTCTCAAAACCGGGGTTTAGGCAAACATTCTCGTCCGGAGCGGAGGTCGTGGTCACCGTGATGTCATCAAACCAGACCGTACCCGTGTGACCATGTCGGAACAAGCAGTGCAGGCGGATCATTTCTACGGGCGCGTCAAAGAAGAACGTCATCGAAGCCTTCTGCCAGTCGTGGGTACCGACGCTGAAGTCTACGATGCGCCCAAAAGCCCACGAGCCGTTGGTGAGCAGAACGTCGGCGTACAGAGAACACTCGCGGCCTCTGAATCCCGTCACGTCTTCGGCTTTCAACCAGCCGCTGATCGTGATGGGCTCCGGACGCTGCTGATGGACCATGATATCCTGCGAAGCACCGACCCACTCTTGGGGATCGGTCTTGGTGCACTTCAGACTGCGTTGTCCGGTGCGAGAGACCTCGGAGTCCACCGCAGCCCCACGCAGATACCATCCGGCCGGATTGATATCGGAATGCATTTCGGCGAAGATTTCCAACGCCTCCCGGCGATCGGCCGGCAGGCGGGGCACCGCTATGGTGCGGGAAGAGGCCTCAGTGTACGGATATGTACCTATACCAAGTTGTTCGTCAATCTCCCAACCGTTCGGGCCGCCCTCGCGGTATGCATAGTCCTGGGGATTCGGGAGTCTTTCGGTCGGAAAGGAGAACAGCCACATGCCTTCGTCTGTGGCCCGCCGTTCGAAAGCGGCGGGGAAGAGGGAGTAATAAAGCGCCAGTGCTCCGCGGAATCCGTGAGCCGCGGGAGTCGGGAAGATGTAGAACGTGATCTCCGCCTGTGAGTGGAGTGGCCCCTCACCCAGGGGTGTCAGTCCCAGCGGAGCTTTGAGGCTGATCCCTTCGGCAGCCACATGCATCTCGTACAAGAAGGGCTGCGTGGGATGAACACCGACGCACAAGCCGGTGTCGCCCTGAGGCGGACTGACCGCCACGAACGGATAGCGCTTCTCACTGAATCTGTGATAGGAAGCCATAAGCTGTGATGTGTTGATGTCCGACCAGCGGGTCCATCCGGAAAGGTCAATGGGGTAGAAGGCTTCCAGATCCAATGCTCTGTCCTGACCGGTGGTGTCCCGGAGGGCGACTGTCACCTCAACACCCGTTTCCAGAGCCCGGATCTGGGCCCGAGTCTCAATCCCCTCGGCGCTACAGTGGGCCTTGCCATCCGCCTGCACGCCCAGGGTCAGCCGGCCGGCGTTGACCGCGTTTTTGACATCATACACGTTGATCTCCAACGTTCCCGTCGGAAGAGCCGTCGCCTGCACTTGGCCGCATATCGCGGTCACGACTGCCAGACTCAGCAGTGCTATCGCTGTTTGTTTCACCTTTCTCCCCCTTTTTTGATGGACCTTCAGGTTCATGACCTGCCGACGTTTGCAAATGAGTACATAGCCTTTCGGATACGGCAGTTGCCAACATGAGATTTAGATAATTAGTATGAACCGAGCATCATTTAATGCATGTTCAGCTTACCATCATCTTTTTTGACGGACAAGGTCGCTCCGTGAGCAGTGAGTCAAGAGCCTTGGGTTGATCTTACCCTGAAGTGGAACAAGCGTGAAAGCCCTATTCTCGGTCGGCACCTTGGCGTTTCGCACCTCGGCCATTTTTCGCAGCGACGATTCCAGCGTAAAGACCATGTGTCGCGTTCTCCAAGTCTCCACCAG
>JBMNSS010000098.1:0-10310 GCA_050945315.1 Limnochordia bacterium | reverse complement strand
GCTCCGGCGTTCTGCGCCCTGACCGAGTGGCGCTTGCCGGACGGGCAGACGCAGGATTGCGGCTCGACGGCTCAGTTCACGCTGGCCCCGCTCGCTTCGCGGGTATTCACAGCGCGGCAGGCGACGGGGGAACCGGTGGCAACTCCCGCTGCTGCGGCCCTTGGGTTGACTAAAGCCGTTCGCAGAAGCGAGACTTCGTTGCCGGCGCAGTGGTCGGTGCGCCGCCGAGACCCCAACTGGCTGCCACTCGATACCTGTCGCTGGCGCTCTGCCGGGGAAGAGTGGTCGGCCCCAATGCAGGTACTGGCGGTGCACGATATCCTGACGGAGCGAGGATTCCAGGGCCGGGTGACGCTCGAATTCGCTTTTGAAGTCGAGGTGGTACCGGGCTCTTTGTTTTTTGTGTGCGAAGACGCCGGTGAGAAAGAGGTGGCTGTCAACCATACGCCGTGCGCATATGCCGGATTGCCGTACCTGATCGATCCTTCATTCTTGCCGACAGACATCACCGCTTTAGTGCGGCCCGGCCGCAATACCGTTTGTATCACTACCTATTTCACTCCGCTCAAACGCTCCAGCTTCACGTTATCCAGCCTATTCGAGAATCTGACCGGCACCGAACTGGAGAGCGCCTACCTGGCCGGCGATTTCGTCGTCAAGTCTGAGACGTCCTCACAGTCTGCTCCGGCGGGTTGCGTGCGGCTCGCTCCGGCATTCGTCTTGACGGAGGAGACGGACGCAGCCGGTTCCGACCTCGTCAGTGCCGGGTATCCATTCTTTGCCGGCACGATACTGCTGACACAAGAGGTTCAGATGCGGAAACCAAAACCGGGAGAGCGAGTACTGCTCACCGCCCTGCAACCAGCTGCCTGCACGATGGCTGTGCGGTGCAACGGGCATGATCTGGGCAACCGGATTTTGGCCCCCTTTAGTTGGGACATCACGGGGCGGGTGCTGGAAGGTCGCAACCTGCTGGAAGTGACGCTCACCAACACTCTGCGCAATCTCCTCGGGCCGCACCATCGACCGGATGGCGAGCCCGACAACTGCTGGGGCGAAGGCGCTTTCAAAGGGTACGGCTTGGGTGCCGGCGGCAACCGCGCTGAAGCCGTTATGGCTTGGGCGGAGAAGGGGTCCCCTGACACGCTTGCCTGGACGAGCGACTACATGGTCATACCTTTTGGTCCCGGCAGTCTGTCAGTGACCTATTTTACCGAAGCAGGAAAGCCGTAGATGGCGTGAGAGGGGTGCATTTGGTCGCCCCTCTCGTGTAGCGCTCTCTATGCGGGGAAGGAGAGTGGATGGACAACACCTTGCCGGACTCCTCCCCATCATCCTCGATAAATCCATCTTGAGTTCGTGGAAGGAGGGGTACCGATTCTTTGCGAAGTTCATCTGGCAAGACGTCCCGGCGCCTTTCTTGGTTTGGTTTTCTGCTAACACTAATTGGAGGCAGGGTATCTTTTCCTTCTTTGGGCTCTCAACGTCGGGCGTGGGTTGGCGGACAACTTCTCCGGAGTCAACCCACAAACCCACACCCCTAATATGACATCTATCAATCACTTCGGATGCCGTCGCAACCCCAAACCTGTGCACTCATACTGCCGAAAAGGTGCCCCGGTTGTGGCGATCAGTTGGTAGGCCATGGCAGTTGTGCCCGCAGGATCGGCATTCCGGTTGTTCGCCGGGTCCGGTGCAAGAGTTGCGGCAAAACACATTTCCACATTGCCCCGATGGCTGGCTTCGTGGCAGAGACAAGAGCGCGTCATGGCTGAGTCGGCATTGGGAAAAGCATCCAGCGCTTGAGCAAACAGATGAACGACTGCATCCGTAGCGTTGGCCATTAGATCAGGATGGCCATCTGTCAGGCGCCGGTACCGGGGCCTGAAGTGGTCCAACTCTGTTACGTGTTTTGTGCGGCGCTTCCGGTGAGTACGCGGCGAGGCATCAGTGGCCCGATGGGTGCCGGGGAGCAGGTCAGAGTGTAGTGATGTGAGTGAGGGCATGGGAGGAGCTGACTACCGGTCGCATAGACAGTAAAAGAATCAGGCCTTTCCGCTGTCAGGCTTGTGGGTCTCCCGACTGACGAATCCTTCGCTTATCGCCGGCGCTGATGGATTACTTTGCCGTGCACCTGCGCATATGCGGGCTTACGCTTCAGACCCGAGCACGGGTTGCCACCAACAAAACATGCTGGGCAGGCTTTCAGTAGCGTTCTACCATGGAGACACCTCAGAAGGCGGAGGTGTCTTTGATGACGGAGGATGAGTTGATGCTGGTGCCGCCGTCGTGGTCGCAAGCGGAGGCATTGTTTCGAGCGCCGATGATAGGGCCTTTGGTCGATCCGCTCAGCACTGCCGAGCCGCACAGAGGGCGCATGTGGGTTGTGAGCCGGCCCCAAAACGGTGGATCGCTTCTCCTGCCTCATGTTCGCCATGCTGGCAAACTTGCCCTCCATGTCCCTCGCTCTTGGTTGAGTCCGCTACCTTCCTTCTTAGGAAAGGCTACAAAAAGAGCGGTTTGGAGGGTGTCGCCTTCGACGGAACCGAAAAGGCTGTTCTTCCCGTCCGCATTGACCACAAACCGCCGCACCTCAACGCATACGCGCCTTCCCTGCCGTCCGGCTTGCCGATCCTTCCTTGATACCCCTGTGTAAAAGGCATGATGTGCGGGTGCGGAGTCTTCACAGGACACCGAGATCGGCATACAACCGAATGATTGCCGGTGCCTTTGGCTGCAATCAACACGAGCTATACATTACTTGCCACATAGTAACTGCCTTTTCCTGCCTATTCGCGCGACGACAGCATAGCCATGTGGGGGTCGATGGTGGGTGAGTGCAGGAGTCTGCTTCTGCTGGCCTGGGTGGCAACCAGGGTTTCTCCGGGGCCAGCCTCGCAGACAGACTCCTTGAAAAGAGAGACGCGCGCCTGATCAGCGCGCGTCATCTTACTTGATTCCTAACCCAGGGCTACTTCCCGGCACGACGCAGATCGTCGACTATGGCCTGCTTTTGGATATGCAGTTGCTGGAGGAACTGCCTGACCGGGACCTTGCCCAGGATTACGTCATTGACGTTGACTGAGCGGGCGCTCAGCTCTTGGGGCACTGCACCGTATTCGGGGGGCGGCAGGTAGTTGAGGGCATCAAAGATGGCCTGGTAGTTCTTATCCCTCAGATTGGCTATGGCGGCATAGGCTGGCTGAGCTGAGATGAGAGCTGGCACCGTACCCACCAAAGCCATCATGTCTTCCATGTTGCTCTTGTTAATGAAGAGGAACTTGCACCACTCCCAAGCTTCGTCGAGATGCTTGGTGGAGGCCATGATGTTGGGGCCGTAGCCGCCGGCACCTGAGGCAATTGGGCCCTTGGGACCGGCCGGAAGCAGGGTCATATCCCAGTCAAAGCTGACCTGGCTGAGATACGAGCCGATGATACCCGTGGCATCGACGATGTCAATGCCCGTCTTACCGGTCCAGAAGAAGTACTCGTCATGTCTGGGTACACGCATCCAGGGAATGATCCCCTCTTCCCACATGCGGGCCACAAACGAAAGCCCTTGTTCCACCTCGGGCGTGTTCCACAGACTCTTGATCGGCTGGCCCTGATCATCGTATTCGTAGAACCTGCCGCCGGCTTGAGCTACCGCCCGCCGCCAGTAGGCATACCCGCGATCGACGCCAAAGGTTTCGGGTACGCCGTCTCCGTCCGCATCGCGGGTCAGCTTCTTGCCCAGTTGAATCACTGCCTCCCAGTCGTACTCACTACCCAACCTATCAGGCGGTGTGATGCCGGCTTCCAGGAACATAGTCCGGTTGAAAAAGCCGACGACACTGGCGATTCCTTGGGGCACTTTGTACAGGGCGCCGTTTTTGGCGCTCATCGATTTGATCAGACCCGGGTTAAACTGCCTCAACAGACCGTCTTTTTTCAGCAAGGGGATGATATCCACGTAGTAGCCCGACAGAGCCAGGTAGTCAAAGTCGGGAAGATCATGGATGTCGGGGTCGGCACCGCCGGCAAGCATGGTCTTGAACTTCTCCTGGTTGCCGACGATGATCTCCACTTCGATACCCGTCAGTTCCTTGAACTCAGCCGCTTTGGTCTCCAGGTATCTGAGGAAAGCATCACCATGGTGCACGTACGTCAGGTGCGTGATGCTTACCGCCCAGGTGCCTGAAGTGAGCAGGCTGACCAAGAGCAATGACAGGACCATTGTTTTGACCAAGCGTTTCACATCCGACTCCTCCTGTTTAATACTTGAGTGCATGGGCAGATAGGGTAACGGGCGGATCAGGGATAGTTGATCACCGTTCCGGAGGCAGCCGAAGCCACGATGGCTTCCAGAAGCCGCAGGGAATCCAGTACGCTTTCAGGAGTGACTGCCAAAGGAGCATCGTCCAAAAGCGCCGCCGCGATGTTTCTGTAGTAGGCCAGATAATCTCCCGGCAGAATCTCCGGTTGGGCACCGGGATCATCGCTCTCAAATCGGCATTTCTCACGGGATATGCGGGCCTGTTCGCTGCCGGAGATGACGACATTGCGCTTCAATTCGGCCTCCTGGGGATCAAGGCTGTCGATGACGAGAGCCCCCCGGGAGCCGCGCGCATACCAGCGCGGGCGGCCTATCTTCGAGATACCCCCGACTTCCACGCGGAAGCGGACCCCGCTGGCAAAGTGAATCCAACATACGGCAGCGCTCTCCACGTCAATCTTCGGCCAGCGGTATTGGAAATCGGCGTAGACGGATCGAATATCGTTGCCCAGCAGCTGTATGGCCTGGTCGAGCAAGTGCGCGCCCCAGTCCCGAATGACCCCGCCTCCGTAGCGGGCCTGCATCCGCCAGGGCAAGGGCTGTCCGGGCATCGGGGGGTTCCGGAAGTTAACCACGCTGGATTCGATCACGTAGGGTTCACCCAGCAGACCTTTTTTCAGGGCGTTCTTGACCGTGAGAAAGTCACTGTCCCAGCGGCGGTTGTGAAACACACTGAGCAAGACACCGGCCAGCTCAGCGGCCTTGATCATCGCCTCACCTTCAGCCACGCTGAGAGCCATGATCTTGTCTACGACCACATGCTTGCCCTTTTCGCAAGCCTGGATCGCCAAAGGGGCGTGGGTGGAATGAGGGGTGGAGATCACCACCAAGTCGATGCGCGGGTCAGCGAGAAGCTCGTCATACTGCTCGTAGATCTTGACATCGGGGAAGTGATCCAGGGCCTGTTGCCGACGTTCGGGGTTGGCGGTCACCACTGCCCTGACCTCCAAACCGTCGGTTTCACGGATCAGGGGCCCGTGAAAGGCCTGATTGCCAAAACCGTAGCCTACCAGCCCGACTCCGACTGTTGTCATCTCGCGTTGCCTCCTCTACCTATGCTCATGTTTTCATTTGACTTGCGCCGCTTGGAATCCTGGAAACGAATCCTGGAAATACCTGATGAAACAAGGTCTTGGTCGGCAGGCGACGAAGGAAGTTTTAAGCATCATAGCCCATCGCCGTGATCGCGGGATGGTGTGGGTTGTTGGGCAGGCGGGTTTCAAGGCACTCCGGGCAAACACAACAGGGAACCGGACCGTGCGGAAAAAGCCGTATGCGGAGGTGCGCCATGAAGTTCAGTCGATCTCTTGAGTTGTTTTCCCAAGCCCGGCAGCTTATCCCGGGCGGAAGCCAGACCAACAGTAAAAGGCCGCAGAACTTTGCCTACGGAGTCTATCCGATCTATATAGATAGGGGTCAGGGATGTCGGGTGGAAGACGTCGACGGCAACACCTTCATCGATCTGGTGGGGGCGCTGGGGCCGATAAATCTGGGGTATTGTTATCCGAGGGTCAACCAGGCGATCGAGGAGCAGCTGAACCGGGGGATTGTCTCGGGATTGCTGTTTCCGGTGGAGCCGGAGGCGGCACGTCTGATTACGGAGATCGTGCCCTGTGCCGAGATGGTCCGCTTCTTTAAGGGCGGCGGTGAAGCCACGGCCGCGGCGGCCCGCATCGCCCGCAAGTACACCGGGCGCGAGCTGATCCTCAATTGCGGATATCGGGGCTGGCCGGATGTATGGACCGCGGCCCGCAACGACGGCGGGGTGCCGACCGCGTTGGAGTCTTCCGTTCGTACGTTTCCTTTCAATGACATAGAGGCTCTGGAACGATTGTTTGCCGAGCACAAAGACCAAGTGGCGGCAGTTTTCTTGGATATTCTCCATATAGAACCCAAACCGGGCTATCTGCAAGCGGTGAGGGACTTGGCCCATGCCAACGAGGCCCTTTTCCTGATGGATGAGATTGTAACAGGTTTTCGATTGGCTACGGGCGGAGCCCAGGAGCATTTCGGTGTCGTGCCCGATATGGCCTGTTTTGCCAAAGGTATTGCCAACGGCATGCCCTTGAGTGCAGTGGCGGGCAAGGCGGAGATCATGCGCGAGGCGGAGAATCTGCTTATTTCCATCACCTACGGCGGCGAGGCGCTCTCTTTGGCGGCGGCGATAGCAACCATCAGTGAGCTGCGGGAGAAGAAGGTGACGGATTATCTGTGGGAGATTGGCCGCACTCTCATGAGCGGTCTGGACAATGCGGCACAAAAGCATGGCGTGCCTTTTGAATGCTATGGTCTGCCGCCCATGAGTCTGATGCGTTTCCGGGACGTGGATGCCCCGGGCAATCAATTGGTTTGGGGCTACTTCCTCCAGGAGATGGCCGCTCGCGGCGTGCTCATGCGGCGCGGCGGGGTCAACTTCGTATCCTACAGCCATCGTCCCGAAGATATGTCCGAAGTGGTGGCCGCCGCCGATGAGGTCTTTGCCAATCTGGCGAAGCTGTGGGGGATGCCGGAGTTGGCCGAACACGTGCGCATTCTGGAGGTCAGGGCGAGCTTTCGCAGTTTTGCGTAGCTCGGTATTCTCTCTTGGGGGTGAACTCACCGGTGAGGAACAAAAGGCTCAGACGGCACAAGAGATGGTTGGTGTTAGCCTTGCTGGTTATCTCGCTGCCCTGTAAAGCGGCCGGAAGCTGGCGCTCGGAGCTGTATCCTGCTGATTGGACACCGGGGTTTGCCGATGCACAGGGTCGTTTTCTGCAGGATTTCTCCTTTGCGGGCTACCATGCCGGGACGCGGGAGCTCCCGCAAGGAACCTTGGCCTCCGTCATCGATGTCACGCAAGCCCCGTATTTGGCAGACCCGTCGGGGCAAGCCGATGCGACGGAAGCCATTCAGGCGGCTATAGATGCTGTGGGTCAGGGGGGCGGAGGCACGGTCTATCTGCCTCCGGGCACCTACAAGGTATCCGCTCCTTCGACCCGGTCTTTTGCTCTGGGTATTCCCTACGGCAACGTGCGGCTCATGGGGGCCGGCACGGATCAGACATACCTGCTTCTTGATTGCCAACAGATGCGGAGCAAGGATATCATTCGGGTCTACGGTGCCACTCGCTGGAATCAACCCGCAGGATCCACCCAACCCATTGCCGAGGATCTGACCTATCCGACACAGATCATTCCGTTGCAGGGACGGCCTCGCTTTGATGTGGGAGACTGGGTGGTGATCACCCATGATACGACCGAGGCCTGGATGGCCGAGCATAACATGGAAGATCTGTGGCGGCCCGGCTCGATCCCCGGGGCGACGTTTTACCGTCAGGTTTTGGCGGTGGATCACGACAAGCAAACGATCACCGTCGATGCTCCCATCCGCTACTACCTGCTACCGCGGGACAAGGCCCGGGTCTACAAAGTGGGTAAGCACGTGGAAGAGGTGGGCATAGCCCATCTGGCAATCGGTATGATTGAACACCCCGGACAAGGCTGGGGTTCGGAGGACTATGGAGTGGCGGGCACTGCCGCCCATGAGGTGCACGCCTCACATGCCATTCGTTTTATCGGAGCGGTGAACTGCTGGGTGAAAGACATCCGCAGCTTCAAGCCTGAGGGCAACAGAAAAGCGCATCTTTTGTCCAACGGCATCCTGATCAGCCACAGCCGCTTCGTGACCGTTCAGGGGGTCGAACTGCACAATCCGCAGTATTTGGGCGGCGGCGGCAACGGCTATCATTTCACCTTGACGGGAAACGACTCACTGATCATTGACTGTGCAGCCTACAACGGGCGTCACAACTACGATTTCAAACAGGCCTATGCCAACGGCAACGTGATCACTCGTTGCTATGCCTACAGCCCTGACAGTCTCAATTCAGACTTCCATATGCATCTGTCGCCCTCCAATCTGATCGACCAGGTCGTGGTAGATCAAGACCGCTTTGATGCGGGTTGGCGGGGTTCATCGGGGACCACGCCTCATGGTCTGACCACCACGCACTCAACCTTTTGGAACATCCGAGGTGAAGCCTACAAGAGTCGGTATCGGGCGATTGTCTACTCCGAACAGTACGGCTGGGGATATGTCATCGGCACCCAGGGACCGGCTGATCAAGTCCAGTTGGGCACAAACCCCCGGACGTTGCCCGAGGACTATGCCGAGGGTGTGGGTCGCGCCGCGGATTTGAACCCCCCGTCGTTGTACGCTGATCAGCTGCAGCGAAGACTGGCCCGTGGGGGAATCATTCACTGCCCCGAACTGGATTTCAGGCCTCCGGTGCCCAGGATCGAGATCGGCCATCCGCAGGCCGGCGACAGAGTGATAGGTGAACTGCCCGTCCGGGTCTCGGTGAATCCGCCCCGTCCGGATGTCTCCTTGACGAAAGTGACCGTCATACTTGACGAGGAAGTGCTCTTCACCGGCCGCGCCCTGCCGGATGAACTGATCGTCAACACCAGAGAACTCGATGACGGCAGGCATACCTTGCGCGTTGAGGCGGCGACCGATGAAGGACTGTCGACGCGACATAGTGTCACCTTTTCGGTGAGCAACAGATGGAGTATGGTCGATCGTCTGGACGCCCCCGTAGAGACAGGATGGTTCGGGGTTCTGTCCCGAGAGATGACCGTCGAGGCTTCGGACGGGTGGACCTACGACAAGTCCCGACCCGAGGACTTTGATCGCGACGAGAGTCGTCGGGTCCGCGTCGCCGACAGCGAAGAGTATCTGATCTGGCAGGCCGCAGGCCTTGAGAACTTCGCAGTCACTCTGTACGCTCAGACCCCGGCCGCGGCTGACTTTGTCCGCGTGGCCGTCTTGGATGACGCGGGCTGGCATAGCCTGGCTTTCGTCACGGAGGTTGAGGAGTCCGCGGACAGTCCCTGGCATCGGATCCTGGTGACTGGAACGATTCCCCAACAGACGGAAGTCACGCAGTTTCGGCTCACCCTGTTGCCCGGAATCGGAACCGGCAGCGGCATTCAAATCTGTGAGGTGAGGCTGGCGGGATGGCGCACCTCACTGGATGCAGGATGGTAAGAGTTAAAGCCTTGAGGAGGAGACTCAACCGTGAGCACATCACGCTGCTTTGACATACAAAGCTTTGGCGCAGTGCCTGACGGAGAGACGTTGAACACGGCGGCCATTCAAAAGGCCATCGATGCCTGTCATGAAGCCGGCGGAGGCCAGGTCTATTGCGGACCGGGAGAGTATCTGACCGGCTCATTGGTTCTCAAAAGTAATGTGGAACTCCACGTTGCGGCCGGCTGTCGACTTGTGGGCAGCACGTCGTTGGACGATTACGAAGAATTGAGGGCAGCCGGCTTTCGCACCGAGTATGCTCCCGAACGGAGTGCACAGAGTCTCGTGCGGGCAGTGGAGGCTGAAAACGTGGCCATTACCGGTCCGGGCGAGCTTGACGGATCCGGCTTGGCGTTCTACGACACTGAAAAGATCAGCGGCCGCTTTTTTGCCAAGCCCGGCACACCCCGGCCCCGGCTGGTCATGTTCTATAGGTGTCGGAATGTCTGCTTCGAGGATACCTCTTTCATAGACTCACCCTGTTGGACGATCTGGCTGATGAAATGTGAACAGGTCAGGATCCACCGGGTGCGCGTGATCGGCGATCAGCGCATGATCAACAACGACGGTATCGACTTGGATTCCTGCCGGGATGTTGTAGTGAGCGATTGTATTATCAGGACGGCTGACGACTGCCTGGTCTTGAGGGCTCTGGGCCGCGTCTATGAAGAGCCGGGGATATGTGAGAATGTGACGATCAGCAACTGCGTGCTCGACAGCTACTGCCAGGGGGTGCGCGTTGGCTGTCCTGGGGATAACATCGTCCGCAATTGCACGGTAAGCGGTCTGGTGATCTCCAGTGCCTCCAACGGAATCGTCTTTGACAACCCAAGGCGGTATTTGCCCGAAGGTACTACGGGGAATGCGGACGTGCGCCGGATTTCGTTCTCCAATGTGGTTATCAATTGCGAGAGGGTGCCGATTA
>JBMNSS010000097.1:0-10326 GCA_050945315.1 Limnochordia bacterium | reverse complement strand
GATCATCAAAGAGGGAGCCAAAAACTTCGCCGCTCTCTTGCGTCAGGCAGGAATCCAAAACCCGGCAGTCGGGTTCGAGGGAGCTATGTTCGGACGCTTTGTAACGTCGGACATCCTGGCCAGAGTCGATGCTCCGGTGCATGTCGCCCATGCCTTCACCACACATGCCTTGGATACGGAGGTCGACTTCTTTACCGTAGTGGATGATCTTGCGGGAGACGAGACAGGGGCGGCTCACGCCAACGACATGGAGTTGGGAGCGGGCATTTTCTATGGCTACGTGGTCGTGGATGTCCCGTTGCTGGTATCCAATTTGACCGGATGCGAACAGAGCGCCTGGCGGGAGCAGGATCTGCAGGATGCCCAGGAGTTGTTGAGGCTGTTCATTCAGGCTGTCACGCAGGTAACACCCGGAGCCAAGTTGGGGGCTACGGCACCCTACGCCCGCGCCGAGTGTGTGGTTTTGGAGACCGGACAGGCCCAGCCGCGCAGTCTGGCAAATGCTTTCCTAAGTCCGGTGCGTCTCAGCGCCAAATCTCATCCCATGGCTGATTCGGTGCAGGCTCTGGCCTCTTACTTGGGAGCCCTGGAGGACATGTACGGCGACATGGGGGAACGACGCTATGTGTCATCACTACATACCTGGGCTCGCGAACAGGAGACGGTCATGCCGTTGGATGAGGCCATCACCCGGGCGATGACGGATATCGCGGAGGGCCGGCGATGAGGGGCCTTGTACTGCGCTTGGATGCTCCGATGATAAGCTACGGCGGAGTGATTGTCGATCAGCACGGTTTTGTGGATGACTTCCCGGCGACATCGATGTTGACGGGCTTGGCCGCCAATGCCCTGGGGTGGGAGCACAAGGACTTCGCTAAGCTTCAAAGGCTGCAGGAGCGCATCCAGTTCGCCGCTCGTTGGGATGTACGTCCGGAACCCATGATAGACTACCATACCGTCGACCTGGGACAGCCCAAGATGATCGGGTATGCTGACCGGCAAAAAAGGGGTGATCCCGTAGGTGGGTGGACCACAAGGGGAAAGCCCGATCATCGCGGCGGCGGAACCGCAGCTAAGTTCGGCATTCACCAGCGTTACCGACATTATTGGACGGATGGCTTGATGACTCTCGTCATGGGGCTCAAGGGCGATGAGCAGCCTGACGTGGATGCATTACTGGAAGCCTTTCGTCGTCCTGCTCGACCGCTGTTTTTGGGGCGTAAGACGTGTTTGCCGACCCGACCCTTGCTGGATCCGCGGACTCCCGTAATCGAAGGAGAGGATCTGTTGGCTATCCTGCGCCGGGTGCCGGTGTGGGATCGTCATGGTGCAGCTCAGCCGTACGATGCCAATCTGATGGCCTGTTGGCCTGCTGAACCGGGACTGCAGGGCCGTGGTCGGATGCGCCGTGTGGCGGGATTGCGGGATTGGACTAATCAAGTCCCGGCGGGAGGTCAATGGCGCATGGAGGGGCCTCTTGGAGGGAGTAGTTCATGACAACGTTGCATATGGTTGAACTCCGACCGGATATAGGTGCCCTGCTGTACTTCCTGCGTGACCAAGGGTGGGTGACACGAGACGGCGATGAGAATCTCGGATATGGCATCCATGCCTGGTTCGGTGCGGCTTTCGGTGAGCAGGCACCAAGACCTTGGCGTCTGTTCATGGATCGCAAACGGTCCACCCGGATACTGGGTTACTCGCTCGTGGGGGCGGAGGATCTGCGTCAGAGGGTACAGGACTTTGCCACCCCTGCCGTCCTTGCGGTCTGTCCGGAACCGGACACGTCTATACTGAGCAAACCAATGCCTGCTTGGCGACCGGGACAGCGTCTGTCGTTCGAGGTTCAATGCTGTCCTGTGGGACGAAAGGCAACGACCGGGGTGGAGAAGGATCTGTATCTGATCCATGCCGACAAGGATGATGGGAACCCGGTCAGCAGAGAGGAGGTCTACTGCGATTGGGTTCGTGAGCGTCTCGAGCGCGACGGAGTGACCACGGTGACCGCTGTCTCTTTGGCTGGTTTTCGTCTCCTGCGTCAGACGCGCAAGGAACAGCGCTCAGGCGGGACACGCAAGCGGAGGCAACTCATTCGACCTCATGCTCTGGTGCGTGGGCAGTTTGTAGTAAACGACGCCGACGCTTTTCCTGAGCTTCTCGTCCGTGGAGTAGGCAGACACCGTTCATTCGGATACGGTATGCTTCTGTTGGGGCCGCCGTCATGAGTGGATCTCCTTTGCTTGCCGGTCGCCTGGGACTGGCGGGTGCCAGGGTGCCGCACGTCGATCGTCATGGACTGCTCTGGTTGGCTAGAGGGAATCTGATCGTCCGGGATGGTACGCTCCATTTCATCACTGCCGGAACCGCCGACATGGCCGCGGGTGATTATGCCATCCCGTACCAGACTGTCTCCATGATCTTGATGGGGCCCGGAACCACGGTAACCCATGATGTGCTGCGCATCCTGGCGCGTCACGGAACACTTCTGGCTGCCGTGGGGGAGGGTGGTGTGAAATTCTACACCGCCCCGCCCATGGGACAGGGGCGCTCCGATGTAGCCCGAGCCCATGCTCGCTTGTGGGCTGATGAAGAATCCCGGTTGCGTGTTGCCAGGCGCATGTACGGATACCGATTTTGTGAGGTACTGCCCCATCGCGATATAAGTGCGTTGCGGGGCATTGAGGGGGCAAGAATCAGGGAATCGTACCGAATACTGGCCGACAAGTACGGCATTGATTGGCGTGGACGGTCATACGACCGACAGAATCCGGAAGCGGCGGACATCCCGAACCAGGCGATCAATCACGCAGCGACGTTTGTGGAAGCGGCAGCGGATATTGCCGTAGCTGCAGTGGGGGCCCTGCCTCCGTTGGGCTTCGTTCACGAGGAATCGTCCAATGCGTTTACGCTCGATATAGCGGATATGTGGCGCATTGAGGTGACAGTTCCTTTGGCCTTTTCAGTGGCGGCTAAGGTGGCGGGGGATCCGCAGCTTGCTTTGGAGCCAGAGGTTCGCTACGCGGCCGCAGAGGTGTTTAGGAAGCGCAGGTTGATATCCGCTATGATTGACCGGATAAAGGAGCTCCTTGAGGTCAAATGACAGTTGTAGTGACGCGGAATGTCAGTGACAGAATTCGAGGCTTTCTGAGTTCGTCAATGCTTGAAATCGCGCCCGGTGTGTACACAGGTGCGCGCCTGTCTGTAGCAGTACGCGAGCGCATCTGGAGCGTCTTAGAGGATTGGTTTCCCGCTGAAAAAGAGGCCGGTATTGTCATGGTCTGGCGGGAGCCGCGTCTGCCGGGCGGCCAGGCACTTAAGATGCTGGGCGTTCCTCCGGTGAATCTGGTGGAGGTAGATGGCATGGTGTTGGCGATGCGTCCAAGTTCATCAGGGGTCTCTGTTAACACGCCAGCGGACTCGGCCTGTTGAAGAACCATACACAGCCCTCATCATGTGATGCACGACATCACGGAGCACGGTATCGCATATGAACAGATATGGAATCCGGTCGTTGTTAGGTACGAGATATTGTGGTTGGTGAAGGGGCTCCCCTGCACGCGCGGGGATTGACCCTCGGTCATGTGGTTTTGGAAACGGCTTTGTCAGTCGCCGACTCGCTCCGGTACTCAGCGATTGTCTGGTGACGGACGCTCGCTATCTCTGCACCGTCGTACCTATACCGGACTACGTCACGCAGTCTCCGTCTATTGTTTTCTCCACATCGATCAATCTTGTTCACTCCCAGTAGTAGGTGTTTTTCCTTACCCATGAGCTACGCAGGGTGTTTCTTCCCGTTCGACCGGTCACTATGGATGACATTTCCCGGTCATTTGTGACCATTTGAATCTGGACGCTGACGCCGAGATCATCGAAGAAAAGAGCGGAGTCGGTCTCTTTGGCCGTTGTCCCGGCAAACCGAACCAGTGTCGCTCGTCAAGCTGAAAACGCGTCTCGCAAGATCGATGGCGACAGTCACAGACACTGAGAGGAGATGTCTGTTTTGTGATGAAGCCTCTGCCAAACGAGATTGTCGCAGGGGGTCAGGGCTTCCATGAGGGAAGATGGTCGGGCAGAGGCTCATTTGCCACAACGAAAAGAGAGTGACAGGATAGGGTGCGGCGCATTCTTGGATGTGGAGACCACGGGTCTGTCGCCTGTTCAAAACGAGATCCTGGAGCTGGCCATCATCCTATTCGCCTTCGATGAGCAAACCGGGCGCATTACCGGCATCCTGGAAGAGTATGTCGGACTGCGCGAACCGACCTGTGACATCCCACCCGACGCCATAGCTATCCACGGCATAACTCAAGAGATGGTCAAAGGCCACAGACTGCATGGAGAGCGGATTCAGGACATCCTGAACCGCGCAGGGTTCGTCATTGCTCACAATGCGCGGTTTGACTACGGATTTGTGGTGCGCTTGTTTCCTGAGGCGGCCTCCAAACCCTGGCTATGCTCAATGAGCCAGATTGGTTGGAGGGCCTATGGCTATCGTTCAAGGGGCCTGCAGAACCTGTTGGCCGCTCATCGCATACAAATTGATACAGCGCACCGCGCGGCCGCAGATTGCCGCGGCGCGTTAACCCTACTGAACCAGATAAGCCCACGAGGGGACACCTACCTCAGTGAGCTCTTGCGGAGTCTGGCGAACCCGGCAGTAGGGATGCCCATTGCCTCTGCGTGACGACAGGGACGGATGAGACGCTGTGAGAGTAGCTGTGCTTCCGCTTCGTTGCGTTTCTTGATTCAGACCTTGATCTGAATTACTCATGCTTTGTGAAACCCACGCGATGATTAAGATGTTCCTCGGGAAAAAACAATAATAACCATTCTCGGATCTGGATTTAGCTGGCGCGACGGAGCACAATGGAGGCGGTAGCGCGTTGCCAAACCCTGACTAAGGGGGTGGTTGTTTTGCTTGACAACCGGGAGAGGTTGGAGTTGTGATCCGCTCTCTGCGGGGAAAAAAAGCGGGTTCTTCGGAGCCCGCTTTTCTGCCTGGCAGTGGTGATAGCGACCGGGCGGCAGATGTGCTTTTGCCTGTCCTATCAAACCTTGTCTCGGCGTGCCCCCGGTCTGAAAACTTGGGTATTCACACCTATCAGGCGTTGTTTGGCGCATCGGTTTGTCAATCCGCCATATCGGCGAGCAGCCGTTTTCTGCGGTGAAGGGACATGACTCGAGGCACAATGATCTCAGTTGCCTGCTGTCCGTTACTGTGAGATCGGGTTGCCTGTTCGATAAGCAGCGCCACACAGAAAGGCCCAAAAAAGCACTTATGTGTGATTGTAACATAAAGGAGAGTCTGCCTAAGCATTGAACACTAAAGAGTCTCCCTTAAGCTCTTGATTGTACACTAGGCAAGTATGGTCGGGGTGTTGGGAGGCCGCAGGTTACTTGTACCATGGAGGGGGCATGGAGAGCGCGCTCAATGTGCCGAGGTTAGGAAGGCCGAACATCGACGGTAAGACCCATGGGAACGAAATCTAAACAGCATAGAGGAGGTCATTATTGTGATTCACAAGAAGGTTTTCATATTTGCATTGTTGGCCGCTTTGTTGGTGCTGTCACAGAGTGCCTATGCCCTGCCCATCACGGCGTTTGGCAACGTCGGCTACGGGAATCTCAAGTGGACGGCGGAAGACTATGAGGCGGAAGACTATGAGAAGATAACCGAAGCCAGTCCGGCTCTTGCTCTTCAGGCAGGCTTGGTGTATGAGCTTGCCAACGGTTTCGGGGTCGGAGGCATTTTCGATCATGTCGACGTGAACCAAACATGGCACGATGTCGCCACTTGGGATGGTGGCGAACAGACTTGGGACGATCAGTTCCGGTACGTGTTGAGCGGTTTCGGGGCACTCGTTTCCTATAAGGTTCCGGTTTCCGCCGTAGACTGTGACGTGTTTGCCGGGGCTGTCAGGTACACCTTTAAGCACACTGAGTTATGGGCTACGGATGGCTGGGAGGACGTGAAGAACGTCACGAGGGACCCGGCTATCGGTTTCATTGGCGGAGCTAACTTGAGGGCTCCTCTGTGGAATAGTCTTAACCTGACGGGGTCCTTTGCCTACCGCTCTGTCTCCTTTGATGAAGGTAAGGCGGAATGGAGTGATGATGGACCTGTTGCTATGAATGGAGACTACACGGAATGGCCCGCACAGGTAAACGGTTGGAGTGCGACGGTAGGGATCGCATATAAGTTCTAGAGACTCTGCAGAAGCAGCCAGGAAGCACCGCTCAGCGGTGCTTCCTGGCTTGTAAGGGTCTGTTGGAACTTGTCGGGTGATGAGCTTCGCAAACAGCAGCGTTTGATAGCTCCGGGGCCTCCATGAAGGTCCTGTTTTTTGTATTAGCTCCACAAGAACCAGACCATCAAATAGCCGACGATGACCGCTGCTAGAGTGAAGGGTACGCCGATCTTCATGAATTGTTTGGTAGAGACTTCATGACCGTTTTTTCGCAGGATGCCGATAGCGGCGATGTTGGCCGAGGCACCTACGGGGGTGAGGTTGCCTCCCAGTGTCGCTCCGGAAAGCAGACCGAAGTAGAGCAGATAGGGTTCCACTCCCAAGGCCACAGCTATCCCTTTGACCACGGGCAACATCGTGGCGACATAGGGAATGTTGTCGATAAAGGCCGAGAAGAAGACCGATGCCCAGACGAGGAGCGTGTACACTACGAACAAGTCACCCTGGCCGATGTTGACGAATATGCGGCTCAAATCGTCGATGAGACCAGCCTTCGTAATCCCACCGACCATGACGAAAATACCCGCCAATAGAAGTAGTGTGAAGTAGTCGATCTCGCGTCCGGCTTCGATGAGTACCCCACCGTCGCCTTCTTGAACGGATTTTCTGATCACACCGACGGCGAATAAAGCCAGGCAGATCATGCCGTTAGTGGTAGTCGGCTTGTTTGGGATAAAAGAGGCGGCAATAAGCAAGGCGACCATGCCGACCAGCAGTATGGTCGGGAAATGGTCTTGGACCTTTGTCTCTCCTTTGATACTAACAGTCTGTGTGTCCTTTCGGAACAGATGCAAGAGAATCAGTATGGAAGCGAGCATCCCCGCCTGAACCACCCAGAACATACCCGGTTTGCCCCGGAAGAAAAAGAAATCGAGGAAGTTGAGATCGGCGTGTCCGCCGAGCATGATGGCCGTGGTATCACCGACCAGGGTGGCCGCCCCTTGCAGATTCGACGACACGGCAATGGCGATAATGCCCGGGACCGGAGAGATCTTCAACTTCTTGGATATATCAAGCGCGATGGGGGCTACCATCAATAACGTGGCTACGTTATCCACGAAGGCCGAGATCACCCCGGCAAACGCGGCAAGCGAGATCATCGCCCATTTGACGTTGGGCGTTTTCTCGATCAGGATGTCCGCCAACAGTGCGGGCATCTTCGATTCTATGAACAACGATACGATACCCATCGTCCCGGCGATCATCATCAAGACATTCCAGTCAATTGCTCCGAGAACCTCATTGGCAGGTATGATACCGAGCAGGACGAACAGGCCGGCCGAACCGAGGGCGATGTAAGCACGGATCTTGGGAAAAGCCAGTAGCCCTACATAGGTTAAGACGAATAGAACTGCTGCAGTAAGCTTCATGCTGGCACCTCACGTTGTTATCTGCAAGAACTTCAAGCCTGTCCGTTCAGCTGGCTGCCTTTGGTGTGGACAAGCAGATCCATAGAAGAGAGTCTCTTAGACTTGTCGAACTGGAGGGTGCTGCGAGGGTCCTGGTCAGGTGATTCATGGTGAGCGGGCGAATAGACCAAACAGCTTGACCGGCTTGATGGGTTTAAAAGGCCGCCAAAGGAGCTGGGCACATGTATCGTCGCCGTGGCGCTTTTCGTCTTTGCATGTTCGTTTGAGACTAAGCCCCTCTCTATGCCTGATCGTCTTTGCAGGCACAGCAAGACCTTGACCGCCGAAGGCAACGGGGCCAAGGTCTTGTGTCAAAGGCTGCATACTCTGATCGGCATCCTGAGGCGAAGGCATGAAAGTATGCCTTTTCCTATGCTCCTCGGCGGCCGCTGTATGGGGTATTGGCAGTGAGTCCATGCTAACCGTCCTGTTGTCTCAAGAAAACGATCTGTCGGCGCGAGCTTACACCGACTTCTGTCGCATCAAGAAGGAGGGATTCGGATAAGCCTACCCGCGCCAAATGTCCGCAGGTCGGTCGTGATCTACTCTTTAGTGTAATGTCTTTCGGAGTGTCTGTACCAGTGTCGCTAGTCCCAAATTCCGTCGGCGCTCTTTTTTGACCTCACCTTTTTTCGCGGTATGATACCGGACGGCTTTTAGATTCGGTTTGTGTCGCCGCTTCAAGTTGGCATCCTAGATCGATCACTCGCGCAAAAGCAATGTTTCGTCAAAGGCAAAATCCAGCTGAACGAAGAGGCCTTTTCGTTGCTTGGCAAAATCCGGGCCGGTCGAGTTGACGTTCACGTAGTCTTTGACGGCATAGCCCACTGTCAACCAAAGATCCGGTGCCAGTTCATGACTGATCCCGACCATGGCGCCGGTCCGACCGGTCTGCGTATCTAGTTGTCTCATCATCGATCCTTCCACCAACAGCGAGAGTCGGTCCGTCAGATTCATTGATCCGCCCAGACTGAACTTCTCGGTGGTGGTCGGCACCTGCGTGGTCCGTCTGGCGTGTCCGGCACTCAGGGATACACCGTCAGTCAGGGCATGGGCTGCCTTGATCCGCCATTCCCGAGCCAGCTTGCGCTGGTCTGATTCGCGGGTTTCGTCTAAGGTCACGCCGCCCAGCACGGTCGTTCGCGAACCGCGGTAAGCGGTGCTTAGGTTGAGGCGACTGCGCGTGCGTCCGGGAGAATCAAAGGTCCACAGTCCATCCCCGCGCAGCATGAGATGGGATCCTAAGGCTGTGTGCCCCTGCCACGTGATGGATTGCTTTGCACGATCCCCTTCGCTGTGACGCTCAAAACGGAGCGTGTTCTCGTTCTGATCCGCTCGGTAGCTCCAGCCCACGGCCATCCCCACACCCGACGGAGCGGACTCTTGCAGCGGTCGGCGATGCTCCAGGGAAGCCGCCAGAGTGTGATGGTCATTCACCGACCACTCCGATTTGGCACCGTAGACCATGGCGCCCTCGCTGATCGGCCCGTCGGCGGTTGCTTCATATACTCCTTTGATCTCCGTTTGCATTCCGGGACCTTCGAAGCTGCGAGTGAGCCCCCACGCCGTCTTAGAACGCGCAGAGTCCTCTTCCGCGTCCCGTTTGATTTCGGAGACCGCCGTCAGAGCCAAGCCCCGGCTCAGATCGTACTGACCTTTGATCACATCCTGGATCGTGCCGTCTCCGATCAGGGGTTGCTCGCGAGTGTATCCGATGGAACCGGCTCCCAGGTCAAGATCGGCGCCGGCTCCCAGCATCAGTCGGGTCGGAGCCTTTTCGCCTCCTGATGTCTTTAACGAAAGCTGAGGCCGCAGCGCTCGCCAAGACCAGCGCGATGACAGAGATGATTCATAGGTTTTGGGAGATCGGTGATCGGATCGCTCAATCGATGTTTGAGCCTCCAGGCGGGCACCCCCGCTAAGTATGCGCTCCGCTTTGAGCAAGGTGACGATGCCGGGACTGATCTTGCCGACATTGTCAAAGGCGGCCGGCACCTGCCGATGCGAAAGGCTCAAGTCCCAACCCAACAGGTTCGGATGTGAAAGGGTCGCCATATAAGCCCTGTTCTGTTCGGTGGCATCGTCAAGAGCGGCCGCCTCCACATCAAATGCGGCCTCTCCCCAGTGAGCTCTTCCTTGCAGCGCCACCAAGTCTCGGTGCGCTCCGAAATCGCGCAGCATCCGTCGCGCCGTTGCCTGCACGACAAACGGACCTGATTCCAACGTCGCTTGTACGCCTCCGACAGATCGCAGGATCTGCCGTTGAAGCAGTGAGTAGCGTACCCGCAGGCTCTGACGGTTGCCGTCGGCGTCGTGGCTTGCCAGCGGCTCACGCAGAAGAATCTGTCCCGTACGATAGTCAATCGTGTACTGATCGGTGCTCAACCGTTCCTCGCCAACGATGTCATGCGGGGAGAGAGCGTGGCGTAAAACGATCGCCATCTCCTCGCTGTGGGGGGCGACGGGAGTGTGGGAGAGCCGGTAATAGCCCGTGCCGTCGCCGTCAAATTCTTCCTCGATTCTGTCCGTGGGCTCCTGAGCTACGAATCCGCGCAGCGTGAGCCACGGCAGCTCCTGCCATACTCCGATCAGTCCGGTGTGGGTGCGGCTGTAGTGGGTAAGCTCCCCTTCAAAGTCAGCGGTGCCCCGTCCGTACTGGACATACGACA
>JBMNSS010000096.1:0-10494 GCA_050945315.1 Limnochordia bacterium | reverse complement strand
AGCTACGAAACGGCGGAAGACATGATCTTGGCCGGCCGGGGTTCAGGGTTGGCACCCATCGTGCGTATCCCTGAGGTGCGCCGGGAACCCGTTTTGAAGTACCTGGAAGCAGGCGCTCACGGTGTCCTCGCACCGCAGATAGAAGAGCGGGCCCAGGTGGAGGACCTGATTGAGTACGTTTTCTATGCACCGCGCGGCAGGCGGGGAGTGTCAATGATGCGTCCGCACAGCGGCTTTCGTCGCCGGGACCCGCAAGAGTATATGGAGGAGGCCAATCGGCGCAACCTGGTCATTCTGCAGATAGAAAGCAAGAGGGCCATAGAAAACCTGGATGAGCTTTTGTCGGTGCCCGGCGTGGATGCCGCTTTGGTCGGTCCCAACGATCTGACGCAATCGCTGACCAACGGTCGCCATGACGATCCGCAAGCGGTGACTGATGCCATTCATGCCGTAGTGGAGGCCGCGGCCAGACATGGAGTGGTGGCCGGCATCCACTGCTCCCGTCTCGACGATGTGGTGTACTGGCAGAATCAGGGCATGCGTTTGTGCATGTGGTCGAGTGACGTGTCCATGCTCATGGACCGGGCGCGAAAGGGGCTGGCCCAGCTGCGCTCAAGCACGAAGCAGCCCAAGGGATAGAGCCTGGCGGCATCGGGGCAAAGGAGTATTCTTGACTCGTGGACTGCCGCGACGGGACATGCGCTTTCGCGGCAGTCTTCTCCCGGTTAGGTGTTCGGGTGGTCAGCGTCCAGCACGTCCCGTTCGGTAGAGCCGCGAAGTCACTGTGAAATGATCCTGGGTAAAGCGGCGTTCGAGAAGGCCGACGCCCGGTGCATAGAAGAAATCAGTGGTCGCGACCCTATCCGTCGGAACCTGTGGAGCGAAGGTGACGCGTACGTGTGCGACATGTCTGAATTCACCGGCCGGGACCGTGTGCGTGGCCTTAGCGGTGACCAATGTCGCGTCAGCATCGCCCGGCAGCTTCCATTCGGTGTCGGCGCGCAAAGGCCAGGGGAGGAGCTTCCTGTCCTTGGCCTTGTCTCGCTGTATGAGTGCAGGGCTGCTGAGCAGGTTCTCGCCCGAGTAATGCTCTTCTTGAGTAAAGATCTCGTAGGCACCGTCCGGACGGAGTTCGATGATCCGGGCCAGTACGGTGCCGCCGGTGGCCTCGAGGATCTGGTAACGATTCCCTTGGGCATGCGAGACCTGAGCTGTAAAAGCGGCATATTCGTTGCCTTCGCCGACGTATTCAAAGCGGTTTCCCACCTGCAGGCCCAGCAGGCTGCGCAGGACGGCCACGGGTTGTCGGCTGCAGCCGCCGGTGAGCAGAATCAGGGTCAAAGCGGTGGATAGCACAATTCGGTGCATGTCGGTCTCCCTTCTACACCGTTGCGCATAGCATACCCAAATCCAGAGTGTTTGACGAAGGGGCGGATCTTCGCGGTCAGTCTACGTGGCTGATTGAAGACTTCCCGCTCAGGGCCAAAGAGTGGGTATCACGGGCGATGATAATCTCCTCATCGGTCGGTATCACCCACACTTGGACAGGCCCGGTGGAGATACGGCGCTCCGGCGGTCCCTCAGCGTTGACCGCGGCATCAAGATCGATGCCCAGAAACTCCAAATCGTGACAGATCTTGGCGCGAACGTCCGCTGAGTGTTCTCCCAGACCTCCGGAAAAGACCAAGGCATCAAGGCCGCCCATGGCGGCCGCGTAGGCTCCGACGTATTTGCGGCAGCGATGGACAAAGGCGTCGATGGCGACTTGAGCTCTGGGATTGGTCGGCGCGGCGGCTTCCACCTCGCGGAAATCGCTGCTCACTCCCGAAATACCGAGCCATCCGCTCCTTTGATTCAGCAGACTGTCCATGGCATCCGGATCCATACCTTCTTTTCGCATCAAGAAGGTGACGGCCAGCGGATCGATGTCACCGCAGCGGGTGGATTGCACCAACCCTTCCGTAGGTGTCAGGCCCGTGCTGACATCGATCGAGCGGCCATGGCAGCAGGCGTTGGCGGTAGTGCCGCTGCCCAGCATCAAAGAGACGATCTTCAGCTCGGATACGGGACGGCCTATGAGCTCGGCGACACGGTCGGTCATATAGCGAAAGGTAATACCGTGGAAACCGTAGCGTCGAACCCGGTATTTCTCATAAAACTCATAGGGAATGGCGTACAAAAAGTGAGCCGGGGGCACGGCCTGGTGAAATCCGCTGTCGAAGACGGCGACCATCAAAGCGTGGGGCATCAGTTTCTGACAAGCTCGAATACCGGCCACGTTCGGCGGATTGTGCAGAGGCGCCAGTTCGTAGAAATCCTCCAGGGTGCCCAACACGTCGTCGGTGATACGCACCGATCCGGTGTAGATCTCTCCGCCGTGGACTACGCGATGGCCGACGGCGTCAATGGCCCGGAGGTCCTTGACGGCACCGACTTGCGGATCGAGTAAGGTCTCAAAAGCCAAAGAGATGGCCTGCTCATGATCGGCTACAAGGCAGGTGCGCGAAAAAAGCGGCAAAGACGGCACCGTCTGCTTTATCACCGCATCCTTTCGGCCTATGCGTTCAACGCTGCCGCGGGCCAGAACGCGTTCTGCGGGCATGTCGAAGAGCCGGTACTTCAGTGAAGAACTGCCGGTGTTGAGTACCAAAACGTGCACCCACGATCCCCCCGTCGCTACTCTGATGAGGCCAATACTCCGGACCTATCCGTCCATGGCGGCGAGAACCTCCTGCGTCACTTTGGTGATGAGACGAACAAGCCGCTCATCGTCAATACCGGAGGCGGGTTGGCCTGCAGCCATCGTGCGCCCTTCGTCATCGACAACAGGGCTCGTCGGGCAAGACTCCGTTACCGCCGGATGCCGCCCCCGGATGCCCATCCTCTTGCGGACTTCAATGAGCTTATCTACATCCTGGGGCGATATCTCGCGTTCACCGCCGAGCATCCGGGCGACGAGGCTGATCTGGGCCGTCAACTCAATGGTTTCCATCTTGAAGTAGGCATTCGTCAGATCAGTGCCGACCGTCAAGGCACCGTGATTCTCCAGCAGCACCGCGTCGTGACATCCCAGATGGTCTTTGATGGTATCAGCCAACTCCAGGGTGGAAGGCGTGCCGTAGGGGGCCACGGGTATCCATCCCAGGCTGATGACTACCTCAGGCATGATCGGCTTGTAGATGGGCATGCCGGCCACGGCAAAAGCGGTGGCATGCGGCGGATGGGCGTGTACCACGGCGTTGACGTCCGGACGCATTTCGTAGACCGCCAGGTGCATTTTCAGCTCCGATGACGGCTCCAAGCGGCCTGAGATCTTTTTGCCCTGCATATCGACTTTGATGATCATATCAGGGGTCATAAAGCCTTTGCTCACGCCGGTTGGTGTGGCAAGAAGGTGATCGTTGTCGAGCTTTACTGAGATATTGCCGTCGTTGGCGGCTACATAACCGCGAGACCAAATGCGACGACCGATCTCGCAGATCTCTCTGCGCAGTTCAAACTCGGACGGCATGGGTCACTACCTCCGTTGATTTGGCGATGAGATGAAACTTAGTAGCCACTCCTTCGACAATCTGATCAGGGGCTCCTGCGGTTTCCGCGATTTGCTTCAGATGGTACCAGGAACAGAGTCGATGCACGTGGAATTAACACAAACCAGGAGACGTCTTCTGCGCAGCTCGGTACCTGGAGGATACAAATATGGTGGCATTGGAACCCCAAGTACGTCGCGATCTTGTTGCGACGGGTCAAGAATTGGCCGCGTCAGGGCTTGTAGCCTCGACGCACGGCAGTCTTTCGGCGCGCCTTGACAGCGATCTCATTTTGATTACCCCCTCAGGGGTGTCCAAGTCTGAACTGACGAGAGAGAGCGCGGTCAAGATTTCACTGAGCGGCACCCGTGAGTATGTCGGTGCCAAGCCGTCATCAGCCTTGCCCATCCATAGGGCGCTCTATGCAGCAACGACCGCGGCCGCCGTTGTTCACGCTCTGCCCCCGAAAACCCTGGCGACTCTTCAGGCCGTATCAAATCCGTTGGCGGCCGGACACGGCGAACATGTCCGGGTTGGGACGCTGAAGGTGCTTGTGATCGGCGGCGACAATGCGAAGTTGGCGGCGCAGACGGTTGAGGCATCTTTGGGCGATGCTCAAGCGGTCTGCGTTGACGCCCTGGGCGTCTTTGTTTGGGCGGATAATCTGGCTTTGGCCTTGAGCAATATGGAGTCGTTGGAGGAGATGGCCGTCTCATCAAGCGGCGATGCCGCACAGCGGTCTCCCGCGCCCCGCGGCGATGAAAATGAGAGAGAGTCTGTTGCCGCACAAGCCACGAAAGTGGCAGAGGATGCGGTTCGGTTAGCCTGCCCGGCGGCCTCTTCCGCCTCGCAAACCCTCAGTGAAGTGTGCAATGCCTGCGGGACTTGTTCCAACAGTGGAGGCAGTGTGCCTTCGGCTCAATACGAACTGGCCTTGCAAGCCCTTCAACGGCTCACTGAGGACGAGCTGGTGGCGCTGGTTGTGGAAGCCACGCGCGAAGTGCTCGCAGAGAAGGGCCTGCTATGAGCGTTTCAGTTGTCTCAGCTCCCGTGGGGAGTCTGGCATTGGGACTTGTCGAGTTGCGAGGAGAGTCGGCAGGTCTGCAGCTGCTTGATGCGGCTGTCAAGAACGCCGGTATCGATTCCGCCTTCGGCAGTCCGGTCTGTCCGGGCAAGTTTCTCGTCTTTCTCACCGGTACGGTGGCCGACGTACGATCCGCATTGGCTCTCGGAACGGAATCCGGAGCGCAGGTTACGCCTTTGGTTTTGCCCAGTGTGCATCCCGATGTCTGGCCGGCTTTGACCGGTACGACGAGGGCTGTGGCCGGTGACGCCTTGGCGATAATGGAAACATCCTCGGCCGTCTCGGCCGTCGCCATGGCCGACGAGGCGGCCAAGGACGTTGGCATACAGTTGCTTCGGATCCGGCTGGCCAGCGGCTTGGGGGGCAAGGGACTTGTCTTTTTCTCGGGGCCTGTGGCTGAGTTGCACGAGGCGGCGGCAGTGGCCCGCCGAGTGGCAGGCGATCACCTTTTGGACGGCCGCGTGCTCAGTTCGCCGCATCCTCGCCTGTGGGAGTTTGTTTTATAGAGTTTCGGACAGACAGTGAAAGGAGCCGTTAGCGGTGATCCTGGGCAAAGTGGTGGGTACCGTCGTCTCGACGCAGAAAGATGCCAACCTGGTGGGTTTGAAACTTCAACTGGTTCAGGCAGTCAGTGTAAAAGACCAGACGCCTGAAGGGCGAATCCTGGTGGCGGTTGACAGTGTGGGTGCGGGTGTGGGTGATCTTGTGATGTTGGTCACGGGCAGCTCGGCCCGGTTGACTGTCCTGACGCAGCACGCCCCTACGGATGCTACCATCGTGGCCATTGTCGATGCGGTGGAAGTTGACGGGAAGACCGTCTATGGCGGGGGGCAGTCGTGAAGTTCGCTCAGGTCATCGGTACCGTAGTCTGTGTGCAAAAAGACAGTGCTTTTGAGGGTCTTAAGCTCATGGTCTTGCAGCCGCTGGGGCCGGATCTGCAGCCGGCGGGGGCGCCATACATCGCCGCTGACGGTACCCGCCAGGCGGGCTATCAGGATATTGTGGTCGTGGTCTTCCGGGGCGATGCTCCGTATGCCTTTGAGCATTGGGTCGCTGTCGATGCCAGTATCGTCGGCATCGTGGATCCTCATTGTGTTAATCGGCTGCGCAGCGTTCAGAAAGGATAGGCGCATGTTTCTGGCAAAGGTGATTACTCCGGTTGTCTGCTCCGTGATAAACCCTGCCTTCTCGGGCAAGGCTCTGTTTTTGATTGAGCGGATAGAGCCGGACGGCTCGGGCGAGGGTGAGGGCGACTACCATTTGGCAGTGGATTACGTCGGTGCCGGACCCGGTGATACGGTGATCGCCGGCGGGCCGCCGGGGCTTGGAGAGTCACTGGGGCTGTCGCGGGCTCCTATCAGCACATGGGTGATGGCGATTGCAGAAAGGGCTGAAAAACGCACATGAAGATACTGGTGCTGAATTGCGGTGGGTCGTCTTTTAAGTACCAGCTATTGGATATGACAACAGAGACGGTACTGGCCCGCGGGAGCCTCGATCGCATGGGGACCGATGAGGCGACGCTGGTGCACCGGGTGGGCGATGAGATTCGCTTTCGCGGTCCTACCGACGTCAGAGATTTTACGGACGGCATACGTTTTGTCGTCGACCGGCTCATCAAAGACGGTGTCGTCTCGGGCATGAGTGACATCAATGCCGTAGCCCATAAGCTGGCGCACGGCGGTGAGCTGTTTTCGGGCACCGTGCTGATCGATGACGAAGTGCTGGAGGCTCTGCGGAAGCTGGCGCCTTTGGCTCCGGTGCACAATCCTCCTAATGTCCGGGGAATCGAGGTCTGTCGCCATCTTCTGCCCGGTATTCCTCAGGTCGGCTCCTTTGAGACCGCATTCCACAGAACCGTTCCCGCCAAAGCGTATACCTACGGGGTTCCGCATGAGTGGTATGAACGCTTCGGTGTGCGCAAGTATGGATTTCACGGTGCTTCACACAGTTACGTGGCTCAACGGGCGGCGCAGATTGTGGGCCGACCGGCGGAAGAGCTGCGTACGGTCTCATGTCATTTGGGCAGCGGCACGTCCGTCGCCGCCATAGCCTACGGTCGTTCAGTCGATATCTCCAGCGGGTTTACGCCGCAATCGGGGACCATTATGTCCACTCGGCCGGGAGATTTCGATCCGTGGGTTATCCCCTACATGGCTGAACAGACCGGGATGGACAACGATACTCTGAGCCGCGAGCTTGTCACCCGGGGCGGTCTGCTCGGTATTTCCGGATTGAGCGGAGATATGCGTGATCTTGAAGAGGCCGCCGAGCAGGGAGACGAGCGGGCGCACCTGGCGGTGGAGGTTTTTTGTTACCAGGTAAAAAAATACATCGGTGCCTTCACTGCCGTCATGAACGGCTTGGATTGCCTGGTCTTTACGGGTGGCATCGGTGAGAACAGCGCTTCAATACGTGCCAGGATAGCAGGGGGCCTCGAGTCGTTTGGCGTATACCTTGATGTTCGCGCCAACTCCGCTTTGAGCGGAGAGGGTGTCGTCAGCACGCCGGACAGCCGTGTGAAGGTGGCAGTGATCAAGGCTGATGAGGAATTGGTAGTGGCCCGACAGGCCGCGGCGCTGTTGCGCAGCAGTCATTCGTGAAAGGCGGAATTGCCGGTGGCTCTGGTGAGCATGAAAACGATTCTAAACGAAGCTGCGACCAAAGGATACGCAGTGGGTTCGTTTAACGTAGTGAGCCTTGACTCGCTGCAGGGTATCCTGGAGGCGGCGACTCAGCTACAGTCGCCAGTTATTCTGAGTGTAGCTGAAGTTCACTTCAAGTATGTCGATCTCGAATACGTCGTTCCGGTGATCAAGCAGGCGGCGGCCCAGGCACCTATACCCGTGGCCTTGCATCTCGACCACGGAGTCAGCTTGGAGGCCGTCATGCGCTGTTTCCGGCTGGGCTTCACCTCGCTGATGTTTGACGGATCCAGCCTGCCCTACGAAGAGAACGTGGCTCGCACGGCGGAGATCGTGCGGGTTGCCCATAGCGTGGGGGTCTCTGTAGAGGCTGAACTGGGCCAAGTGGGAGGCGGAGAGGGCGCTTCCGAAGCTTCCGAAGCTGACCGGTCCCTGTTTACCGATCCGGAGCAGGCCGTCGATTTCGTCCGCCGGACGGGTGTTGATGCCCTCGCCGTGGCCGTGGGTTCCGTGCACGGTCTGTATAAAGGCAAGCCTCAGCTCGATTTCGGCCGGCTGGAGGCTATCGCTCGGGGAACGGGCGTGCCGCTGGTGTTGCACGGCGGTTCGGGCATTCCTGATGAGGATATCAAGCGGGCCATCAGTCTGGGCATCGCCAAAATCAACGTCTATACGGAGATGTCCATGCAGGCCACTGAGAGGATCAGACGAAAAGTGGCCGATCCCAAGGTGATCAGCTTCCCGGATCTTCTGCTCTTGGCCCGTCAAGGCATCAAAGAGACGGTGGCGGAGAAGATAAAGGTCTTTGGCAGCAACCATGTCTGCGATGCTCCGGGCGTGTTTTGCGACAGTTGCGGTGCCTGTGTCATGCCCTCCGGGGAGACATGTGCCGCATCAGCTCCCGCAACCAACAACTTGGCGGCTGTTTCCGATGCGGAACTGGCTCGGATGGTGACCTCGGTGGTCAAGGGAATTCTTGCTCTGCGCGACTAGAAACGCTGCAGGCGGACCACATGTCGATAGCGAAACACAGATGTAGCGAGCGCAAGCGATGAAGCGAAGGAAAATAGCGTGAAGAGACGTTCGAAAGGAAGGATTACGCATTATGAGTCAGGCTCTGGGGCTTATCGAGACAAAGGGACTGGTGCCGGCGGTTGAGGCGGCGGATGCCATGGTTAAAGCGGCAACCGTGGAACTGGTTGGCCGTAAGGAGATCGGCAGCGGTTTTGTGTGCGTTCTGGTGCGCGGTGACGTGGGTGCCGTAAAAGCGGCGATCGAGGCAGGCGCGAGCGCGGCCCAGCGTATCGGCGAGCTGGTATCGGCCCATATCATTCCGCGGCCGCATCAGGAGATCGAAGATGCATTGAGTAAGGGATTGAACCTGGATTAATAAGCGAAGCGCATCGCTGAGCATTTAGGGAGGTTATCTTCGAATGGGTGACGCACTGGGTCTTATCGAGACCAGAGGTTTGGTACCACTGATTGAAGCGGCTGATGCGATGGTGAAGGCAGCCAACGTGGAGATCGCAAGCTGGAGGAAGGTCGGCGGCGGGTTGGTTACCGTGGCGGTGCGCGGCGACGTAGGCGCTGTGCGGGCAGCGGTTGAAGCGGGAAGCGCGGCTGCCAGCCGGGTGGGCGAAGTGGTCAGTACGCACATCATCCCCAGACCCGACAAAGCCACTAACGACCTGTTCTGGTCTGAAACGAAAAAAGCAGCCAAGAGCTGATTGCTTCCAGGTGAATGACAATGGATGAGCAACTTGTGCAAGAGATCAAGGCCAGGGTTCTTCGCAAACTGATTGAGGCGGAGTTCGCGGCCCATCCCATGGAGATCCCGGTCGGCATCTCGGTGCGGCACGTGCATCTGTCGCAGGAGGATCTGGAGCATCTATACGGTCCTGGCCATCAGTTGACGAAACTGCGTGATCTGCGCCAGCCGGGGGAGTTCGCCGCCAAGGAAGTCGTGGCTTTGGTCGGACCCAGGATGCGGACGATCGAGAATGTGCGCATCCTTGGGCCTTGTCGTGATCAAACACAAGTGGAGCTGGCTCGAACGGATGCCATTGTCTTGGGATTGAACCCCCCTGTGCGACAATCCGGGAATCTGGCAGGTTCTTCACCGATCACTCTGATCGGCCCCAAGGGTGCGTTGTCTTTGCCTGAGGGGTGTATCGTGGCCAACCGTCACATTCATATGAATCCGCAAGATGCCGGGCGTTTGGGAGTCAAAGACAATGACATCGTCTCAGTGGAAGTGACCGGCGATAAAGGACTCGTCTTCCACAATGTGCAGGTGCGGGTACGTGAGGGCTGGGTACTCGAGATGCACCTGGATACGGATGACGCCAACGCAGCCTGCATCACTTGCGGTGTTCAGGCGCGTATCCGACCTGAGGTGGCTTAATGGTGAAGGACGCTTTGGTGGCAGCGGTTCAAGCCGCAGGAGTGGTGGGAGCCGGGGGTGCCGGTTTTCCGACCCATGTAAAATTAGACGCGCAGGTGGAGTGCATCATTGTCAACGGAGCAGAGTGCGAACCGCTGCTTCAAGTCGACCAGGAGTTGGCCAAGAAGTACGCTGGGGAGCTGGTGCAAGCCCTTCGGGCCTGTATGTCCGCAACGGGAGCCGACACCGGTGTTTTTGCACTCAAAGCCAAGTACCGCGAGGCGACGGAAGC
Organism: Limnochordia bacterium; assembly: GCA_050945315.1. GTDB lineage: Bacteria > Bacillota > Limnochordia > DTU080 > DTU080 > DTU080. The sequence goes on along the minus strand of JBMNSS010000096.1, from coordinate 560 downwards.
ATTGAACTCGGCCATCGCCGGAGAGGCGGGTCTGTCGGTCTTTGGCTTGGAAAACTGCTATCCGGTGGGGGACGAGCACGTCTTGGTGCACGAAGTGAGCGGTCGTGTGGTTCCCGAAGGGGGCATACCGCTTAATGTCGGCATCGTCGTGATCAACGTTGAGACTCTGTACAACGTCTGGCTGGCTCTGCAAGGCGAGCCTGTGTGTGACACCTTCGTCACCGTCTGCGGTGAGGTCAAAAAACCGTCCACTCTGCGGTTGGCGGTGGGCACATCCGTCGCTGATGCCTTAGAGGCGGCCGGAGGTGTGACGTGTGAGCGCCCGGTGGTGATCAACGGCGGGCCTTTGATGGGAAGACTGATCGATTCGACGGAAGAGCCCGTGACGAAGACCACCAAGGGGCTCATTGTGTTGCCGTCCGATCATCCGCACGTGCGGCGTATGCGCAGGCCGATCAGTATTTCTTTGGAGCGGGCGGTGACTGCGTGCTGTCAGTGTCGGCTGTGCACCGATCTGTGTCCGCGGGCTTTGTTGGGGCATGAGCTTGCCCCCATAGGAT
>JBMNSS010000095.1:0-10747 GCA_050945315.1 Limnochordia bacterium | reverse complement strand
ACGGTCGGCAGAGACAGCCCTGCGGAGATCAGCAACACGCAGCTTTCCGGGGACCTTAAGCTCTCGTGATGAGGCGTGCTGTCTTTTCGCACGCGAGAAACCCTATGGTGAGAACCGCTAAGGCTCAAAAGCTCACGAACGGACCAGTGATATCCAAGAAAGACGACAGGCTCTGTGGACAACTCCTCGAGCTGCTCGCAGAGCCAAGCTTCTGTTCTGCTTCACGTCGGAACCGGTACCGACTATCGCATTGAAACGACGTTTCCCCGCCGGCTGCCGGCCGACATCCGGGCGCTAGCCGTCCGGGCTGAGTCTCAACCGATGGACAGTCTGACTCGCCCATGTTCAAAGATCGAGACCAAGACCCAAAAGCCGATTGGCGTTTCGCCAGGCAGTCTTCTCAAAGCATAGGTTTTTCCATGACGTAGATCATAACCGGGCTGACCGAGGGATCGAACTCCGTACGATCGTAGTCGCCATATAACTGAGCAACGGCGAAACCCGCCTCGGTGGCCATAGCTGCAAACCGCTCTGAGCCAATGAGCTCAAGCAACCGTTTCCAACTGAATCGGCCATCAGATCCATAGAACTCAAAATGCTGCAGCCGCGAGACCACCGGCCGGCCGCCTTGCTCAACCCCGGATACAACAAGAGTACCGCCCTCAAGAGGAAGGTGCCCCACGATGCGCAAGAGTCCATCGACTTGTCTTTGACGTACAGTCGGGTTGTGCAGTGTGCAGATGAACCGTCCCCCGAGTGAAGACACCTGCCAGCGCTGCGTTTTGCCTCTCTTCTCCTACTATCTCCATGAACGAATGAAACGGTAGTATTGCCAACTCATACCGCTCCGGCAAGTCCAAACGAGATATGTCGGCACGGTGAATAACGGCATGGAGACCGCGTTTCTCCAGCTTCCGGATGAGCACGTCCAACATGCCCTGCGAGAAGTCGACGCAAGTAAGGTCAACGCCGGCTTCGATGAGTGGAATCGACAGAAGCCCGGTTCCGGAAGTCAATTCCACGACCGGTCCAGCTATACGGCTGGCCTCCTCCTTAAAGAAAGAGACGTCATAGTCCGCTTTGACACCTGCATCGTAGAGATCCGCAATCTCATCGTAGTTGATGTACACAGCCCTCACAGCCCATCAATCCGCAGGTAGACGCCGCATTAGCGCTCGCAACCTTCCGACGACTCCCTGAACCCACTGCAATCCTGTTGGCATTGACTATATGCTCACCGAAGACTCTGGGGGGGGTGCCCGGAACAATAGACAGCCGATTGGCGTCTCCGCATCGTCAGCTCCAACGGAGGAAAGACGCATGTCCGACTCCACCCCACGTCCCAATCCAAGGCTCTAAGCAAGTTGGTGCCGACCCGCGGCTCGTGGAGCTTCGTCGGCGTACCCGCACCGAGCCATCTGCATATCGGTATCGGGTGCGTTGAGCAACAGCTACGGCTTAGCCTCTAATGTATGGTGGCACTGCTTTTGAGCTATCGTGAACACGATGCCGGCGTGGAATCTGTGGACAACGCTTCGGGCTGCCCACAGATCCACACTTCTGTTGTTCTCGATGTTGGGACCGGCACTGACTACCGTATCCCGTGTGGCTGCCAGTAGGCGTTCAGTCGGGCCCACGAAGCTCCGCGAGTCCCATGGCAGCCATGAGTGTGACTTGTCGCGTCTTGCGTTGATTAGTCCCCGTGTACCATGTCATCTTCCAAGCCACGATCAGGAAGTCCACACACCAACGTCGTGACAGCTTTGTTCTATCGGATCCACCCTGGAGGATGGCCGTTGCCGGGCGCAAAGGGCGCACCTGCGTCTAGGCTTCGAGGCCCAGGTTTAAGAGCCGATCGGCGTTTCTCCAGGCGATCTTCTCAAAACACTCATCTGAGATGCGTCCTTCATCCCGGAGTCGAAGGAGAAAACCGACCAACGGCGTCGGTCCCGCCGGATCGCAGATATCAAGTCCGAAGTAAAGCCTGTCTTGGAATTCGTTGAGAAACTCTACCCCGTAGTCCGGATCACGGCTGATGGCGTTATATCCGCTGCCGGCGGAAAGGTCTCCATGCAGGTTGGGATACTCACGCATCAGTCGGGGGACGACCCCCTCTTTTTTCACCGGTCCTTTTGGATATCCACCGCGACCTTGGACACTGTCGAGCTCTGCAATCTCGGCCCAAAAAGGCGGCGAATGCCCCAGAAAGACGATGTTCGGGAAGCTCTGCAAGGCCCGCTCAAGATAAGGCAATCCCGGCTCGTCATAGACACCGTAGGTGCCCCCGATGCGAGTGGACATATCAAAAGTGACGGGCATCCCATGTTCGTTGCAGTGATGCAGAAGGTTGTCAACCAAAGGGTCATTAAGCGGGAGGTTGGGCATCATCTCACCCAGCCCCTTGCATCCTTGGCTCTTGAAAAAAGCCAAGAGCTCCCCCAACGGCGCAGAGGGCGAATTGGAAATGGCCCTGGGGTCGATATTGCAGAACGGGATAAGGCGATCGGGATACATCTCACATATCTCGAGTATCTCCCCGTTTGACTGGGGTTCATAGACCTCAGGGCTGACCAGGGGCAGAAGCACTCCTTTGGCGACGCCCAAGGCATCATACCTGGCCAGCAACTGTTCCGGTGTCGGGAAGTTGTCGTAAACGAGGCGGCCCGTTCCCGGACGCTTCCTGCAATGCGCATGGATATCAATAAACATGCCTTGAGCCCCTCTTGGTTATTATTGGTTCAGAATCGATGTTACCACGTCGTGAATCTGCTGCAAGGCCGGTGCGGCCGCCATCTGGCCGTTCCAAACCCGGTTCATGATCGGGTTGACCACGGCATCGATCTGGGTGGCCTCGGGAACGACATAGGCCGCGTAACCGTCCGGATCAAAGGCGGTCTCAATCATGGCTTGCCAGTTATCCGGAAGCTTGAGGTTGGCGGCTGCCCTCGGGTAGCGCGTCATCGCTTCGCGCAGCGAGGGCAGGCGCCCCGTGATGCGCGCCATGTCAAGCTGGTTGTCCGCATCGCCAGTCAAGAAGCGAACCCATTGCCAAGCCTCTTCGCGATGCTTGCTCTCGGCGATAATCTGAAAACCGTCGGGATTCACACGAGCGGCGCGATTGGCCGGTCCTTTGGGCTGCCCCGCGATATCCCAGGCGAATGCGACGTCTTGGTAGTAGGGTCCTATAAACCCCGGACCGTCGACTACGGAGAATGCGGTCCTGCCGAGATAGATCCGATCGGTGCTGGTGTTGACCGCCAGGCGTTCGAGATAGAGACTCTGTATGAACTCCACTGCCCGCAGTACCGAGGGAGTGTTGAACTGACTCTTCGTCGGATAGACGACCCTATCGTATAGCTGCCCGCCGGCCTGGTGCACTTGCATTTCCCAGCGGGACGAAATGCGGTCGGTGCCGTAAGACTCAGGGACCCCGTCGCCGTCGACATCTATGGTCAGTCTCCTTGCCGCCGCCTCAAGGGTCTCCCAGGTCCACTCAGCACCAAGCTCACGAGGATTGGCCAACCCCTGCTGAGCGAACATATCCATATTGAAGAAGGTGACAACAGGGTACACACTGGCGGGAATACCCCATATCTGACCGTCGGGTGTGCTCATGCCCTCCACCGCTACCGGTGGGATGCGCTCCAATGGGAACTTGTCACGTGTGAGATAGGGCCTCAGATCCTCAAAGACTCCTTGGGCGATCAACGGGGCTGCTATCACGGGATGGGCGTCCGTGACATCAGGAGGTGTACCGCCGGCGATCATGACCAACAGTTTGCTGCGCATATCAGCGGCCCCGCCTGAAGATACGATGACCTCCACGTCTATGCCTGTTGAGGCCTTGAAGCGGGAAGCCATCACTTCGAGATACTCTTGCCACTTGGCTGCATGTCCTTCGTACATAAAGTGAGTCAGCCGCACCGCGGCCTGCGTGGGTACGCATAGGACAAGGGCCAACAAGACAATGATCGTGCAATGAAGCCGTCTGTTCATCCCCGGTGCTCCTTTCATCAATATTATCCGATCCACTGTGAAAAATCGCTTTCTGACAGTGGATACTATATTGATTCCAGATATCCGCTCCTCCCCCTTCCCCGGGGACGAACAGTCTTTGCGGAGCAACATATGAGACCGCATAATACACAGGTTTTGCGTTCAATCGCCCGCAGGCGGCGCCCTTGTCCACCGTGCCGACCGACATCGGCCATGCTCACAGACAAAAAAAGAGGAGCTCTCGGAACAGATCCCAGCTCCTCTTCATCACTTCAAACCCGCATCTAATGCGCCGTTCCCTATTGGCTACGCATAGGGCTCTATTACCGCCGTGGCTCCTTTGGCTATGCAGTCCAGATCGGTGCCCACGGTGACGAATAAGAACCCGGCCTTAAGCCATTTGCCCCCCGGCCCGGGCTCGAAGATGCCGGGAATCTTGCCCGTTTTCTTACAGGCCTCCAGGACCTTCATGACGGCGGCATCATGCTCCGGATCACCCCGCTCAACTCCCAAAGACAAGGCCAAATCCTTGGGACCGATCCAACAGCCGTCGATACCCTCCACGGCCAAAATGTCCGCGGCACGTTCAACCCCCAGTCGCGTCTCGATCTGCACGGCGACAAAGACCTCGTCGTTGATCTCGTCCTCACTCAGACCCTGCCAGTCGCGCATGAAAGCCCCGCCGATGGAGCGCCGGCCCCGCGGCTCGTAGCGCGCCGCTTCCGCAACGGCTTTAGCCTGCTCCACGCTTTCCACCATGGGAACGACTATCCCCAACGCCCCGCGATCGAGCAGAGCGCCGATGGCAAAAAAATCATTGGCCGTGACGCGGGCCATGCCGATGTGACCCAGTCGGCCTACATCCCGCAGGGCCACCTCGATGGTGTTCAAATCCCATGCTCCGTGCTGTCCGTCAAGGAGGAGAAAATCGAAGTTGCTGCGGGCCAGGACATTGGCTACTTTAATCGAACCTAACTGCAGTAATGCTCCCAAGGCGGGCTCGCCCGCCATCATCTTCGCTTTGGCGCGATTGAGCTTCAAAACCGTGCACCCCTTCTCAATGTCAGGCTTTAGCCGCGCAAGAAGCCGGCGTCAATATCACCCCGTGAGGACAAAGGCGTCCTGAGTTCTTCCAATGCGGCTTCATCCACATAAACACCTAAGCCCGCACCTTCGGGAACGAGCATTTCACCGTCGACGAAAGGCACTCTCTCTTTCACGACATCATCGATGTAAAGCAGCGGGCCGACCGGATCGCTGTGGTAGTCCAAGCGCGGACAAGAGGCTCCGACATGGGCTTGGGCGGCAGTGGCGATACTGGTCTCTTGTGTGGTACCGATCAGACACTCCAAGCCGGCCATATCCGCCAGGTCCAGCAGGCGCCGGGCCCCGGTGATGCCCCCGGCCACTGAGACCGATACGTTGAAGATATCCACGGCGCGCTCTTTGATCAGCCGCAAGGCATACTCCTCGCTGTGGATGTGCTCGCTGATCGGGCTTGCCACACTGCGCCGCACCTCAGCCAGGCCTTCCACGTCATAGCGATTAACAGGCGACTCATACAAGTCAAACCCATAAGGATGCAGGCGGTTCCACAAGGCAATGGCCTCTTTCACACTCAGAAGGCCGCTGGCGTCAATGGCCACGATCCGGGCTCTGTCGCCGAAGCGTCTGCGAAATCGGTCCATGAAGGCCTCGTCCACGTCAGGATCGCCACCGACATACATTCTGAAGCAGTCAAAGCCCTGGGCGAGCCGCCCGGCGACGACATCAAGGTTTGTGTCTATGTCGGCCATGCGTTTCATACGGAAAATGGGATAGCAAATGGGAACGGCTTGACGATTGCGCCCGCCGATGAGATCGCAGACGGGCTGGTTGGTAGCCTTGCCCAAGATGTCCCACACGGCGATATCCACGCCGCAACGCACCAGGCTTGATTTCCCTCCAAAGCGCGTTCCGGGAAACACGGCGTTGAGGACCTTGTTGATCTCTGAAACGTTGTGCGGACGCCGTCCCCGCAACAGATCGTTGAGACAGAGTTCAACATCGGCAACATCCGGCATAATCGCCGGAGCGTGAGACAGATCGGGCATCTCCCCGAAGCCGGTGATGCCTTCATCAGTCTCGATGCGCACGATCACGTGCGCACTGGGATGATGCTCATGACGCCGGGTAACGATAGGAATCAGTTCGATGTTACTAATCAACATGGGGGTCTCCCTCCCCTGACCTATGGCTTCTATGAGAGCCAAAAAGCATGATCAAAGCCTTTTTTGGTACACAGAATAAGGGCGTAGTCAGTGATCGGCAGCCGCAATCCGGTCTTTCCTTCATCGAATTCACCCTCGACATGATAGACGGCCCCCGAAAGCGGATCCGCCAGCAAGGCTGAACTCCAGTCTCCTTCGAGTTGCAGTGCCACAGGCTCATAGCGCAACGACTCACCGAAGGGGCCGTCTTGCCAGTAGGCAAACATCCGGCCTCCGCGGCCGTTAGCGAAATGGTATCCCCGAATCCCCGGGATCTCATACTGAAACGTGCTACTGTCAACCTGTGCCCCCCAGCGGCGAGTGACCGCGGCCGCCTCATCCGCCGTCAGGCTGCAGATCCTTTGATAGGCATAAAACGACGGTTTTCGGGAGGCATCGGCCCCTCGGAGCAGTCCCTTGGGATTGACCATCTTGGGATTCTGATGACCAATGAGATCGATGGCCTGATGCCACGACACCAACCCGATGCCCATCCCCAGGTTGAACAGCACGTGGCGGGTCAGCCACTTGGCCTGGATGGTCTCAGACGTCTCGTTCCAGTAGGCGCGAGAGCCCGTGCCGCTGGGCACGGACGGATACCCGGATTCTCCCTGCCACAGGACGATCCGCGGGTTAAACTCGGCCAGTAAGGCCCTCAGAAGCCGCACTCCCTCTTCGTAATCCCGCTCGGGCGGATAGCGATAGCTATGGAACGTGAGGATATCGATGACGCCGGGATCCTCGACGTTTTGGAGAAAATCTCTCAACCAAGCCCGCCCTTCAGGCAGCAGCGCTCGATGCGTGGCCCCCACGGCGATGATCCTCGCCTCAGGAAAGGCTTCCTTTACAGCCGGCACGGTGAGATCAAACAGGCGGGCGTAATCGGCCCCGGTGCGGGGCAGATTGGCCCAGAATCGGCTGTTTTCAGGTTCATTCCAGATCTCATAGTGCGTGACGCGGTCTTTGAAATGGCTGACCAAAGCCTTGACGTAATGGACCCAAGCCCGCTCGGCTTCGGGATCGCCCACGGGCACATACCCCGTCACCGTCTGATAACCTTCCGCCGCCTCAGGGGCGTACAAGGGATTGCCGTAGCTCACGCAAAACCAGGGCTTGATGCCGTGGGTTAGAAGGCAGTTGACCTGATCATCAAGCCAGGCGAAATCATAGACACCCTTTTGCCTCTCACATTTGGCCCATCCGGTCTGCAGACGGGCCCATTTCACACCGAGCTCACCCATCTGCGGAAAGACGGGCCTGTAGTCGAAAAGATCGCGATCCAGTGTCTCACAGCCCACTCCGCAGCGTGAGTCGGCTATGCTGCGACTGTGCCGGGGCCTGATCAGACCCGCGGGCTGCAGTCCAAACCGGTCACGGATATCACCTCTGATGAACGTCACTGAGCGGTTCTCCTTCCTGCATCTGAGCTGCCGCACGCTTGATCAACTGATCAAGACGACGCTGTTTTTGGCCGCCGGTGCGCAAAGCACCAGGGCATAGTCGGCCAAAGGCAGCGTAAAGACAGACCCGTCTTCCCTCGCCTCACCCTTCGCCCGATAGACACTGCCGTCGAAAAGATCGATCAGCAAGGCATCGTTCCACCGACCTTCGAGCTGCATACGCAGGTTCTTGTACACCAACGACTCGCCGAAAGGCCCGCTTTGCCAGTAGGCCACAAAAGCGTCGCCGCTCTTGCTGCGGAAATGATAGGCCTTGATTCCCGGCACCAGATGCCCACAGGTCGAATCCAGCACCTGAGCTTTCCAGCGCCGTCTGACCGGCTCTACGGCATCAGTGAAAAGACTGCAGATGCGTTGGTAGGTGTAAAACGAGGGCTTGCGAGAGGCGTCAGAGCCCCGCAGCAATCCTTTGGGGTTGACCATCTTCGGATCACGATAGCCGATCAGATCAATGGCCTGATGCCATGAGACCATACCCAGTCCGATGCCCAGATTGCACAGCACGTGCCTGCTCAGCCACTTGGCCTGAATGGTCTCGGACGTCTCGTTGCCATAGGCCCGGGCACCCGCTCCGCTGGGGATGGAAGGATATCCCGACTCGCCTTGCCACAGCTCTACACGGGGATTGAACTCAGCCACCGTGGCTTGCAGACGGCGCACTTCCTCTTCGTAGTCCCGGTCCGGCGGATAGCGATAGCTGTGAAAGGTAAGCACGTCAACCGAGCCAGGATCCTCGATATGCGTAAAGAATTCCCTGATCCAGGCCCTGCCCTGTATGGTCAACGCTCGGCCGGTCATACCGATGGCCACGATCTTGGCCTCAGAGAAGACTTCCTTTATGACGGGCACGGTTAGATTGAAGAGCCGGGCGTAGTTGGCACCCGTGGGCTCCAGATTGCGCCAGAAGCTGCTCAGGTCGGGCTCATTCCAGATCTCGTAATACGTCACGCGGTCTTTGAAGTGGGTCACCAGAGCTTTGACGTAGTTCACCCAGGCTTCCTCAGCTTCCGGATCCCCCAAGGGCACCTGTCCTACCGCCGCCTGATAGCCCTCCGCCGCCTCGGGCGTGTAGAGAGGATTGCCGTAGCTGACGCAGAACCAAGGCTCGACACCGTGGGAAATGAGGCAGTCCACGTGTTCATCGAGCCAGCTGAAATCATACTGCCCTTTGACGGTCTCGCATTTGGCCCACCCGGTCTGCAGACGGGCCCACTTGACTCCCAGATCACCCATCTGAGGAAAGACGGGTCTGTAATCAAACAGATCGCGGTCCAGGGTCTCACAGCCCACACCACAGCGGGAGTTCTCGATGGTGCGGCTGTGCCGGGGCCGCAACATCCCGACCCGTTCCAGACCGAATCGCTCACAGATCGTGTCGCAGATGATCATCTGTCTCATCCTCCTTCACTTGATCATCGGTCAAGGTGCCGATGAACCAGTCCGGTGAAGTGCGCTTCATCGACATCCTCTGTCAACAAAGGCCCGCCCTTGCGGGTTGCTACTTCCACCCCGCGACATGTCACGTGACGGGCATTTTTGCAGAACAGACCGTGAAAATCGCCGGTCTCGAGTGCACGTATCGATCCCCGGATCATGGCCGGGCGGCTCGAGCGATCACCGGTGGCTTCCAAATACGTGTCGCTGAAGCTGACATGCTGAATCGGCATCTCGGGCAATCCCAACAGAAAGCCTGCCACAGAGGCATCACGTGCCGTGATGGCCGAAAACGCTATGTTTCGAAAGACCGGCGTGCCACAAGACACCGGCTCGACAGGGCCGTCAAGATCAGAGGCGTAGAACTTGTTCAAGACGATGGGACAGCTGACACCATCCATCACGATGCCCTGCACACGGACATTCTCGACGTATCCTCCGCGACCTCTGCGGCTTTTGATGCGTATGCCCCGATCCGTACCGACAAAGACGCAGTTGCTGATGACCACGTTGCGGACGCTACCCGTCATTTCACTGCCGATGACCACACCACCATGGCCGTGGATCATGGTGCAGTTGGTGATGGTGATGTTCTCACAGGGAACCGCCTCCGGATGCGAGCCGTCTTCCGTCCCCGCCTTGAGAGCAATGCAATCATCGCCCACGTCCAAATGGCAATTGCTGATGTGCACATGGCGACAGCTTTCGGGGTTGATCCCGTCCGTGTTGGGCGAGTCCGGCGGGTTGTTGATGGTGATGCCGTCGATGGTGACATTCTCACAGTACCAGGGATGAAGCGTCCACGATGCTGAGTTAATGAGAGTGACACCTTCAATTCTCACCGATCGGCAACGGATGAACTCCATCAGGTTGGGGCGCTTCGTCGTACCGGCATGGCGGATCCGGGCAAACGCTTCCTCTTCTCCGGCAGGCGGGCTGTTGATCCCGGCCTCGACGTATTTGGCCCACTTGCTCTGCAATTTCTTGAGCGGCCACCAGTTCACGCCCTGCCCGTCGATGACACCTTTACCCGTCACGGTCACTTTTTCCAGACCCGTGCCTGAAACAAGGGCCGTGTGATAGGCCCTGTAGGCACCGTAGAAGTAATCGTCGGAGACGATAGGATAATCCTCCCGGTCGGGACTACCCACGACGGTGGCTCCCGCCCCGATGTGCAAGGTGACGTTGCTTTTCAAAATGATTGAGCCCGTGAGGTATCTGCCGGGAGGGAAGTGGACCGTACCCCCGCCGGCCTGCGCACAGGCCTCGATGGCTTTGTTGATGGCTTTTGTGTCTTTGGCTGTCCCGTCGCCGACTGCTCCAAAGGCCGTCACATCAAAGACCCATGGATGTCGCGGACTGTGTGCCGTCATGGTGATGATCCTCCAAGAAGGAATTTTGAGTACTTGGCATAGCCCCTATCTGTCTGATCCTGCCAAGAGAGCATTGATGCGCCTTGTGGCCTCAGCCACGGCTGTTTTCACCGCTGTCTTGCCCGCTGCAAGATCCGAAGCCAATGGCATGACGACGGTTCTCAACAAGTCCTCATATATGGCAGGTTGACGATCGAGCGACGCGTACGCGTAGGCCTCAAAGATGTTGCTGCGG
>JBMNSS010000094.1:0-10804 GCA_050945315.1 Limnochordia bacterium | reverse complement strand
ACCCCGCCGTTACCGGCGACGCCCTTGCCTACGGGTTGTTTTCCCACTGGCAGGTAACGAAGGTTTCTTTCAACCTTCCGGCTCGACAAGCATGCCGGGCACACGCGGAACACGGTCACCCCTCGGGCGACCGCGTTCGGTTGACCGAATACCTCCCAAGCGAACCGACACCGGCAGATCGAGTTCACGGCACCGACGGGATCAGCTCGCGCCAGCGACCCTCACGCCGTCCTTCCGCACTCCCCGCTTTGAACACCCGTAGATGCCGGGGCCGTGCAAAGACTGTCTCCCCGACCTTCAGATCCAGCCGATGATACTCCTCCTTGCTCAGTTGAGCCTCAAGTATTTCTCCTGTCACCTCATGACACAGTTCCACGTGGACAACGGGTCCCACGCATCGCACATGCTGCACAGATACTTGCAAGGAGTCATGCACGGGCTCCCGCCGCAGCTCTATGTCATGCGGTCTCACATATCCGACAGCCGCCTTTTGTGAAGTCTCCTTGGAAACGGAGTCGTCATCGATGCTTCCGTTTGTCTCCGCACCGCCAGTTCCCCAGCAGAAGCGCCCCTTGTCCAGACGGCCCTGAAACAGGTTAACACTGCCCAGAAACTGACAGACAAACGGATTGGCAGGCTGTTCATAAACCTGTTCGGGTGATCCGACCTGCTCAATGCGCCCTTCATTCATGATTACCACGCGATCGGCCACTTCCAGGGCTTCCTCTTGATCGTGTGTGACAAACAGACTCGTGATCTGGATCTCATCGTGCAGGCGACGCAACCAACGGCGGAGTTCCTGACGCACCTTGGCATCCAAAGCACCGAAAGGTTCGTCCAACAAAAGGACCCGGGGCTCGATGGCCAAAGCTCTGGCCAAAGCGACGCGTTGACGCTGCCCGCCTGACAGTTGTGCCGGGTAGCGTTCCGCCATGCCCTCCAACTGTACCAGACGCAGAAGGTTGTTCACCTTCCGACCGATCTCGCCTTGCGAGGGCCGTTGGCGTCGCGGCCTCACCCGCAGTCCAAAGGCGATGTTTTCAAAGACGCTCATATGCCGAAACAGGGCATAATGCTGGAAGACAAATCCCACCCGCCGCTCACGCGCACTGCGCGCGGTGGCATCCCTCCCGTCAAAAAGCAGCCTCCCGGTATCCGGACTCTCGAGCCCCGCTATAATCCTCAACAGAGTGGTCTTGCCGGAGCCCGAAGGGCCCAGCAGTGCCGTCAACTCCCCCACGGGCACCCGCAGACTCACGTTGTCCAAGGCGACGAAACGACCGAACCGTTTTGAAACACAACACACCTCAATGCCCACCGAAACGGCCTCCCGTAATCATGTAGATGGCTTCTGGCGGTGCGAACACCGTTCAACGTAACGCTTGACTCCCAAGGTGACCAAAGCCAGGAACATGAGCAGTGAAGCTACTGCGAATGCTGCTGAAAAGCTGTATTCGTTGTAGAGGATCTCCACATGCAGCGGCAGAGTGTTGGTCACGCCGCGAATGTGCCCCGAGACTACTGACACCGCACCGAACTCCCCCATGGCCCGGGCATTGGTCAAGACGGCACCGTAGAGCAATCCCCACTTGGCATTGGGCAGACTCACCCGCCAAAACGTCTGCCAACCACTTGCTCCGAGGGCCAGCGCAGCCTCTTCCTCTTCCACCCCCTGAGCCTGCATCAGCGGGATCAACTCACGGGCCACAAAGGGCAGCGTGACGAAGAGAGTCGTCAGGACGATACCCGGGGTAGCGAAGATGACGCGCCAACCGAGCTTTTCCAACCAAGGTCCCAGAAGACCCCGGCTTCCCAAAAAGAGCACGAACGCCAGACCGGCAATGACCGGCGAGACGGCAAAGGGAAGATCAATAAGCGTAGTGAGAACGCGTTTTCCGGGAAAATCAAACTTGCCGATAGCCCACGCGGCGGCCAGGCCAAAGGCCGTGTTCAACGGAACCACGATAGCCGCCACAGTCAACGTCAGACGGATGGCGGCCAAGGTGACAGGATCAACGATGGCTGCCACATAGGCCCGCCAACCCGCTGAGAAGGCCTGAACGAAGACTATGGTCAAGGGCACTACCAAAAAGAGAGTGAGAAAGATCACGGTGATACCGATCAGTATGCGGCGCAGAGCCACGGGCTCGAGCGAAGCATCACGCTTGCGAGTCTGCATCGATCCGTCAACCTCGCCTTCAGGATAATCCGCTGCCGTTGCGACGCATACTCCACCACTGCAGCGTGTTGATTGTCAACAACAGCACGAACGACATCAAAAGCATCACTACCCCGATGGCAGTGGCACCGGCGTAGTCGAACTGCTCCATTTTGGTCATGATCAATAAGGGGACTATTTCAGTTCGCAACGGCATATTGCCCGATATGAAGACCACTGTGCCATACTCGCCCAAGGCCCTGGCCAACGCCAAGGCAAAGCCTGTCAATACGGCGGGCATTACGGTAGGCAAAATGACGCGCCAAAACACCTGCCAGCGGCCGGCTCCGAGCGTCATGGCCGCCTCCTCAACCTCGGCATCCAGATCCTGCAGTACGGGTTGCACGGTGCGCACGACAAAGGGCAGCCCGATAAACGTCAAGGCGATGACCACTCCTAAAGGCGTGTAGACGGCCTGCACGCCAAGAGGGTGAACCAATCGGCCCAAGACGCCCGTCCGTGCCCAAGCAGTGGTCAAAGCCACGCCTCCCACAGCGGTGGGCAAAGCAAAGGGCAGATCGACCAGACTGTCCATGAGACTCTTGCCGAAGAATTCATACCGGACAAGAACCCAAGCCACGAGCAGTCCGCACACGGCGTTTATCCAGGCACTGATTCCGGCGGCAACCAGACTCAAACGATAGGCAGCCATCACACGCGGTGCCGAGGCGGCCTCCCAAAAGGCCGTCCATCCCATACCCGTGGCCCTGGCCAAGACCACGGCTATGGGAATCACCACCAGCATGCCGATGTAGAGCATGGTCACACCCAAAGCAAGGCCAAAACCGGGCAACGTCCTGCGATCACCGGCCATCGGCGACACCCTCCCGTCACTGCCTCACGGTTGATAGATCCCGTCGAAGACGCCACCGTCGGCGAAATGTGTGGTTTGCGCCTGATGCCATCCGCCAGACATCTCGTCCACACTCAACAGAGTCATCTCCGGGAATTGATCAGCATACTCCTCACGTACACTCGTCGACTGTGGGCGGTAGTAATGCTTGGCCGCCAGCTCCTGGCCGGTCGGGGAGTACAAATACTCCAGGTAAGCTTCGGCTACGGAGCGTGTGCCGCGTCTGTCCACCACCGCGTCCACCACCGTGACAGGGGGCTCAGCCAGGATACTCACGGAAGGTCTGACGATCTCATAGTCGCCCCGGGCAATGTCCCGCACTATGAGCAGAGCCTCGTTCTCCCAGGCGATCAAGACATCACCCACGCCTCGTTGCACAAAGGTCGTCGTGGAACCCCGGGCCCCGGAATCCAGCACGGGCACGTTCCTGAAAAGCCTGGTCACAAAATCCCGGGCCTGGTCGGCATCGCCGTAGCGCCTCATCGCGTATCCCCAGGCCGCAAGATAATTCCAACGTGCTCCTCCCGATGTCTTCGGGTTGGGGGTGATCACTTCCACCTCAGGACGCACCAGATCATCCCAGTCATGAATCTCCCGCGGATTTCCCTTGCGGACCACAAAGACAATGGTCGAGGTATAGGGACAGCTGTTGTCGGGCAAACGGGACTGCCAATCGGCGGGGACCAACTCCGCCTGATGGAACAGAGCATCGATGTCATAGGCCAACGCCAGAGTCACCACATCGGCCTCCAATCCATCGATCACCGAACGCGCCTGCTTGCCCGAGCCACCGTGTGACTGACGTATCTGCAGGCGCTGTCCGCTCTTTGCTTGCCAGTGATCCACGAAGGCGGCGTTGAACTCTTGGTAGAATTCCCGGGTGGGATCATAGGAGACGTTGAGCAAGGTCACGGGCTGTTCGTTGGCATTTCTTGTCGATATCACCGCCAGCATTGATACGAACACCAGCACGATGAAAGACGCCACTATCCTGATCTTTCTGTGGGACATAACCATCACTCTCCGAAACCAGGAGTCAACCCCTAGATATGCGAAAAGGCGGCTATTGCTCATAGGAGTGGTTTCCCGTACGGCTCCGGACGAGCACGTCGAGGCTATCGAAAGCCCCAACTCGTGCGGTTTGGCAGGATATCCTTCGTCTGACTCGAAAGCAGCGTGGGACATGCAAACACTCATGAGGGGGGCTTCCATGGCTCTGCAAGTCACATTCCTGGGAACGGCTTCCGGTCTGCCGACTCCCGACCGATTCGGACAGACTGTCGTCGTAGGCGCCACCAAAGCTGATAATGATCCGCCCACGTATTTCCTCTTTGATACCGGTGACGGAGCCAGCTCTCTTTTGATGCGCCACGGTATCGACCACCTGGCCGTCGAAGCGATCTTCATCTCTCATATGCACGCCGACCATCATGGCGGATTGGCGCAAGTCATAAAGACCTCGATGCATCTGCAGCGTTCACGGCCCTTGACCATCGTGGCTCCCGGGGAAGGGATCGCCCCCCTGCAAGCCTATCTGGCAGCGAGTTACCTGATCGATCCGTTTTTGAAATATGAACTCAACTGGATTCCCATGGATGAGTATGTGGACCGACCCATTCCCCTGCCGGGCGAAGCGCAGTTGACTGCCGTGCCCAACACTCATTTGGGCGGCTATCGCAGGCGGTTGGAGCAGCTTTCAAAACAAGACTCCTACACATTTGAAAGCTACAGCGCCGCCCTGGTAATCGACTCCAAGCGCCTGGTCTACACTGGGAACTTGAGGGGCGCACGCGGTCATGACGAGCTGGACTCGTTTGTCGAGCCTTGCGATCTGCTGATCACGGAGTTGGCGCATACCGATCCCGCAGAGCTGGGGCGCTTTTTGGCCGGAAGGGACATCGCTCACACAGCCATAGCCCATTTCAACCGAAAATGGGATCCACTGAGCGACGAGGAGCTTCTTGATCTGATTCGGCAAGGCGCGGGAGAAGGCAGGATAGCGGGTCACATAACCCCGACCAAGGACGGAACCGTCATCACGCTATAGCCCCGGAGGGCCTGAAAAACCGACAAGTCCGAGGATCGCCGCATTGAGCCTCTGACCGATCTTCAACGGATTGGGGAGATTGACGCCCATCACTTGCAGAGCACTGAGCGCAAAAGCCATCAGCATGAGGACGACAAAAGCTACGAGTTCACCGTGGAGCTTGTCCCGCCGCAGGGGCGGCACTTCATGCCACGCGATGAGCAAAAAGATCACTATCAAGCCCGCCAGGCGAAGCAGCATGTGGCATCCTCCTACTTAGACGCTATCTTGTCACTGCGGATCACCAATCCCGTACGGCGAAGCTTGGTCCGGATGTCGATTTCAACGGTCATGGTCGGGAAAACGAAATCCTGCCAGTCATCTTTCACCTGGCTCCACAGCCGCGGATTCGAACGATAAAAAGACGCACCGAATCCCAAAAAGTCCGTCCGGAGCAATTGCCCTTTGGAGACGGCGGCTCGGATCTCCTCCCGGATGACCTGCGCCATACGCTTTTCCAACGACTCCCAGACATCCGTGTCCGGCTCGACAAAAGCGGTGGTATCACCCAGGTGTCCTTCTGCCTCAACTTTGATTCGGGTCACGAAGCGACCGTCCACATGTTCAACGCTGGTCTGAGCTCGTGCACTGATGATCTCTATGCCGACGCGTTCTCCGTGATTGCCCGGATCATCAACGATCAGAAGTGCGCTCTTTACTTCGGAGCGCACCCAGTTCAGCCCGCGGGTTTCGGACTTGTCGAGCCACCCAACGAGGCGATCGCCGTTGAAGACCGCGGCCCCGGTGAAGCGGGCGGAAGAACCGATCTCCTGTTCCACCACTTCGCCCCGCACATCGGCGTCTTTGGGACGAGGCACGAGCTCCACCCGGGAAGCCACGGGGCTGATGCCAGGCGACTCCAAGAACTGCGCAAACTCGTTGAGTCGGACAGTCACCACCGTAGACAGGGCGGTGGCGGCGTTGTTGAGAACACCTCGTCCTCCCTCCGACGGTTGACGCTCCAGTTCGAACCGCGTCTGAAGCATCTGCGAGGCAGTCGTGTCCTTAGTCACCGCGATATGTACCGTGCGCCGGCTCTCCCCGTCCCTGGACCAGAAGTCAAGAGCCTCCTGAATTCCCTCCCGAGCGAACTCTTCTCCGAACAGAATCCAACGGTTGTGTGCAAAAAACAGACGCCGCGGGGATTGACTGTTCCCGTTACGTATGGCCTCAAAGACGGTGTCACCGGTACTGCTGAAGACCCATGTGGCGGCTTCCTGGGGATTGCTTTCTTCCCCGCCGCCCATGGCAAATGGTTTGGCGACAAGCATCGTCAGCTGAAGCTTGTCTTCGTCCTGAGCCTTGTCTATACCCATCGCCATGACAAAACCGAGAGTCTCTATCTCTCGACGACTCCAGCACCCCGACAAGGATAACAAAAGACACATCAGAGCCAGAATGAACGCCCGTCGCCCGGGGAGCATCAGGCATTACCCCCGCCTTCTTTGATCCTGTCGCCCTTGAACAGACGGGCCACAGTGAGTACCGTCATGAAACCCAGAACGATCACCATGATGCACAGACCGCTCTTTCCGGGGGCGGAAAGGCTCTCCATCTCCATAATGTCGTCAAAGAACAAGATCCCCAAGCTCACTGACAGAACAGACAAAGGATAGACCAAAGGCTGATAGCGGCGCAGCCCGCACACCTGGGCCAACGCCACTGCTCCGGCCCACAGGAAACAGGCCATCTTGACCGCCGCACTCACCGTCCAGATGCCCATCGGGATGACCTCAATTCTCTCGAGAAAGTCGCCGATGGAGATGATGCGTCCAAGGCTGAAGGCCGGCAGCGTAAGTGTGGGTGTCAAGACACCGAAGACCGCCACCAAGACCGCGGCAAAGGAGATCCCCACCAGCCCGATTCCCCCGACGGCCAGAAGGCTGAAGCGTTTGGCATCAGAAGGACGGGTGAGAAAAGGGATCATCATGGCCATCACGATCATCTCCAGATATATGATCCATGCAGTTGCCGCCTCCCTAACGACCGATGCCAGGCCGCTGGGTAGTACGGGCTGCAGATTCTCCGCCCTCATAGCGTTGATCGGCAAGAACAGCACTACGAGAATCACAACAAGCACAATCCAAAACAGACTCTCTGCCAGGCGCCCCACCACTTCCACGCCGTTATAGGCGGCGTTGGCGGAAAGAAAGGCCATGACACCCATGAAGACTACAACAGGTGTCTCAGGCATGATGGCGGTGACGTAGGCTTCTCCAACTTGTCGGGCGGTCACGGACGCTACGGCCAGCAAGTAGAGAATCAAACCCAGACTCAGCGCCTTGCCGGCGATCCTGCCCAGAAGAATCTCGCTGTATTCGACAATTGTCTGTTTCGGAAAACCCTGGCTGAGCCACACGATCCATAGGGCTACCGGTATGGCGCCCAGGGTGGAGATCAACATGACGACCCAGCCGTTTTGCGGGACTGAAATGCCGGTTATGCTTGGAAACGTGACGGTTATGGGCACCAAGCGGGACAAGAAGACTAACGCCATCAGCTGATGACCTTGAATCAGGTCATTGGATACGTACCCCTTACCGCTTTTCATCGATCCTTTTCCTGCCTCTCGGTCGGGAACTCACCCGGCCTCAGATGCGGTCTTTGCCTGCGGGAACCACCCTTTCTGCCCAAGAGCCTCGGCCGGGTGTCTATGCTCCACCAGGGTGCCCGGATCAAGGAGTCCTTAAGATCCGACACCACAAGTGGTGCCAACGGTTCGAGATAGGGCATCCCGAGGGAGCGCAAAGAGACTAAGTGGATATGAAGAGCAAAAAGACCGGCAATCACTCCAAACAGGCCCATCGATCCCGCCAGGAAAAGGAAAACAAATCGCAGCATCCGCGGGGCGATCCCGAAAGTATAGATGGGCACGGAAAAAGAGGCGATTCCCGTGGCGGCGACCACTACCGCCATGATGGGTGAGACCACCTCAGCTCTGATCGCAGCCTCACCCAAGACCAAGGCTCCGATGATGCTGATCGCCGTCCCCACTATGCGCGGCAGGCGCACGCCAGCCTCCCGCATCACCTCGAAGATGGTCTCCATCATCAAAGCTTCAAAGACTGTCGGCAGAGGCACGCCTTCGCGCTGGGCAGCGATACTGAGAATGAGGGGGGTCGGCAGCATTTCCTGATGAAAAGTCACGATCGCCACGTAGACGGAAGGTAGAACCAGGGAGGCGGCAAAGGCACCAAAGCGCAGCGGACGCAGGAGACTGGCAATGAAGTAGCTGGCACAATAGTCTTCCGCCGTGTCCAAGAACATGGTAAACGTCGCCGGTGCCACAAGCTGAAAGGGCGTTCCGTCCATGAGTATGACTATCCGTCCTTCAAGAAGAGCTCCTGCGGCCCGATCGGGCCGCTCGGTCGGCATCCACACCGGGAAGGGAGAATAAGGAGCGTCAGTGATATACTCCTCAAGCTGACCGCTGCCTTGTATCGCATCGACGTCGATACGATCCAGGCGACTGCGAATTTCCCGGAGGATCTGTTCGTCTGCCAATCCGTCCACATACGCCAAGGCGATTCTCGTCTGGCTGATACGCCCGAGCAGATGCTCCTCAATGCGCAAGCGGGGACTTCGGATCCTTCTGCGCAAGAGGCCGGTGTTGGTGCGGATGTTTTCAACGAAGCCTTCTTTGGATCCCCGGATGGTCGATTCGGTGATCGGCTCTTCAATGCCCCGTTGCTCCCAACCTTTGGTGTCGAAGATGAGAGCGTTGGCCACGTCTTGGATCAGCAAAACCGAATCGCCGCCTCCGAGGGCCATGAAGACCCGAGTCATGTGGTGAGTCTCAGAGATGTCGGTGACGGCCAGCATTTGTTCTTTAAGGTATTGAAAGATCTCCGAGCCACACCCGGCGGGTATATCACACTGAGTGAGGGGACGAACCACCGCGTCGGTCAGGTATTTCTTGTCGATCAGCCCATCGATGGAGATCAAAAGAGCGTGTATGCAGCCGTCCCGGCCGATGCGCAAGCGGCGAACTTGCAGGTCAGCACTGTCACCGAATTCTGCCTTGATGCGATCCACATTCCTATCCAACCGGGGCGAGAGTCTCTCTACGCCCTCGGGCGAACTTGTCTTCTCCTCATGTCGTTCTCGCCATAGCCTGCGTAATCTGGCCCACACCGGTGCCCGGCCTCCCCCGACCGAAGTCCGGATTTAGCCTCTCCCGAACTTTTTTGCCTTATGCGCCCGGACGCGCCAGTGACCGCCCGCAAGGCGGCCACTGCGACAGAAACATCCGGAACGTCGAAGGCCTTACGGTTCGGCGGCGATCAAGCGTTCGGCAAGGGGCCGAATCTGCTCGATCGCCATCCGGGCTGACATGGCCCCGCTGGATATCCGGGAGAGAGCTCCTCCGATGGTGTTGACCATGATTTCGTCCCACTGAAGCAGGTGGGGCAATGGCCGTCCGTGGTCGGAGGCATAGAGAAGGGTTATCTCACGCAGACTGACGGGTTCGGTTCCCAAAGGCTGGAAGATATTCCAAAGCTCGCGGTCCCGTGTCTGAGGCGGAAAACGCTTATTGCGGACGTAGATCTCATGCCCGGGGCCGGTTGGGCCCAACAGGAACTGCAAGAAGGTCCAGGCTTCTTCCAGTCTATCCGTTGTGGTGCTGATGGCCATCGCGTTGGCCTTCCAGATCCCTTTCTGACCACCGGACCCGCCCGGAGGCAGCGTGACATCCCACTCAAAGGAGCGCTCCAACTTGGTTACCGAAGGAAAACCGGCTGGGTACATGGCACTCAGCGAGCGCGTCTGTCGCTCGAAATCACCGCCGACAACCCTGTGAACCAGGTTCAGATCAGCAACCCACTGCAACGCCTCTATAGTGGTCGGTTCCGCCAAGAGGAAGCGCTTGTCAGCCTCATCGACGACATCTCCGCCCACGGCCCAAATCCAGGGCCAGACGGAACCCCACGACACATAACCGCCTGTGCCCCAACGCACTGTCTGTTGCCCGTCGCTTCTGGTGAGCTTGCGCATATACTCCAGAAACATCTCCCGACTCCAGTGCCGATCAGGGTTGGGCAGTCCGGCTTCGGCCATATGCTCTACGTTATACACGTAGTACTGTGGCGCTGAAATGTAGGGCAAGCCGTAGATCCTGCCGCGGTGCTCCACATCCAACAAGGCAACGGGAAAATAATCCTGCATGTCGATAGAAGGTGTTCGGGCGATCAAGTCATCCAACGAGCGGATCAGGTTGTTGTTCACAAACTCAGCTGTATAATAGCCGTCGACTGCATAAACATCAGGGGCCAGTCCGCCGGCCGCCAAGACTTTCAGCTTCGGATGATGCTCCGAATATGTGGATCCAATGTATTCGATCTTGATGTCCGGGTAGGCCTCTTCAAAGGCAGCGATAAGCTCGTGGTCAATGGGTGCCGGTCCCCAAGTCGCCCATTGCAAGGTCACGGCCTTGTCCGCGGCAGCCGCTCCAAGCACACCGAGTAGCAAAGCCACAACGGTGAACAGCCAGAAACGATGTCGCATACGAGACACTTCCGATTCCCCCTCGCTTTCGTTTTTGTCTTGCGTCCCCGAGCACTTCATCTATTGATGTCTCATGTACCACCGCGATTTTTAGTATGTAAATGTGTTTTATATATACTGTATGGTTATCCTGCTTTATTCC
>JBMNSS010000093.1:0-10841 GCA_050945315.1 Limnochordia bacterium | reverse complement strand
CCGTCGCCTGCCGCGCTGTGAATACCCGCGAAGCGAGCGGGGCCAGCGTGAACTGAGCCGTCGAGCCGCAATCCTGCGTCTGCCCGTCCGGCAAGCGCCACTCGGTCAGGGCGCAGAACGCCGGAGCCGTCAGGCGTACCGGAGCCGCCTTCTCCGGAGAGGTGTTGACCAAAAACAACATTTCTCCGGCTGCAGTGCGACGCCGCTGCACCCAAACCGCATCGTCACGCTCGTCTATTGTGATTGCGCCGTCCGCGATCAGCGCCTCCGTCAAAGCTACCCGATTCATCTCTACCGGCCGAGCACATGCAGCAAGTGCTTCCGTCACCTCCGGTTTCGGCCGCCCGTCGATCAGGGCCGGCACTCCGGCTGTGGTCAATATCGCTCCGCCGGCCTCAGCCAGTCGGCAGAGCAAGGCGGCAGTTGTGGAACGCAACGTCTTCACTTCAGGCAGGATGACCGCGCGGTAACGCATCTCGCCCACTTGCATACTGCCGTCATCCAGCACCCTGGCATGCCGGGCGAGAAGCGACTCGTCGCCGAAGTGCCAGCCGATCCCGGCGGAGTTGAGACACAAACCCAGTTCCACTACATGCCTGTTCATCTGCTCGATATCGGGCATGGGCTTACGAGCGTGCAAGGCCTGTCGATAGAGCAGGGGGTCGTAGCAAATATAAGCGGATTCTACCGGGTGCAGTACGAGCACGTGGGCTGCCTCTTTCCCCTGGCGCAGCAAATACGACAGCCGGGCGAAATAGGCGGCTGCCTCCGCATTCGCTTCCCACCACGGTTGCTGATAGTGGAGATTGGGGGCATGCAGACGCTTGCGACGACCGCGCATGGAGTAGAACGACGCATGCAGGCAGCGTACGTTGATACCCTGCACGGCCAGATACTCGGCGATCCGTTTTTGATCTATGAACGTGAGGCCCTGCGTGCTCACGCCGTACATCTCGGCGAGCGCTCGGGGGCGACCCAATTGGGCGGCAACGCTGGTGCACTGTTTGGGGTTGAGGATGAAAGGCAAGCCGCCCTCCCCGCCTTGGGCGCCGTGTGTCCAGCACAGGCTGCTGCTGAGATGGTCGATGCCGGGAAGGTGCATGTATTCGTACAGGGGCATGCAGGCCCCGGTGAGGGCAATCTGATCGACCAGGGTGTCCTCGCCCATCAGGTGACCGCTGAACTCGAGCCCGTTCTCAGCACACCATTGGGCGACTTTGGCAAAGTAGGCCTCCTTCAGCATCTCCACCACGATACGCCAGTAGTGGTGCCGCACAGCCTGGTAATCACCGATCCGCTGAAAGAGCGAGGGCAGATGCGGAAGCAGGTCGTAGCCCCAGGTAGCGACAAAGCGCTCCGGCAGACGGGGGCTCCACGGTATCAGGGGCGGCCGAAAGGAAGGTTCGTCCACCCAAACCGAGCGGATGGGACGGCCAAAATAGCGGCGCAGCGGTTGCCAGGCGCGCTCGTACGCCAGGTCGATATAGGCCTGGACGGCCTCAGCGCTCAGCAGATCGACCGCATGGGCAAATGGCTGGACTGTGAAAGCGAAGTCGGAGGTCGCGGCGAGCACTGTAGCGCCGGGTGGAAGGGCAGCATCACGAGGTATAGCCGCCACCCCGCTGCCTTGCGCCGCAGGAGTCATCCCGGGCACGCCGTTGGGCATATAACCGGCCTGAAGAAAGACATCCAAGCTCTGCTCCAGCGCCGCATTCAGCGCCGCTTCCATGCAAGCCATGTATTCCGGGCTGAGATACTCGGTGCGCAGACCCATATATGTGCGAGCTATGATAGAGCCGCAACCTGCTTCCGCCAGGGAAGCAATCTGGCGGCGGATCTCCGCCGGGTGAAGGGCATCATTCAGCATCCAAAGGTGTACCGCTCTATACTGACGTCCGGGCGCCGCAAATTCCTTCCTCTCCACCGTACTCTCTCCTTTTGCCGGAGTATGAAGTCATTCGGAAATCTGGTCCCCACCTAAAGCCTCTTCCCAATACCTGATTCAGCCCGGGCTTACCGCCATGACAGTGTCACCGTTTTCGTGTCGTTGGCGGAAGCCGTTGACTTCTGCGCCAACATAGCCCTCGGCAGACCGTTTGCCGACTAGGCACGCAGCAATGCACCGACATATCTGTTCTGCTATCAACACCGTATAGCCTCTTATTGAGAACACCTGGTGGCGGCAAGTCAGAGCGCTGCAGGTCTCTCCGGCGACGGCGATCCGTCCGGCATGTGTTTTGATGGTCTCACACGGTTTTTCCGGGCGGCAACAAGCATAGGGTCCGCTTTTCGGTTCGTACCATGCGCCTTGCTCATCATCGCTTACGTGCGTGTGGTCTGCATCTATCCAAACGATGCTCTTCGACCACCGCCCGTCCGAAGGCGACTCAGAGATTTTCGCCCGATTGTGCAAACGTCGGAGCACTGTTGAACGGTCACCGAAACGGAGTCTGTCGGATCGCCGTTTGATGGCCTGCTGTGCTCGACATATGCACAACTGTGTTGATGGCTGTCCCGGATACAATGGCCCAACATGTTGATTTGATGTCAGGATCGCAAAACAGAGCTAAAAAGGCAGAGGCGTGTTTAAGTGGCTAAGGCCCTTAATGCACTCTCCCGGCTGAGCTTCCGGTAGAGCGGTCACTGTGCGAGACCATTCTCTTAGCGTGATCTGTTCGAATGCGCCCCGCGGGGACTCTCTTCTGCCCGTTCTTTGCGCGGACGATCTAACCGATCAGCTCCGATTCGCAGCCATTGCAGCCTCCCCAGCCCTGACGACTTGCTTCCAAGGACCCACCGTGCGAAATCCGGGTTAAAGCAAGCACCAAGCAAAAGCAACAGACGACCATAATAAAAGATCTGCACGGTCTTTGTATCGATATAGCCATCCTCCCATCCTTGGCGGAGAGTTGCCTTCTAAAATATGTTTTAAATATCCCTTTTGGCTTATCTTACGATATTATAAATTGAATCGTCAACCGTGTGAGTTGGTTGACTGTCACTCGCTGTTGATTTATACTGAGGCCACTATTGTGCATTATTGCATCAGACCCCTCAAGGAAGGAGCAGAGTGATTGCCTCGGAGACTGAGTCGTGTCGTACTGGAAATGAGCCTCAAACCGTTCAAGTCCTTGGATCAGGAGGCGGTGGAGGCTGTCTGCCGGGAAGCTTTGCGCCAATGGTATCCCCTGACCAAACTGGCCGACACCTGCTCCATCCTTTTTTGGGTGTCCGACGGCAGCGATATTCTGGAGTGGCGCGGTGATCTCACAGACGAGTTTGAATGGGGGCGCTACATCGGTTTCTGCAACAGCAAGGCACGGCCATACACGGGGCACACCACGGATCCTCGTCGGATAGCCGTTCCCTACAGCCCGGAACCCACGCGCTTTACATACGGCGACCTCCAGCGCATCATCGCCACCTTCAAGCGCATTGGCCGGGATGGATTCGGGCAGAAGATCATGGCCGGTGCCACGTTCGACTGCGGACCGGAGTTCGCGGAGTCGGCGTTCAAGTTCGAAAAGCATCCGGAGATCATGAGCCACGGTGAAGAGGCCGACATCCCGGGCACGCACATCTGCATGGTGCGGGCTTGGTCGCGCCTCCATGCCGATCCGAACCCGTACGCCGGTTTTCCCGAGGGTATCCCGGAGGGCACATCCTTCGGCCGCTTCCTCGGCCGCCAGTGCCAAAGTTACCTTTCGACCCTCGGCTTCGATTACGTTTGGTTTTCAAACGGCTTCGGTTATTCCTCTTTTGGTTGGAGCCCCTTTGGCGAGGCGTTCGACGGCCTCAACTTCAACAGGATACCGTACAAAGAGCTGTCTGAGCGCACTCTCGGGTTCTGGCGCGATTTTAGGGCAGAGTGCAGTTATCCCGTGGAAGTGCGGGGGACAAATTTCAGCGTCGGCATCGACCTGGCCAGCGATTGCGCCCCCGCCCTACAGCTCTACGAAGAGGGGTTCGTCCGCTGTCCCCCGCCCAACTCGCCCTGGGGCCCCCTTAACAACGACTTCGGCATCGAAATGACCGGCTATCTGTCTCGCATCGCCGTCCTGCCGGCGGAGGACCTCCCCTTCCGCTTCTATCCCAACGATCCCTGGTTCTGGCAGAACCCCTGGTGGGACCTGTACAACCGTGAACCTTTCGATATCTACACGCCCATGTCGGTGAGTCGTATCAACCGGGAAGGCCGGGCCAAGGGCCCCGACATCATCGAATTCCTTACCATCGACACCGAGAAAGGCGATCTCGTCGAGGACTGCGCGCTTGAGGTCATCCCTCACATTCGACGGGCGCTCGCCGACGGCCCCGACGCCCCCGGACTCCTCACCTGGCTTTATCCCTTTCGGGAGTATCACCGCATTGCCGCCGAGCACCCGCATCTCGTCCCGGCCATGTATGCGGGCGATTGGCTGATGCGCGATGCCATCAACAACGGTCTGCCGCTCAATACAGTGCTGTCCACTGATGACCTTGCCGGTGCCCTGGCGAGCGGCGCCCTGACCGACACCATTTTGGTCACCCCGAGCGCTGTTTTGCCCGGCACGTACGAGCAGTTGCTCTGTGACTGGGTCAAGAGCGGGGGCAGGTTGCTGCTCTACGGTCCCCTGGCGACGGCTCCGGAGGTGCTACGGCTTCTGGTGGGCGTCAACGCCGCGGAAGGACTGGAAGGTGATTTTACCGTTCGTTCGGTATTGTCAGGCGACGAATACACGCACTGGCGAGGCGAGCGGCTCTTGCGGCACGGGCCCACTCTCTCGGGCGGTCCGCTCTGCGAAGTACCTGATCCGGCTGCCGCCAATCTCAAGGTGCTGGTTCAAGCGACGAGCCCGCAAGGTACTCGGGCCTACGCCATTCATCGGACCGATCCGGCCTGGCAGGGCGGTAGCGTAGTCTGGGTGCGCGGGTCGTCGTCCTGGGAGATGGCCAAACCCGGGACCCGCCGTGACTTGCCGCCGCTCCGGTTCTGGAATTCGGGAACGCTGGTGAGACAAGCGTTACAGGCCTTCGGCATCACCCTGCGCCAGACGCTGCGCACACCCCAGAGCCCGCTCACCATGGTCTTCGTCAGCCGCTGCAACAACGGCTTCTACTTCACCGGAGTGAAAACCGATACCACCGGCCTGGTACACCTCTCGCTGCCCGACGGTGCTCCCATCCTTGTCCAACAAGAGGGCATTCTCTCAGGTTGTAGCATCACTTACCAGCTGCGCAAGTCGTACCACGAAAACTGCGTGCTCTTCGCCGCTCAGCCCGGCGAGAGCGTGGTGAGCTGTCGGGAGCAGCCACCGTTCCCCACCGGAAATACCCGCCGACTCACCGTGTCCGGTTTGCAGGATGCGGAGATCTGCATCTATCCCCCGCGCGCTCTGCTCGACCGTGCCGCCGTCTCTTGCGCTGGCAAGCCGGTAGAGGCAGAGAAGGATCAACGCCGAGGCTGCCTGCGAGCCCGCGGTATCAGCGGTACTCTTGACCTGAGTTGGTGACAAGAAGGCTCAGCGACACGCTCATGCCGACGTGGAGGAGGATTCATATGGTCAACAAGCGACGCAACCTCGACGATCTCATTGCCCGGGTGCCGCGCTTGCCCGCGCGCATCGGCCTGTTCAGCGTAGGCTTGCAGGCCTACTGGCCGCAGTTTCCCGGTTTGCGGGGACGGCTGGTGGCTAATACGTCCGTCCTGGCCGAACGCCTGAGCGACTTCGGCGCCGAGGTCGTGGATGGGGGCCTGATAGACTCTTCCCGGGCTGCAGTTGCCGCCGGCGAAATGTTCCGCAGCCGGGGTGTGGATCTCGTCGTCTGCTATCTGGCCACCTACGCAACCTCTTCCCTGGTCCTGCCGGTAGCGCAGCGAGCCGGCGCAGGCATCTTGCTGGCCGGCCTACAGCCTTCCCCCGGCATGGATTGCCGTACGGCCACCACTTTCGACCAGCTGTACCACGACAATGTGACCAGCCTGCCGGAAATCTGTGGCGCCCTGTCCAGAGCCGGCCTGCAACCGGTAGGAGTCTTGGTGGGACAGCTGTACGATGACGCCCGCGCCGACAAAGAGCTCTCCGAATGGTGCCGGGCGGCCGCCGTGTTCCGGACCGTGCGCAACTCCCGCATAGGCTTCCTCGGCCATACCTATGAAGGAATGCTGGATATGAACTCCGATCCCACCATGTTCGACGCTTTCTTCGGTGCTCATGTTGAGATGCTGGAGATGTGCGATCTGCAGGCCTGTCTCGAGCAGGTTACCGATGGAGAAGCGGCAGCCATGAAGGAGGATTTCCGGCGCATCTTCATCTTTGCCGAGCCTGCCCACGATCCACTGACCGGGCCGGTAAAGCCTGAAGACGTCGATTGGGCGGCACGGATGGCGCTGGCCATGGAGAAGCTGGTAACGTCCCACCGGCTCACCTGCATGGCTTACTACTACCGGGGAATGGGCGGCAACCTGTACGAGCGGATGGCGGCCGGCCTCATCCTCGGCAACTCGATTCTCACGGGCCGCGGCATACCCATGGCCGGCGAGGCCGATCTGAAGACCTGTGTGGCCATGTTGATCATGGACCGCCTCGATATGGGCGGTTCCTTCGCCGAATTCCACCCACTCGATTTCACTGATAACATCGCTCTCATCGGCCACGACGGGCCGGCTCACATCCGCATCGCCGCTGAGCATCCGGTCGTCCGTGATCTGTCGCTCTACCATGGCAAGCGCGGCAAAGGACTTTCCGTGGAGTTCAAAATCCGTCCGGGGCCCGTCACCATGCTGGGATTGACCCAAACCTATGACGGGCGCTTCAAGTTCGTGGCCGCCACCGGCGAGTCGGTGTCCGGTCCCACCCCGCGCAGCGGCAACACTAACACCCGAGTACGGTTCAACATGCCGGTGGCCGAGTTTGTCGAGAAATGGTCGTTGGCCGGTCCCACTCACCACTTCGCTCTCGGGGTAGGGCACGAGATCCCTCTCCTGCGTAAGGTAGCGCACCTTCTCAACGTCGAAATGGCGGTCGTGGAGTAAACAGGCGGAGGTGAGTTCTTGGCCGGCCCACTGTGCGAGACTGTCACCCGGGAGCCTGGCCTGTCGACCTGCTTTCCACCACGGCGGTGTGGATGTGCACTGTTACGAGTTCGATTCTCAGGCAACCGGCCGCGTAGTTGCTCTTAAGCTCACCGGACTCAAAACCCGCATACACCTTCTGCGGCGGAGCCGGCAAATCCACGCTGGTCCGCACCGGCCCCATCGGGGGTATCTCGTCGATCGCCCCATTGTCCGGCGTATTGGGAATCCCCGAGGCGCGATTGATGAGGTGAATGATGATCGCCTGCCCCTTTCTGGGCAAGACGACGTCGATGCAGGTCGGCGCCTCTACGCGGATCGACATGGGATCAGCCAAGCGCTGCATCACTTCGGCGAGATAATCACGTACTAACGGATGGCGGTTATGCCGGAAGAAACGAGAGATGTCAAACGGGAGATAGGCGACTGCGCCGCTTCCGTAGCGGTTGATGGTAAAGGCAGGGTACGGCCGCAGCCCATCGTCCGGAAGCTGGTTCATACCCAGCCGGCCGTAGCCTTCAGCCGTGACCGGTTCCACGAGGTAAGTCGACCTCTTCTTCGTACAGACCATCGGCCTATACATTGATTCTGCGGCTATCGAGTATCACCGCCCTCCCTCTTATCTGTCGATACGCCAAACGAATCTGCCATCCCGTCATTTTTACCTTTGCCTTCTCAACAGCAAGGAATTTGACTGCCGGCGTCAAAAATGGCGGTAGTGACGCTCGGCAGCCGCCGGTATGCTCGCTCAGGAGGGAACGGAATGACGGATCTGGCCACCTTCACCGCCACTATGGCGCACCAGCGCCCGGCACGCCTGCTTTACTATGCCAGTTTTTCGCAAGACCTGCGCCGACGCCTCGTCGTGCACACCGGTCGCGACGATGTGGAGCAGTATTTCGGCTTCTTCCGACCGGTCGTTCTGGCGCCGAGGCGCCCGCCTGATGTCCCGCCGCCGGACTATTCGGCCTATTGGGCAAGTCGTCCTTTACCGACTGGCACCACGGTCAACAGCGACGGCGTCGCCATGGTGCCAAGCGGTTTCTACCACTTTTGGGGCTATGTCTCCCCTCTCAGCGAGGCGACGTCACTGTCGGAAATCGAGCAGTACCCTCTCGACGACCTCTCCCGCTTCGATTACAGCCACATGGCCGACACCGCAAGCCGGGCACACGCAGCCGGTCGGGTGGTAATGGGCAGCGTCGGGCATATCTACGAGCGGGCCTGGCAAATCCGTGGTTACGAACAGTTTCTGGTGGACTTGCTTGAGCGCCCCGCCTGGGCCGAGTGCCTGCTGGAACGCATTTGCTGCCAAAACATCATCAAGGCCGAGGCGTATGCCCGGGCCGGCGCCGACTATCTGCACTGCGGCGACGATGTGGCCAACCAAAACAACCTGATGTTCGCCCCAAAGATATGGCGCAAGTTCATACACTCTCGCTGGCAACGGGTCTGGGAGGCGGCGCGCCGCATCAACCCGCGCATTCACATCTGGTATCACAGCGACGGCAACATCATCAGCATCATCCCGGAGCTGATCGAGGCCGGCGTCGACATCCTTAACCCGCTCCAGCCGGAATGCCTCGATGTGGACGCCGTTTACCGCCTATACGGCGATCGAGTGGTGTTTGACGGCACTATCGGCACCCAGTCCACAATGCCTTTCGGCAACCCCGCTGATGTGCGTGCCCGGGTGCGGGAAGTGGCGGAAAAATACGGACGGCACGGAGGGTTGATCATTTCACCCACCCACGTGCTGGAACCCGACGTACCTATTGCCAATGTCGAGGCATTCGTAAATGCTTGCCGTGAATGTTGAGCACTTGCAGCCCACCCGCCGGCCATGTCGTTCCACCGCTCTCCACCGTCGGCATCGACAAAAGCGCATCGGCGAACCGGCTGCCCCGCGTGGGCTCAGGCGCTCCGGAACGTCTGAGAGCGCTCTGCTGATCACGCCGGCCACAGAGCCAGTGTTGCGGGAGTCCACACAACCCCGCTGGCGCGAACTCAAGACAAACCGGAGGTGACCTCCCCGGATGGCGACCCACGAGACCGGCGCCCTGATAAGCAGCGGCGCCGCAGATTGGCAAATCGTGCAACAGCGTGCCGACGGCACTGCGACTCTGACCCTGACCGGAAGATGGCGAGCCGCCCAAGACTACCGGGAGGCGAAGGTGCTTATCCGCCTGATTGACGAGTGTACTCAGGAACCGGTCACACAAACCTTGCAGTGGCGCCCGGCTGTAACCCGCCCGGACGGTACCTGGACGGCTGAACTGGGCCCCGTCCCGGCAGGAGGCATTTATCGGATCGAGACGGCACTCCGGCTGGACGGCTGTGCGGTCGAATGGAGCATGCGCGGCGATATGGTGCATCATCTGGGGGTGGGCGACATCTGGCTCATCGCCGGTCAGAGCAATGCCGCCGGCTATGGCAAGACACCGATTACGGACGGGCCCGAACTGGGCATTCACATGTTCCACGCCCGGGGATGCTGGACATTGGCCACCCACCCGCTGGGAGACTCCACCGCCACCCGTTTTCCGGCCAACCGGGGGCGCTCCAACGCCTCTCACAGTCCGTGGCTGGCGTTTGCTCGCCGCCTCAAGCACTCCCTGGGATACCCCATCGGCCTGATTCCCTCCAGCCTGGGCGGCTCGCCAATGGCCGCCTGGGACCGCGCCGAACAGGGGCACCTGTTTACCAACATGCTCCGCTATGTCGAGGCTGCCGGCGGCAAGGTCAAAGGTATTGTCTGGTATCAAGGCGAGTCGGATGCGCGCCCGCAGGCGGCGCGTCTTTACGCGGAGCGCTTTGCCCGTTTTGTCACCGATGTGCGCTCCTGCCTGGGCGATCCGCAACTGCCGATTCTCACCGTGCAGCTCAACCGCTGGGTGGGTCAGGCCGCTGCCGACAACCACACCGGTTGGGAGATGATCCGGGAAATCCAGCGCCGCCTTCCGGAGCAGATCCCCGGGGCATATGTGGTGCCGGCAGCCGACCTCGGATTATCTGATGGGATTCACAATAATTCTTTAGGCAACGTACTGCTGGGAGAGCGAATGGCGCAAGTGGCCTTGGGGGCCGTGTACGGCCGCGACATCAACTGGCGCTTCCCGGATTGCCGGCGGGCTGTGACCTTAGCCCCGGATCTGCTCGAGCTGACCTTCGCCAACGTCGGCATTCGTTTGAACTATGAGAATACCTACGCCGTTCAGTTGCCTTTCGCCGTGCGCGACGCACAGGGGGACGTGCCGGTGGTGGCTTGGGAACTGCCCGGACCTGACCGCTTCCGGCTGAAGTTGGGCCGGCCACTGCAGGGCGATGCTACCGTCACGGGCCTCCCGGGCTGCAATCCTCCGCCGATCATCCCCAGCGATATCGACAGCTACCGGCCTATGCTGGGCTTCACCATACCGGTGACCGGCGATTGAACTGCAAAG
The DNA here is from genome assembly GCA_050945315.1 of Limnochordia bacterium. Classification (GTDB taxonomy): domain Bacteria; phylum Bacillota; class Limnochordia; order DTU080; family DTU080; genus DTU080. Next base: position 344 of record JBMNSS010000093.1, on the reverse strand, counting down.
AAACGATCTCGATTGAGCTGAGATACGGCTCCTGAGAAACACCGGTCTCCGTCAGGGTCGATAAGGTACCGGAGTACCCCAACACCGTATCCGGTCAGATCGGCTGGTCCCATCTGATCGAACCACTCATCGGGAAGCGCCGGGTTCACAAACGGGCCAGCCAATTGCGCCACAGACGTAGGGCTTTCTGACTCTCCCATCCACGCATCTTGTCCATATCGAGTAGGGTGACGCTGCGCTGATCTGGCGCAGCGTCGGCCCTCTCACAGAACCGTACGTACGGGTCCGTATACGGCTCCTGAAGAACCTTGACGTTACGCTTGGTAACGGTGCAAAATCCCGAC
>JBMNSS010000092.1:0-10914 GCA_050945315.1 Limnochordia bacterium | reverse complement strand
CCGGAGTTGAAGATCTGTATGGGAAGTCCCTCCAGTGCCTTTCCGACGGCGGCAACGAGGTCCGGCAGGTCATTTTTGTCAGGAGGATTGACGCTGATGAGGACTTCTTTGCCAAACTCCACAACGGTGTCGGTCCCCTCGACCAGCTCGTGCAATGAAGTCATGATCTCAGGACGTTTGCGCAGATACTCTTTCGGAACGTCCGGGTGAAGGATGAGATCCTTGGTGAGCGGGTGCATCAGTAAGGCCCCGTTTTCGCAGATGCAGTAGGCTGCGACCAGTAATTGACGGGCGAGTGCCTCTTGAAAGGCGGGCGGTCGACCCGAACAAAAGGCGATGCGCAGCTGTCCGTCCCGGTTAAACTCGGCCACCTTTTGCAGATTGGTGAAGTCCCACATTGCTCCTCGGGGCGGCACCAGGCATCCGTCTATGTCGCAGATTACATGTCGTACCATTGGCTGCAGCTCCTGTCATTTGAGTGGTAGAAAACGGCCTATTTTGCTTCGTGGTATATCTTGCCTTGTCCTGCGTCCGTCTATGGTCATGTGGATTTTGCTCACAGTATGAGATCAAGCAATTTGAAGGGCTATCGTTTTTCAGCTATAATTAATGGACGACATTGTGTGAGCATAACGGTGATCGGCGTGCATAGTATCGCTACGTAGAGCAATGAGAGGCCGGGTGGGATGAATGACAGGACGGCGCAGGGTGTTTCTCGCCATACTGTTGGTAACCCTCGCAGTGTGCGGTTCATTGGCGATCGCCCGTCAGATTGTCGATGACAAGGAACCAGGCGAGGAACTGCGTACGGTGCTTGAGGTTATAGCCCTCGTTAAGACGCAGTATGTAGATCCCGTTGAGGCCGTTGACCTACTGCGAGCGTACGTCGACAGTGGCTCAATCAACGGGATGTTGGCGGCTGTGCTGAAAGATCCGTACACGAGACACATGGACGTACAGGCTTTCAGTCAGATGCAGATTGATACAACCGGGCATTTTGCCGGTATCGGTATCATGGTGGGCCTCAAAGACGATAGGCTTACCGTCATTGCTCCCATTGAGAACACCCCGGCCCACAGAGCGGGTCTTCGGGGAGGCGATCGGATTATCGCCATAGAATCGCGCTCTTCTGAGTTCATGTCCCTTGATGAGGCGGTCAGTCTCATGAGAGGCAAAGAGGGGACCAAGATCACCCTGACCATTGAACGAGGGACTACTCCTCCGTTTGAGGTCTTTGACGTGATGATCATTCGCGATGTCATTGAGGTGCCGAGCGTGACGGATGTCGTCACATTCCAGGATGATCCCTGGCCTGTGTCGGAGCCGGTAGGCTACATTCGTCTCACCCAGTTCAGTGAGCGTAGCAGTCAGGAGCTGGAAGAAGCTCTGCAATCGATGGCATCTAACCGGGTGAGGAGACTGATCTTGGACTTGCGCAATAATCCGGGCGGTCTGCTCACGGCGGCCGTGGAGGTGTCCAGCAAGTTCCTGGACGGTGGCCCGGTGGTCCACGTAGTGGGCAGAAAGAATGCGAAAAAGACCTATACCGCCTTTTCTCGGACCACGTATGACGACTTTGAGATGGTCGTCTTGGTCAATGGCTTCAGTGCGAGTGCTTCGGAGATTGTCGCCGGAGCCCTTCAGGACAGAGGTGTGGCTACAGTGGTCGGAGAGCGCACGTTTGGCAAAGGGTTGGTGCAGGTTGTAATACCCATGCGCGACGGTTCGGCTCTCTCACTGACCTCGGCGCGCTATCAGACAGCGGGTGGCCGTTTTATCGACAAGACTGGTATTGAACCAGATGTCGAGGTGAAACTCGATGAAGAGTTGTTAGTAGAGATCGACGCATCTTCCCCGAGTCCTAAAGACCCGCAGTTGCTCAAAGCCCTTGAAATATTGGAGAATGGCGGTATTGGTGACAGCTTAAAGAAGGCCGGATGAGTCTTAGCTCGACTCTTATCCGGATTTTCGGATCGGGCTTTCCTTTTTGTAAACCGGGGCGGCGCTAGTGCCGTCTCCTTGGTATGTTCTTCTTTGTCTTTGCGGGCAATCGCCTTCCGGGTGGGACACTTGGAGCGGTGATCTCAGGCTCTTTGCTGTGCGTTTTTTGCTTCTCATATATGCTCGGACAGAAAGGGCCGGATTCTTGGGCATCGGCATCACGGTTTGTCGGATGTGGAGGGAGACGTGTGTTGTGCGGGTAAGCAATAGCCGTCAGTGCTCGGGTGGAGGTTACGGATCTTGAATATGGGCGCGCCTTCTCCCCGGCCGCGACGACCACGGTGGGCAGTTGCCGTCGGTGTTTTCTTCGTTATAGTGCTGTTCATCGGGGCCAAGTTGCTGCTGTCTCAGTTCAGTGCACAGAATCGTAGTCCGGAAGAACGAGCACCCCTGTTGCCGGATGCGGCCCAGCAAGAGGTGACAAGTGAGGTTGAGGAGGATTTTCGCTCCTCACCTGCCACCTATCCTCAGATGTCGACAGTGGTACCATACGCTTCTGAACCCAGCCTGGCGCTGGTTATTGATGACTGGGGTTATAGTTGGGAGGCCGCCGAGGCCTTTCTACAAATCCCCGCTCCGCTGACCGTGGCGATTCTGCCTCATCTGCGCGGATCGGTAGAGTATGCTCGGCGAGCGAGTGAGGCCGGTTTTGATGTCTTGGTGCATCTTCCTTTGGAACCAACGGGGAGCTATCTCATTGATGAAGCAGGTATGATTACGACAACGATGAGCAATGATCAGATACGCTCTGAAGTCGAGGCGGCCATTGCGGCCGTTCCCGGGGCAGTAGGCGTCAACAACCACATGGGATCGAAAGCGACCGCTGATCCCAGGGTCATGCAGTCTGTGCTGGGGGCCGTCTGGGATGCCGGCTTGATCTTCCTGGACAGTCGGACGACACCGGACACCCGGGGCTATGAGATTGCCCGTGATATGGGATTGGCCGCCTTAGAGAACGGGATCTTTATCGATGACGTCGATGATGTCACGATTGTCAAGGAGCGTTTGCTTTCCGCGGCGCGCACGGCTCACAAAGAAGGTCTTGCAGTTGCCATCGGGCATGTACGCCCCGCGACGGCGGAGGCAATTACCGAGGTGTTGACCGCCATTGAAGATATGGGCGTCCGGTTGGTACGTGTGTCGGAGTTCTTTGAACGCGCCGAATCGGTCGGCGCCTATCCTTGGGTGTCCCGCAGTGCTCAAGTCGTACGCAGTCCGCTTCTGGTTCACGAAGCGCCCGATAGCTCGTCACGCGGTTCGTGGTTGTCGGAGCCGGAGCCCCTTGGGATTGAGAATGTTGAGGAACAGGGTACCGAAGAGTCGCAGGAAAGCGTAGCTCTTGAGCGAAGTGGGGATGATGATCAGCAGAGCAGCTGTTCGGCAACGGAGGAGGCGACGTGATGCAGGCTCGGGAGACGCCAAGCAGCCGGCCCTTTAGGGTTGTCTCGGATTATTCGCCCGCGGGAGATCAACCTCAGGCGATCGAGAAGCTGGTCGAGGCAATCGAGGCCGGACAGCAGTATATAACGTTGTTGGGGGCCACGGGCACGGGTAAGACCTATACCATGGCCAAAGTGGTTGAACGGGTGCAAAAACCGACGTTGGTGATTGCCCATAATAAGACTCTGGCTGCTCAGCTTTGCAGCGAGTTTCGTGCTTTTTTCCCCGATAACGCAGTTCATTACTTCATCAGCTACTATGATTATTACCAGCCTGAGGCCTATGTGCCCCAGACTGACACTTATATCGAGAAAGACTCATCGATCAACGATGAGATTGACCGCTTGCGCCACGCGGCGACGAGTGCTTTGTTCGAGCGGCGGGACGTATTGATTGTAGCCAGTGTCTCGTGCATCTACGGTCTGGGCTCTCCGGATGACTATGTGGCGATGACTCTCTCTTTGCAGAACGGGGATTTCCGTGATCGCGACAGGATCTTGCGGAAGTTGGTAGGTATTCAGTATTCCCGCAATGATATCGGTTTTAAGCGCGGCACGTTCAGAGTGCGGGGAGATGTCATTGAGATCGTCCCTGTCTATAATGAAAATGTCATCCGCATCGAGTTGTTTGGTGACGAAGTGGATCGCATCTTGGAGCTGGATCCGCTCACGGGTGAGGTCTTGGCTCAACTGGATCAGATCAGTATCTACCCGGCGACACACTACGTCACGCCTGAGGAAAAGCTTAAGATAGCGTTGGCCTCCATTGAGCAGGAGCTTGAGGAGCGATTGGCCTTCCTGAAACGGGAAGACAGACTGCTGGAGGCGCAAAGACTGGAGCAACGGACGCGCTACGATTTAGAGATGTTGCAGGAGGTTGGTTTTTGTCCGGGCGTTGAAAACTATTCGCGACATCTCGACGGACGACAGCCAGGCGAGCCGCCGCCTACCTTGCTTGACTACTTCCCCGGTGACTATCTCATGATTGTCGATGAATCACACCAGACTCTGCCTCAGGTGCGCGGCATGTATTTCGGGGACAGATCACGCAAAGAGACCCTGGTGGAGTACGGATTCCGCCTTCCCTCGGCACTGGACAATCGGCCCTTAAAATGGGATGAATTCGAGGGGCATATTGTTCAAGCCGTCTTTACTTCAGCCACACCGGGCCCCTATGAGCGCGAGAAAAGCCAGGTCGTGGTTGAACAGATCATTCGCCCCACGGGACTTGTCGATCCGGAAGTGGAGGTTCGCCCGGTCGAGGGACAGATTGATGACCTCATTGATGAGATAGAGCAGGTTGTAGACCGCGGTGAGCGGGTGTTGATTACGACGTTGACCAAGAAAATGGCCGAGGATCTCACCGATTACCTGGCTGATAACGGTATCAAGGTGCGCTATCTGCACTCGGAAATACAGAGTCTCGAAAGAGTGGAGATACTGCGGGACCTGCGTTTGGGCGAGTTCGACGTGTTGGTGGGTATCAACCTGTTGCGCGAAGGACTTGATCTGCCGGAAGTCTCTTTGGTGGCTATCTTGGATGCCGATAGAGAGGGCTTCTTGCGCTCTGAGACCTCTCTCATTCAGACCATCGGACGCGCCGCACGGAATGTAAACGGCAGGGTCATTATGTACGCCGACACCATCACCGACTCCATGCGGAAGGCTATCGATGAGACCAATCGGCGTCGGGCGGTGCAGATGGCCTACAACGAAAAACACGGCATCACACCGGAGACCGTACGTAAGGCCATTCATGAGGCGATTAGGGCAGAGTCTCCCGAGGAAAAAGAGGCTTCCGAGGCCAAGACTCCTGCCCGAGAGGCGCTGACCGCTCTGGACAGTCGGGAACTGGCCAGTCATATCAAGAAGCTTGAAGCAGAGATGATGGAGGCCGCCAAGAAACTGGAGTTTGAACGGGCCGCTGAATTGCGGGATGAAATAGCTGAAATGCGGGAGATCCTCTTGGAGTCTACAGGTTAGATGGGACTGAGGCTATGGGCACAGACTTCATTCGTATAAGAGGAGCGCGTCAACACAATCTCAAGAATATCGATGTCGATATCCCTCGAGATAGACTCGTCGTCATTACAGGACTGTCGGGGTCAGGGAAGTCTTCACTGGCCTTCGATACGATATATGCTGAGGGTCAGCGGCGTTACGTGGAATCGCTGTCTGCTTACGCGCGCCAGTTTTTGGGGCAAATGGAGAAGCCGGATGTTGATTTCATAGAAGGTCTGTCTCCGGCCATCTCCATTGATCAGAGATCATCGAGTCGCAACCCACGTTCAACCGTCGGTACGGCGACGGAGATCTATGATTACCTCCGGCTGTTGTATGCACGTATCGGCACGCCGCACTGCACAAAGTGCGGTCGACCTATCGAACAGCAGAGTGCCGAGCAGATCGTGGATCAGGTGATGAGTCTGGGTGAGCGGACAAGGTTGCAGGTGTTGGCTCCGATCGTGCGCGGGCGCAAGGGCGAGCACAAAAAAGTGCTGGAAGAGATCCGACGAGACGGCTTTGTACGAGTGCGCATAGACGGCGAGATGTACGAGATCGACGAAGCACCGGAATTGGACAGGTATAAGGCTCATGACATCTCGGTTGTGGTTGATCGCATCGTGGTGCGTGAGGACGTACGCACGCGTCTTACGGATTCCGTTGAGACGGCTCTGCGACGCGGCGACGGCATAGTGGTCATCGATGTGATTGACGGCCCTGAGCTGACCTTTTCAGAGAAATTCGCCTGCGTGGATTGCGGAGTCAGTGTTGAAGAACTCACTCCGCGCATGTTTTCCTTCAACAGCCCCTACGGGGCTTGCCCGACATGCGACGGGTTGGGCGAAAAAACGGAGATCGATCCTGAACTCGTGCTTGACACTGAATTGTCGCTGGCTGAAGGGGCGATTATCCCTTGGCGGCAGAGCAAGAGTCAGTGGCTGTCCGGTGTGCTCTCCGGTGTCCGTGAGAAGTATGGGATAGATGAGGATACTCCCTTGTCTTCGCTTTCACCTGAACAGATCCGGGTGCTCTTGGATGGAACGGGGGGTGAAAAGGTTGCGTTCGACTACGTGAATCGCCAAGGTCGCCATCGTCGCTTCAGCACTGAATATGAAGGCATAGTCCCACATCTGGACCGGCGTTACCGGGAGACGCACAGTGAGTACGTCAGGCGTGAGATTGAGCAGTTCATGAGTTCCAGACCATGTCCGGATTGTAACGGCAAGCGTTTGCGGCCTGAAAGCCTGGCGGTGCGAGTGGGAGACCGTAACATCATGGATCTCACCGCCATGTCCGTCGATCGCCTGGACACGTTCATTTCGGGACTCAGTCTCAGTGAAAAAGAAAGACTCATCGCCCATCAGGTCCTCAAAGAGGTGCGGGCTCGGCTATCGTTTCTCAAGAACGTAGGTCTTGGGTATCTAACGCTGGATCGGGCCACGGCGACCCTGTCGGGAGGCGAAGCTCAGCGCATCCGACTGGCGACACAGATCGGATCGAGCTTGATGGGGGTGCTCTATATCTTGGATGAGCCGAGCATCGGATTGCATCAGCGCGACAATCGACGTTTGCTTGACACACTGAAGGCCTTACGGGATCTGGGCAATACCGTTATTGTGGTGGAGCATGATGAGGAGACCATTCGAGAAGCGGATTACATCTTAGACATCGGTCCCGGGGCAGGGGTGCATGGCGGCGAGCTGGTTCAGGCCGGAAACCTGGAGGAGATCACGGCCAACCCTCGATCCGTTACGGGTCAGTACCTGAGCGGGAAGCGGTCCATTAGAGTGCCTCAGAAGCGTCGCGCCCCTAACGACAAATGGCTGCGCGTGTTGGGGGCACAAGAGAACAACCTGAAGAAGATCGACGTGGAGATCCCTTTGGGGGCATTCGTCTGCGTAACCGGAGTTTCGGGATCGGGCAAGAGCACCCTGGTCAATGAGATTATCTACAAGCGCCTGGCCCGTGATTTGAACGGGGCGCGCCTCAGGCCCGGAACCCACCGAGGCATTGAGGGCTTGGAGCATCTGCAGAAAGTCATCAACATAGATCAGTCTCCCATAGGTCGGACTCCGCGATCCAATCCGGCCACCTACACCGGAGCCTTTGATTTGGTGCGTGAGTTGTATGCCAGCACGCCGGATGCCAAGATGCGGGGCTATGCACCGGGGCGATTTAGTTTCAACGTCAAGGGCGGGCGTTGCGAGGCCTGCCGCGGTGACGGGATCATCAAGATCGAGATGCATTTCCTCCCTGATGTGTACGTGCCATGTGAGGTATGTCAGGGCAAACGTTACAACCGGGAGACTTTGACCGTGCGCTACAAGGGCAAGACCATAGCCGATGTGTTGGCTATGACAGTGGAGGAAGCCTGTGATTTCTTCCGCAATATCCCGCGTTTGACCCGGAAGCTACAGACACTGGTGGATGTTGGACTGGGATATATAGACATGGGGCAGCCGGCAACGACGCTGTCGGGCGGGGAGGCCCAACGGGTCAAGTTGGCCACGGAGCTTTCGCGGCGGAGTAACGGTAAGACTCTGTACATCTTGGATGAGCCGACAACGGGTCTTCATATGGCTGATGTCGACAAGTTGCTGGAGGTGCTCAGCCGTTTGGTCGAGGCCGGCGACACTGTGCTGGTGATTGAACACAATCTCGATGTGGTAAAGACAGCGGACTACATTATTGACTTAGGCCCCGAAGGCGGAGATGAGGGCGGTTGGGTAGTGGCGACAGGGACTCCCGAAGAGGTGGCCGCCTGCAGTGCTTCTCATACGGGTCGGTTTCTGGCTCCGATGCTCGGGCTGGTGTTGGCCTGAAGTTCCGGACGGAGGTCTGATCGGGTGATCTACGATGTCTGAGGTGGGCCGTCGTTCCCCTCATATCGCTGAAAAATTGAAGTACCTTCCTGACAGGCCGGGCGTATACCTCATGCGTGACGGCAAGGGTGATGTCATCTATGTTGGCAAGGCCGTGTCGCTACGCAATCGTGTGCGGTCCTATTTTCAAGACAGTCGGGACGCCGGACCAAAAGTAGAGGCCATGCTGAAGCATGTCGCCGATTTTAGCTATATCGTTACTGACTCTGAGGTCGAGGCACTCATTCTCGAGGCTAACCTGATCAAGGAAGAAGAGCCCTGGTACAATATCCGTCTCAAGGATGATAAGAGCTATCCCTATTTGAAGACTACCGACGAGCCTTTTCCGCGAGTCTTGGTGGTCCGAAGGCCGGATCGCCAAGACCGGGTGTTCGGACCGTACACCGACGCCCGGGCAGTGCGGCAGACGTTGCAGTTTTTGCGCAAACTCTTTCAGTTGCGCACTTGCAGTCTTGACCTCTCAGGACCGCGTAACCATCGACCTTGTCTGTTGTACCATATCGGGCGCTGCGGAGCTCCCTGCGCCGGTCTGCAGTCCGAGGAGGAGTACGCCGAGATCATTCAAGAGGTCGAACTCTTCCTGGAGGGCCGTCATGATAGGCTCCTTCCCGGTCTGCAAAAGAAGATGGAGGACGCCGCCGAACGCCTGGAATTTGAGCGGGCCGCCCGGTTACGTGACCAGATCCAAGCCATGGAAAAGGTGATAGAGCGGCAGAAAGTGGTCATGAGTGCCGATGTGGACCAAGACGTGTTGGGTTTGGCTCTTGCTGACGGACTGGCTTGTGCACAGATCTTTTTTGTGCGTAGCGGGAAGGTCGTGGGAAGCGAACACTTCTTCCTTGATGTAGGCGAAGAAGAAGACCAAAGCGAGATTCTGCGCTCTTTCGTGGAGCAGTACTACAACCAGACCCGATTTGTGCCGGGGGAGATACTGCTGCCGCTGCCCATCGGATCAACGACCGTGATCGAGACTTGGCTGAGTGAGAAGAAAGGCCGACGTGTCCATCTTCGCCGGCCGCAGCGAGGCGAAAAAAGACGTCTGGTTGAGATGGTCAGCGAAAACGCGCGCTTGGTGTTGGGGGCACGACAGGAGAGGATGAATGCCCGTCAACGCCATAGCGAAGCGGGTCTTAAGCAGTTGCAGGAAGTCTTGGGACTGGTAGATGCGCCTCGACGTATTGAGGCCTTTGATGTCTCCAATCTGCAGGGCAGCGACACGGTAGCCTCTATGGTAGTCTTGAAGGACGGAGAGCCCGTCCCGTCCGATTATCGGCGGTTCCGCATTCGAAGTGTGGAGGGCTCGGATGACTATGCCGCCATGCGTGAGGTTGTGCAACGTCGTTTTCAGCGTGGACTACGTGAGCAGGAGGAACTGGCCGAACTGGATGCGGCAAGGCACGAGGAAGCCCGGGCCAAGGTTAAATTCGCGCACCTTCCTGACTTGGCACTCATTGATGGCGGACGAGGACAGTTGAACGCGGCCGCGAGGGTTCTGCAGGAGTTGGGATTGGATGATCTGCCCGTGATAGGGTTGGCGGAGCGCCTGGAGGAGATCTACACCTTGGATCAACCCGATCCGATTCGCCTTCCGGCTGACTCCCCGGGGATTCATCTCTTGCAGCGTGCCCGGGACGAAGCCCATCGTTTCGCCTTGGGGTATCATCGGCAGTTGCGCGGTAAACGGACGCGAGCCTCTTCTTTGGATGCCATAGAGGGTGTCGGGCCTGCCCGCAAGCGCGCCTTGATCAAGCATTTCGGCTCCGTCAGGGGTGTGCGGGAGGCGAGCCTTGCTGAGTTACGGGAGGTCCCCGGGCTTCCGGAGGCGGTCGCCCGGCGTATCTACGAACAGCTCGGGCGGGCTGAACGTTCCGAGTGATCTCCCGGAAGGACGAGCATAGCGGTCGCAAGTGTCAGACGCCTCTACCTTACACCTGCAAGTGTGTCGGTAAGGGCTTTTTTCGTTCTAGGAGGAACGAGCCGGTCAGCTCCGTCCAGGAATCGCTTGTGGTGCAGAAATCCTCGGATGGCAACGACAGACATGATCGACCGGAGTCCCGCAAAACGCGGACAGCCAGGTCAGATAGGAGTATCCGGCGGCTCAGTTACCGGAAGGTTGGGACGTAGCCATGCTCTGACTCTCGACCTTGAAGAAGTTTAGGTGTGGCCTTAGAAAAATTGATATCGATGTTGACATTATTGCCCAGGCGAACGATAATATTGATGCTATGTCAGATCAGAGCCCATGTCAATGCGGGGAGGAGGTGCGCGATGCGACAGCGGCAAGCACCGAGTATATGTCCTGTCTGTGACGGGCCGATGCATGTTACCCGTTTGGCTTGTGAGAATTGCGGTAGCGCTCTGGAAGGTACGTTTTCTACGTGTCGCTTTTGTCAGCTCTCTCCTGACCAGCAGCGGTTCATAGAGGTCTTCCTGGTCAACCGAGGCAATATCCGGGAAATGGAGCGCATCCTGGGGATCTCGTATCCAACGGTGCGTGGTCGTCTGGACGGAGTGATCGCCGCGCTGGGACTTGAGGCGCGGGCGCAGGAAGAACAGGATGGCGAGGACGAGGCACGAAAGAGGCAGCA
>JBMNSS010000091.1:0-11024 GCA_050945315.1 Limnochordia bacterium | reverse complement strand
TGTTCAAGATACCCTTATCTTGGTTCTTTGCTGGCAGTTACCTGGCGGTCTTATTCATGGCTTTGTTCAACTCCCCCGAGTTTTTGGCCATTGCTTTTGATGCCTGCGGTGCCACCACGGGAGCGTTCACCGTCCCCTTCATATTGGCCTTGGCCGCAGGAGTCTCGGCGTTGCACAAAGATCATGCCAGAGCGGAGCAAGACAGCTTCGGCCTTATAGGTATCACGTCCGTGGGTGCGATCGTTGGGGTCTTGATGATGGGGTTATTGACCGGGGCTACCGGTGATGTACCTGCCGATTTCCAGTCTGAAACCGCTGAGTATACCGCCATCCTAGCTCCCTTCATCAGTTTCATACCTCCTAAGGCGTTGGAGGTATCATATGTGTTGCTTCCGCTTACCTTCATATTCTTGGCGTTGCAGCAAGCTGTGTTACATCTGCCACGGAAGGAATTTCAGAGAATACTTAAGGGCCTTCTTTACGCATATATAGGCCTGACTATGTTCTTGGTGGCCGTTAACGCCGGCTTTATCCACGTGGGACGAGTTGTTGGTTACACCCTTACATCTCAGATGCATGGATCTGTCGTTGTCCTCGTAGGCGTTCTGTTAGGATTGGTCGTGGTCTTAGCCGAACCGGCTGTGCATGTGCTCACCCGACAGATCGAGGAGGTCACCAGCGGCTCTATCAAGAGGAGTTTTGTCTGGGTCTTCCTTTCCGTCAGTATCGGGGCCGCTGTCGGCCTGTCTGTCCTACGAACGCTCATACCGGGTATTCAGCTGTGGCACTACCTGCTTCCGTCATATATCGTCGCCATGGCAATGGCCTTTTACGCTCCGCCGTTGTTTGTAGGCATTGCTTTCGATTCCGGCGGAGTGGCTTCCGGGCCGATGACTGCTACGTTCATCTTGGCTTTCGCGCAAGGTGTGGCGGAGGCGACAGCAGGAGCGGAAGTGTTGAAGGAAGGGTTCGGTGTAATCGCGATGGTAGCCACCGCACCTTTGATCGCTCTGCAGATACTCGGATTTGTGTATACTAAGAGATCAAGGGGGGGTCTGAGAGCCCATGGAGAATAGGCACATCGGAGAAGATTTTCTGCTAATCTGCGTTATCGTGAACATGGGCCAAGGCAGTAGTGTGGCTGCCACAGCTAGAGAAGAAGGCGTACCCGGTGCCACAATCGTCTTGGGTAGAGGAACCGTAAAGGATCATCTGCTTCAGCTTTTCGGCATAACTGATCGCAGAAAAGAGATCGTTTTGATGCTCGCCGAGTCCTCGGTTGCTCAACGTGCCTTAAGGCGACTCCAAGACGTATTTCAACTGGATCAGCCGCATCGAGGTATCGCTTTTACCATACCGGTCTCGCAGCTTTTTGGTGTGCACGGATATGAGGGATTCCGGAGAGCCAGTAAAGGTGGCGAAGCAGCAATGTACAACGTGATTTTTGCTATCGTGGATCAAGGGAAATCGGAAGCCGTCATAGACTCAGCTACCCAGGCCGGAGCCAAGGGCGGTACCATCATTCATGGCCGCGGCTCGGGATTTCACACGGCGAGGAAGATCTTCGGGATGGAGATAGAGCCCGAAAAAGAGATCGTAATGATCGTCTCGGAAAGCACCTTGACCGAGGCTATCGTTGGCTCCATCCGAGAGGATCTGGATATTGACGCGCCTGGCAAAGGGATTCTCTTCGTCCAGGATATCAAAGACGTATACGGCATACGTTGACAGATTTCAGCAGCCATTGCATCGTGGTAGATGGTGGTACCATCGCCGGTACGGTGGATGAGAGACTCGGCGGATTCGCACAGCGCCAAATGAGGCTATCTTGGTGCTATTGCGCGGCGACCAAGCCGGATGAATTTTGACACAGCACCTCCAACTCCTGTCTGTATTTGACGGGGAAGCGCTGGTCATTCTAAGCGTGCAGGAGGTGAAAAACAGAATGGCTGCAGGTCAGAAGAGAAACGTCCCCTTAGTCCCAGGTGCTTATCAGGCTCTTGAACAGTTCAAGCAGGAAGTGGCGTCTGAGCTAGGTATTCAGAACTACCAGGGATATTTAGGTGACATCCCCTCTCGCATTAACGGTGCCGTGGGTGGTCACATGGTTCGACGTATGATCGCAGCGGCTGAGCAGTCTCTGATTGATCAGGCAACTTCGGCGGTGCGGACAGGCTTCCAAGCTGGTCTTTCCGGTAGCGGAAGCAGCGGAAGCGTTCCGAATCCGTCTACGGTGAGTGAGCAAGGGCTTCAGCCTCCTAAAGTCTAGGATAAGCTGAAGTGGTTACTTAGCGGGGGCTTTTGAAAGCCCCCGCTTCTGATGAAACGGGGAATAACCGGCGCAACGTTGACCGGGTGAAGTTACATGTCGATCGTCAAAAGGCTCACCGCCACTAACCGCTGATCGCCTTGGACGTAAATATGGTGCTCTAAACCCGTGCTTCCTTATCGCCTTGCCGAAACACGAGCATAGCGCTGACCAGCGTAGGTAGCAGGATTACGATTACGGGAACAGACCACAACGACACGCCCTGTTGGACACCCAGAACCACGGCACCTTTGCAGAAAGCAGACCGTAGCAGTGAGGCCATATCCACACCCAACCGCCCCAGATGGACAATCAAGAGCTTGTTGTTAATCCCGCCGATCCTTCCCGGAATTAGCGCGCAAAACCCCACGCCACGTGCATCGCCGAAGTCCACCAGTCCGGCATGCCAGGTGTCGGCACGAGAAGAGTCGCTGACGATGAGTGGGTAGCGGGTTGGCAACGTTGCGTAGCATACCATGCCGAGCAGTGTGGCAGCCGTCACTATCGACAGTCTCCTGTCTTGACATACGGCAGCTGTACCTTGCTTCATCTGAAAATGTCACTCGCTAACCACAAGACCAGTGAAAGGCAAAGCGCGACACTCTCTATCAACGAGACTGTCTGCGCACTGACCGGTAAGGAAGTGTCGCTTCCACTCTGTTGCTGATCAGTGAGTTCAGACCGCTGCTTGTGACGATACCGAAAAGCCCTCCATTATTCCTCCGCTCCTAGTAACGCCACACACTCCACATGGGCCGTATGCGGGAACATATCCACCGGTTGTACCTGTTTGAGTCGATAACCGCAGCCTCGCAGCATTTTGATGTCGCGGGCTAAGGTCACCGGGTTGCACGACACATAGACCCAACGCTGAGCTCTCATGTTCGCCATGTTTCGCAGGAACCCACGGTCCAGCCCCACCCGCGGCGGATCTACAACCACTACATCAGGTCTGCCGTGTGCCTCAATGAGCTGACCGATAATGTCTTCTACCCGCCCGACGAAAAAGCTCGCATTACCAAGCTCGTTGAGTCGGGCGTTCTCCTTGGCGTTGTCAATCGCATCCGGGACGCTGTCGATGCCCCAGATTTCTGCCGCCCCTGCTTTGGCGAGAACCAGTGAAATAGTGCCTGTGCCGCAGTAGGCATCCAACAATCTCGTGTGGGAAGCGACCTGTGCGTACTCAAGCACTACTGAGTAGAGATTCTGCGCCTGTATAGGATTAACCTGAAAAAAGGACGGAGCGGAAATGTGAAAATCCAAAGACAGTCCACTGACATGAAGTGTCTGGCGTATAAAGTCCTTGCCCCACAGGATCACGTTACGGTCTCCCAGAATGCGGTTGCCCCTTTGCTTATTGACGTTCAGAGTCACGCCAACGAGGGACGGCAGGTCGCGGCGAAGGGCCTGGACGAGATCGCCGCGACGTCCGAAATCCTCCTGTGCACTAACGAGAGTAACGAGCACATCAGAGTGCGAAAAGCTGGTTCGTATGATCACATGACGTAGAATTCCGCTACCTTTCACTTCATCATAGGGAGCAATGGATAGTCTCTGTAGATGCTCAGCCACGCAAGCCGCGGTGACACAGATGGACGGATGCTGGATAAGGCATGTTTCCGCAGGGACGAGGCGATGTGAGTACTGCTCATAGAAGCCCAGGCGCGGCCGCCCCTCCACCATTTGTACCGGAAACTGCGCCTTGTTGCGATATCCCCACTGGCTAGGAGCGGGAATGATAGGCATTATCTCCGCGTCTTCAATTCCTCCCAGACGTCGTATCACTTGTGTGACGCGCTCTTGTTTCCAGCTCAATTGCCGCTCATAGGAGAAATCCTGAAGCTGACAACCGCCACAACGCGGAAATAGCGGGCAAGAAGGAGCTATGCGATGGGGAGACGCAGCGATCACTTCCACCAGATGGGCCTTCTGGTAGCGAGGGTGGAGTTCAAAAGGCCGAGCCAAAACCGTGTCGCCCGGCAACGCGCCCTGTACAAAAATCGTCTGCCCGCGATAGCGCCCGACACCCTCTCCCCTATGGCCCAAATCGTGAATAGGCACCTCAATGACATCCGGACGACGCTGTTGGTGTTTCATGTCGGTCTTGAATCTCCGTCCCTATACGAAATCCTCAGGGTGGCCCATTAAAGTGGCCATAAGCGCCTTCTGGGCGTGGAGACGATTCTCAGCCTGGTCGAAGACTACGCTATGGGGACCTTCGATCACTTCTTCGGTGATCTCTTCACCGCGATGAGCGGGTAGGCAGTGCATGATTATGCAATCCTCCGCAGCCGCCCGCAGCAGGCTGTCGTTGATCTGATATTGGGCGAATGCGGCTGCTCTTGATTCCCTTTCTGCCTCCTGACCCATGCTGGCCCACACATCAGTGTAGAGCACATCAGCCTCCTCCGCCGCTGTCTGGGGGTCATGCACTACTTCGATGCGGCACTGATCGCGGGCGTCTGCACGCGCCTGGTCAAGGTAGGCATTGCTGGGTTCATACTCCGGTGGACAACAGATCGTAACGTGCATGCCGGTCTTGGCCCCGGCAAACATCAGCGACGTCGCCATATTGTTGCCATCACCGATGTAGGTCATTTTCAGCCCGGCCAAGTGTCCTTTGTGTTCCTGAATGGTCAGCAAGTCAGCCATAGCTTGGCACGGGTGCAAATCGTCTGTCAACCCGTTGATGACCGGAATCGATGCCCACGTGGCAAGATCCAAGACATCTTGGTGATCGTAGGTACGGATCATGATCCCATCGACAAAGCGCGACAATACTCGGGCCGTATCCTTGATAGGTTCACCGCGTCCGATATGAGTATCGCTGCTAAGCAAGACAATGGCATCTCCGCCGAGTTGACGTACTCCCGCTTCGAAGGAAACCCTGGTGCGCGTGGAAGCTTTCGTGAAGATCATGGCGAGTTGCTTGCCCCGCAAGATGGGCAGGGGCTCGCTTTGCTTCAACAGCTTGGCTAACGCCAACAGATCTGCGACCTCCACTGGTGTGAAGTCATGTAGGCTGATAAAATCCCTGCCGTGCATGGCAGCTAAGGAGGCCTTCTGTTGTATGGACAGCTTGAGCGACAATCGGATCACGTCCTTTTTTCAACTTCGGGGTTGCCTTCTATCACAACAAACATAAGGCGGCGCGAACGGCCGCCTCTTTAGCATGCCGGGAGAATTAGCTTCAGAGGGTTTGGCGTTTTTCCAGAGCGTTGAAACGAATCTGGTCCGCCAACTCAGCAATCATGGCCGAGTTTGTGGGTATCTTGCCGTACCCGTTGCGTCCGGTCATGGACGCAAATAACTCACGGTTGCCTCGCTCCCACCATGCAGTCAGTGCATTTCGGATGGCGGCTTCAACCCCTCCCGGGGAGGACTGATACTTATCAGCTACCATCGGATACAACTTCTTGGTCAGGCCTCCGGCCAGGAGACGATCATCCTCCAATACCATCTGAACCGCGTCTCGCAGGTAGAGGTAACCCTTCATGTGGGCGGGTATGCCCAGTTTGTGGAGCATTTCAGTTACCTGGAGCTCATAAGAAGGAGTGCGCTGCCGTACAGGCACTCGGGTACCGGACATTGATGTCGATTCGACCCCCTGAGTCGGTGAGGGACCGAATTCTCGTATGCGCTCGGCCAGTACCTCCAGATCTATAGGCTTCACTACATAGTAATCCGCACCTAAATTCGTGAGACGGTGCATGATGTCCTCCCGCCCTAATGCACTTAGTACAATGATGCGAGGGTGCGGTTGCAGATCGAGTTCGCGCATGCGCTGCAGAACAGCGATGCCATCAAGCCGCGGCATAGCAACATCCAGAATCACAACATCTATTGCGAACTCGCTGAGCGCTTCCAAGGCAGCTTCGCCGTCCATAGCCGTCGCCACCACGGTCATATCACCCTGTGATTCGATAAACTCCGTCAACATATCGCATAGTTCCACATTGTTGTCGGCGATAAGAATCCTGATCCTATCCGCACCCATACTATCTCTCCTCCTAAGAATTCCTTACAAGAGCGCTTCAGTCAGTTTTTCCGCCAGAAGATGTATACTCCTTCTTTTTTCGGTGTGATTCACTCTTTTGACGCGCTCTTGGAGTCAGGAGTCTCTTAGGCTGAACTAGTACCCGAAGGCCTCAGAAGTACCTCTTGGAGAAGCTCGTGGATTTGCGACACAGGCTTTATTTCCATGTTCGAATCAGGCACCGAGGCAAAACTCTGTAGCCAATTTTCCTGCGGAATGATGCATCGGCGCACTCCGGCCAGTTGGGCTGCTTCCAGTTTGGCCACTATGCCTCCCACCGGGCGCACCAGACCTCGAATAGAGACTTCGCCGGTCATGGCTACTTGGTTGTCTACGGGTGTCTGGGTGATCGCTGAGTAGATGGCGGTAACCATGGTCACGCCGGCAGACGGACCGTCGATAGGAACGCCTCCGGGAAAATTGACGTGGATGTCATAGTCCTGGGGACGCAGATTGAGGCAGCCGCGTAACACCGTGATGACATTGTCTGCCGAGCTGCGCGCAGCGCTGCGGCGGCGAAGTGTCACTCCCGTGCCGCTTCCGAGCTCTTCTTCCTCCATTACACCGGTAATCGTCATCTTACCCTGCCCGGCGTCCGTGGCCGTAGCCACCGCTTCAACTTCGATCACGGCTCCCTGATTCGGACCATAGATTGCCAGCCCATTGACGCAGCCAATCTGCGGATGGGCGGAAATCCTGTTGTCTTGACGAGGCTGATATTGGCTGGCGTTGACCACCCATTCCACATCGGCTTCAGTGATCTGTTTGCGTTTCTCCGTGAGAGCGATGCCTGCGGCAATCTGTACAATGTTTACTGCTTCACGTCCATTGTGGGCGTATGTACCAACCACGCCAACGGCTGGCTCATCGATGTCCAACCCGATCTTGTCGGCCGCGTTACGGGCAATAACCGATATTTCGTCGCGTCTGAGCGGACGAAAGAAGATCTCAGCGCACCGGGAACGAATGGCAGGCGGTATTTCGTGAGGAAGGCGCGTTGTGGCCCCTACCAGACGGAAGTCTGCAGGTAGTCCGCGCTGGAATATCTCATGAATGTGAGCGGGGATGTTGGGATCTTCAGAGCTGTAGTAAGCACTCTCCAGAAACACTTTGCGGTCTTCCAGGACTTTTAGGAGCTTGTTCATCTGTATAGGGTGCAACTCACCAATCTCATCAAGGAACAACACCCCGCCGTGTGCCTTGGTCACCGCTCCGGGCTTTGGTTGAGGGATGCCGGCTATGCCCAGAGGGCCGGCTCCCTGGTAAATGGGGTCATGTACCGATCCCATCAGCGGATCAGCGATGCCTCGATCATCAAAGCGCGCAGTGGTGGCGTCGATCTCGACAAACTTGGCCGTTGTCGAAAAAGGCGAGAGCGGGTTCTTTTTCGCTTCTTCAAGCACAAGGCGAGCCGCGGCTGTCTTGCCTATACCCGGAGGTCCGTATATGAGCACGTGTTGCGGATTTGGTCCGCACAACGCCGCTCGTAGGGCCTTGAGACCTTCTTCCTGTCCTATGATCTCATCGAAGGAGACCGGTCGTGTGCGTTCGGACAATGGCTCAGTGAGAGAGATCGAATTCAGCTTACGGAGCCGCTCCAGTTCTCGGCGTGACTCTCGGTCAACGGCTGACTTGTTGCTTTGTTGTGAGCGCAACAGATTCCAGAAGTACAAACCGATAACGACGGCGAAGAAGAAGTTTACTAAGCCCAAGATACCCATCATGTCCACAGCCCTCAGCCCCCTGATCCCGCAAAGCTTTGTTTCTAGTATGGATCTTGGGGACGGTGAGTAATCACATGGGGACTTCGATTGTGGCTTTGAGGGCTCACAAAAAACCGGTGAGGGAAGACGCAGCATGATGTCACGAGTGATCAGTGGCAAGCGCAAAAGCCCTCTGTCGGTGGTCCGGCCCGTTGCTTCTGTGGGCAGAGCTTAATGTCAGGGTCCGTGAAACAGCTGACGCTCGCCTGACTGGCGAGCGTCAAAATGAGACGAGATTCTTAAGCTGTCTCTTCTTTTTCTTTGCGATCTACACGGATCAGCCGTGGCTCCTCCTTGTCGAGGATAGCCTCTTTGGTGACGATGCATCGCTTGATCTTGTCATCTGATGGTATCTCAAACATGATATCCATCATGCACTCTTCAAAGATGGAGCGCAACCCCCGAGCTCCCGTCTTTCGAGCCATGGCTTGAACCGCCACTTCCCGTAGGGCATCGTCGTTAAACTCAAGTTCCACCCCGTCCATCTCAAACAGCTTTGTGAACTGCTTGACAAGAGAATTCTTGGGTTCGAGGAGAATACGTACCAACGCCTCTTCATCAAGCGCGTCCAAAGCGACCACCACGGGCAGTCGTCCGACAAATTCCGGGATCAGCCCGTAGCGAAGGAGGTCTTCGGGCATCACTTGCCGGAGCAGATCACCAATCTGCTTTTCTTGTCGAGTCTTTATCTCCGCTCCAAAACCCATGGATCTGTGACCCACGCGGCGCTCAATGATCTTTTCGAGCCCATCAAACGCGCCACCGCATATAAACAGAATGTTGGTCGTGTCTATCTGAATGAACTCCTGGTGAGGGTGTTTGCGCCCGCCCTGCGGAGGCACGCTGGCCACAGTCCCTTCCAGAATCTTGAGCAAGGCTTGCTGGACACCTTCGCCGGATACATCACGTGTGATGGAGGGATTCTCGGACTTCCTGGCGATTTTGTCTACTTCGTCAATGTAGACGATCCCTCTTTCTGCTCGTTCGACATCGTATTCAGCGGCTTGAATAAGCTTGAGGAGGATGTTCTCAACGTCTTCTCCGACGTAACCCGCTTCCGTGAGGGATGTCGCATCTGCGATGGCAAAAGGAACGTTCAAGATGCGCGCCAGAGTCTGGGCCAGGAGTGTCTTACCGCATCCGGTAGGACCCAACAGCAGGATATTGCTCTTCTGCAACTCGACATCATCGGTCCGGGTCCCGGAATTGATCCGCTTGTAGTGGTTGTAGACTGCGACAGATAGTGCCTTTTTCGCGTTTTCCTGGCCGATCACATACTGATCGAGTATACCCTTTATCTCTCTGGGTTTTGGCAGATTGCTGAAATCGGTGTCTATATCCTCGTTAAGCTCTTCTTCGATAATCTCGCTGCATAGCTCGATGCATTCATCGCAGATATAGACACCCGGACCGGCTATCAGCTTCTTGACCTGTTCCTGCGCTTTTCCACAGAAGGAGCAGTTTAGCTGGTCTTTCTCGTCGCCAAATTTGAACACCTTATCACCTCCTGAGTCAAGCTTTGGAAGTGCGTAGTACGTCGTCGATCAATCCATATGCGACGGCTTCGTCGGCTGACATATAGTAGTTGCGATCAGTATCTTGCTGGATCGCCTCTAAAGCCCGTCCCGTGTGGTTGGCGATGATCTCATTGGCTATGCTCTTGAGTCTCAGGATCTCTTGCGCCTCAATCTCTACATCCTTAGCCTGACCCTGAGCTCCGCCAACCGGTTGATGGATCATGATCCGCGAATAGGGTAGCGCCTTGCGCTTGCCCTTTGCACCCGCTGTAAGCAGTATGGCAGCCATGCTTGCAGCCATACCCACGCAAAATGTGGATACGTCAGGCCTGATATACTGCATCGTATCGTAGATGGCTAACCCGGCATACATCAATCCGCCTGGGCTGTTGATGTACAGGATGACGTCTTTTTCAGGGTCTTCGGCTTCCAGGAAGAGCATCTGCGCGATGACCAGATTCGCCACATCGTCAGTAATAGGACCTCCGAGGAAGATGATGCGCTCCTTGAGCAGGCGGGAATAGATGTCATAGGCGCGCTCGCCACGATTTGTCTGCTCAACAACCATTGGTATAAGCGCA
The DNA here is from genome assembly GCA_050945315.1 of Limnochordia bacterium. Taxonomy (GTDB): domain Bacteria; phylum Bacillota; class Limnochordia; order DTU080; family DTU080; genus DTU080. The sequence goes on along the minus strand of JBMNSS010000091.1, from coordinate 819 downwards.
CTCATATACTCTCATCCTTCCGTGTGCGTATCTACTCTCTGTCATCAGGCCTGGTCAGTCGTTTCAGTGGCTGATTCAGGATCGCTTTCTTCCGGATTCTCCACTTTCTCGGTGATAACGGCGTTATCTACAAGGAACTGGATGACCTTTTCCAGGCGTAAATCAGCGGAAACGGCTTCTCGTCGTTCAGAGTCCTCATAGTATGTGCGAACTTCCTCGGCTCTATCAGACGACTCTTCAGCCTGAATCCACGTCTCTATGCGTTCCTCTACTTCATCTGAGGTTACCGTCAGGCCTTCCTTCTCTGCGATGGCTTCCAGAACCAGCCTGCGGCGAAGAGCCTCTTCAGCTTCGGGTTTGTACCTTTCGAGCAAGTTCTCCACATTTTCGGGAGTCAGAAATTCCCTGGGATCAACACCATGAGCCCACAGGTTAAGGGCCCCGTCGTTAATCATGTCGCTTGCCTGCCGCCTTATGAGCAAGTCAGGTACCTCAAGCTCTGCATCTTTGCAGACTGAGTCGACGAGGTTATTGCGCATATTCTGATCGGCCCACTGCTGAGCACGTTCTTCCATCTGTTTACGAAGGTCCGCCCGGAACTCGTCAAGTGTATCGAAGGAACTAACGTCTTTAGCGAACTCATCATCGAGGTCAGGGAGTTGTCGTTCTTTGATCTCTTTGACCTCAACGTGGAGGATGGCCTCTTTGCCGGCTAGCTCTTCGAATCGTTCCGGCAGTGTCACTTTCACCTCGAGCATCTCGCCGACCCCAGTCCCGATCAGGGCATCGCTGAGACCGTCAAATAGACTGTCTTCTCCG
>JBMNSS010000090.1:0-11037 GCA_050945315.1 Limnochordia bacterium | reverse complement strand
CGGAGAAGCACCCCGGGGTGCCCATGTCATCCGCTCGTAACGTAGCTCGTCGTCAGACGAACTGAGGCCGGTTGAGCTTGCGACTGCCGCCGCACATGATTGACCCTCGCAGACCGGTGAGGCCCGAAAAGGTCGATCAAGTCAAGTGCTCAACAAGACTGAGCTCTGTCTCGGATCACCTATACTGACTCAGCTCTGACTGTCCAGCTTTCGGGCGTCAGCCCCAGACGCATTGCTCCCCGATAGCTGATCTCCTCCATAGTCCCGGCATCCACAGGCAGCGTGGCTCTTTTCACCAGAGCGGACTCGGGGTAAGAAAACGGCACATGGGTGCCAAACAGCAGATGTCTGCTGCCGGTCTCTTCGACGATTGAGGCGAGATCCTTGTCCAGACCCTGGAAATAGACCTCCGCCAAAGACGTATCCGCGTACCAAGCAGCGTCTCGCAACTCCGTGCGCCGCCACAGAGGCGACTGAGCGATGCCCCGCGCGTTGGTGACTATGATCGGCGTGTCAGGATACGCCGCCACCAGATTGGCTATAGCCGCCAACGAGACGCCCCGGGCGGGATCCAAGTGATGGCGCTGCCGCATATCCTCAATGCGATGAGGAATCTGCACGGGCAGGCCTCGCTCCCGGCAAGCGGCTACCACACGTCTTGCCAAGGGGCCGTCGATCTCGTATCCGTGATACTCAGGGAACAGACGCACCCCTCTCATGCCCAAGACCTCATGACAGACCCGCAAGTCGTCTTCCCATCTTGCGTAGGTGGGGTTGATGGTGGCCACGGGAACCAACACGTCCCCGTGGGGCTCAAGAGACTCAGCCAGGCGTTCGTTGGCCGGTTGCGCGTTACGGTGGAGTATGGCTTCGATCTGTGATACGGTAGCTCCGGACACACCCGCCTTGCGCAGACGCTCCACCAGCTGTTGCGGCGTGTTATCCCGCAAGGAGCGGAAAGGCCATGAACCTACCCAAGCATTGATGTCGAAGATCATCATCCGGCCGCTCCTTCCTGTGTCGATTCGCTCTTTGCCAGCGGCTGCAGACCCTGAGCAGCCAACAACCGCTCGGCGTTACCCCGGAAGATGAGATCGCGCTGCTCTTCCGTAAGAGATGCCCCTACGACCTTACCCACACATCCTGCCATCGTGCCGTCGGTACCGAACAAGATCCGTTCGGCACCCAACTCGGCAACGGCGAACTCCACCTGTCCGTCATCGAGGTTAGAGCCGGAGACATCGACATACACGTTGGGTGATGAATCCCGCAAGGCTCGCAAGGTCCATTCCCAGTCTCCGCCGCCGCCAATATGAGCCATGATGAACAGCGTGTCCGGATAGCGTTGGCTGACCTCAGCGAAGTCACCACCGTGGGAAAGGCGAGGCTGTTCGGCCTTCACCTGAGGATCCGTCAGACAACCTGCGTGCATCAGAATCGGAATCTGACGTTCCGTGCACAACTCGATGACCGGCCATACCGCCGGATCGTTGATCTTGTACTGATGGTACAACTTGACTCCGATCATACCGGCATCCAAACAGCGTTCAATCTCGGCACACGCCTCCCGGAAATAGCCGGGTACCACAAAGCACAGACCCCGAATTCGCTGCGGGTATCGACGCATGGCCGCCAATACGGCATCGTTTCCCGCCCGCACCTCCTCCAATGAACCGTACCGCGCCGTCATGGGCCGGGAGCACCAATACTCCATGATCCCCAGCATCTCCCCCGCCTCGACCAACCGCATGGCGGAAAGTTCCTCCTGCCCTCCTGTCCGCACATGACAGTGCGTGTCTATTTTCGGCCGCCTCAATTCCGCTGAGATGTCAAGCACGTGCTATCACCATCCTCTGATCACCGATGTTCGACCGGTTCCTGAGACAAAACACAAATGACTCCATCTGATTATTTCATTCAGCACAGACAGCCGTTGGCCTCCAATTTCTTTCTATGGTGGATCAGCGCGGTCAAAATCCGCTGCCCCTCCCCTCCGGCCATCGGTACAGAGGAAAACACAACTAAACATCGAATCATTGCATTACCTTTCACAATGAAATGTGTATATTCGTTGTTTATATCAACATCGTATCATTAGGCCTCGTATAACTGCATTGATTGCGCACCCCGAGATCAAAGGAGGAAGGATAAATGACATTTCGAAGAAGAGCGTTTGCCTGGTCGGTATTGTTGTCGATCGTTCTCTGCCTGGGGATCTTGGTCGAGAGCGCGCCCACCGTATTGAGGGTCTTCACAGACGGCTCAGTGGAATACTTGGAAAGCACACGAGAGTTTTTCGAGCGATTCGAGGAGTTGAACCCGGACCTGACGATCGAGATCGAGACTGGTAACCTGGACAAGTTCCTGGTCATGTATGCCGCAAACCAGACGCCTGATCTTCTGCGCCTCTACGGGCAGTTTGTTCCGGAATACGCCGCCCGGGGCCTCATTCAGCCTCTGGAGCCTTTCCTGGCTCGCTCAAACATCCGTAAGGACCTTTTCTTTCCGGTGCTCGTAGAAGACAGTCTTAGCTACAAGGGCGAGCTGTACAGCATCTCGTGGGGATTGGCCGTCACGTCGCTGTTCTTGAACGTCGATCGCTATGAAGAGGTCGGCTTGTCCATGCCCGATGCTCCATGGCGCTGGGAAGTCGAGGGTATACAGGCGGCAAAACGCCTCAGTCGCGACGTAAACGGTGACAATGTCCTCGACCAATACTTCTTCCAGCCGATCTACGGCGGTACCAGTTCTTACGCCTTCATGAATATGGCGGGTTCCGAGATATTCAAAGGACCCTACGAGTACACCGCCGATGCCGATGAGGGTGTAAGGGGACTGCAGTTTTTGTACGAGCTGATGAGCGTACATCGTGCCATGCCTGCACCGGGTGCATCGGGTGGCCCTTGGGATTTGCCTGTAGGACATGCCGCTTCTCGTATCGACGGCAGCTGGTATGTGACCACGATGCTGCGTCATCAGCCGCCCTTTGAGTGGGGCATCGGTAATATGCCCTCTTTTGAAGGCGAGCGGGGAACCAGCATCTGGCCCGAGACTCCCTGGGCCATACCGACGACGGCGCCCAATCCGGAGTTGTCTTGGCGGATCATGGAGTACATTGCCAGCCCGGAAGGCCAACAACATGTGACTCTCCTGGGACTGGCCATGCCGCCGCTGCGACTGGACATCGCCCGCACGACGTTCGCCAAGACGTATCCGATGTTGATGACCCACAACATCGTGGATTTGGCCCTGGCACCGCGTACGCAGACCATTCCGGTGTCTCCGGCCTCAGCGCGTTCCTTGCTTGAAGGGGCCATCAGCTCCGTAATGAACGGACGAGAACCCGCTCAACAGGCCCTGGCGAGGATTCGTCCTCAAGTGGAAACCACCATCGCTGAGTTCATTGAGAAGATGGTGGTGCGTTAGTGCCGGCCGGAGGAATGCCAATCAGGCCTGATGGACCGTTTCGACAGTGCGCTAACACACCGCCAACGTAGTTGGTGTGGCGCTTGTGGGTTGAGGCAGAGGGAGTCCTGTCCACAAACGCATACCCGATGTCGAGACCGAAGACATGAAGAAGATGTCCTGGCTCCGGGAGACTCGCTGCAAAAACCACCGAAAAGGAGTCAGGACGTCTCTATGGATGAGCTGTGCGATTCGGCCCGAACAGATCCGTACGCGGGACAGCCCTTGGATCAGTCTGTTCATCCTCGGCGCCGTTGCGACCGTCGCATCGCGTTCAACCGAATCCGAATCAGAGTGCCTATGGCACAGAGAGAAGAAGGACTAGACTCCGACGGGGCGATGTTGCCGTGTCCGCAAAATAGACCTGTATGCGGGTCACGGCCGTGTGTAGTCTCGCTCAGTTCTGCAGCAACACGGTAATCAACCTGTGTACTTCCTCCGCTGCACTGTTGGCATCCATTGTGCCACGAAGAACCCGGTCAATATAAGGTGCCACGATGTTGTTGTTCAACTCGGATAAACGACCGTTGTGGGGGACTATAGCACTTCTCGCTACGGAAACGTCATAGGCGACTTCGGGCCTCGTAATCGGCAATTCTGCGTCTCGGAACGTTATTTCGTGCGCTATCTTGCGATAAATCGGTGTTCCCATATGATGAAGCGCAACGAGTCTCTGACCTTCCTCGCTCACCATCAGCTTCAGAGCCTGCCAAGATGATTCTGGGTCGGGCGCATTGAAAGGGATGCCTATGGCGTTGACCACCAATCCCTGAGCAACTCTTTCCCTATAGGGTTGTCGCACAATATCCCAATCGAACCGGGCCGCCGTTTTCATCTCGTCAAAACCTAGGACCATCCCTTTTGTTACGGCCATCGTACCCCCAATGAAACTACCTCCAGGTGTTCCCGGAGCGGCCTGCACGCGATGAACATGAATCAGGTCGGCCATGTATTGGATCGCTTCGCGAGTTTTGGACGTGTTAAAGAGCGAACGTTCCCCCGTGGGATCGAGAACCTCACCCCCATTTTGCCAGATGAACTGCCGCCAGAAATAGCGGTGCGTACTGGCATCATTAGTAAACCATTGATCAATGATGCCGTCGCCATTTACATCCTTTGTCAAGGCTGGACCGGACTCTTCGTAAGCCTTTCGCCATGTCCAGGTTTCCGACTGGGGGAGTTCAAGACCAGCCTCTAAAAACAGGTCCTTATTGTACGTATGGAACCACATGATAAAGAAGAACGGCAACGCGTACAATCCACCGTCGCGGCCCCGAAGGGGTTCAATCAGCTGGACAGGGACAGCCTCAAGGAATTCAGGAAAATCCCTTTTCACCAAGGGCATTAGATCCATGCTCAGCCGGTTCCCAGACTCAACAAGACCCCCAAGATTATCATCAGTGAATGCCATGAGATCCGGCGGTGCGCCGGAGGCGATCATTACGATAGCTCGCTCCTCATACTCCTTGCCCAACCCAGGGGCCAGCAGATTCTCGAAGCGGATCCTATCCTGGATCCCATGGAGGTCTTCGATAACCTTGGCAAGGGAAACCCCTTGAGCTCCACTCCACCAGTTCATGAACTTGACCTCTTTCGGATGGTCCGCTCGCACCGTACACGCGGCAATTGAGACGTAGATCAAAACGACAAAAGCAGCCTGAGCTCTCAATTTGTTCATGGCCAACCTCCGTACACACCGTTTTTTCACGCCGCTTCCAGTTGGGCGCAGAGTAAGGGAACCGGACCACGCGACTCCCAAGACACATAGGAAAACTGCCAATAGGCATACGGCCCGAATACCATAGCCTCTAATTAGACATTAACATAGTATTCACCTCTCTTATTTTGTCAGTTGCATAATTAATTGGTTCAATCGCACCCCAACTACACTTTGATATAGGCATTGGTGTAGATTATTCTCCCGGTGGTTTAGTCCACGCCCAGGTTACCGTGTCGGACTCGGAGGCCGTCTCTCGACTATTCATGCTCCCGGAAGACTCCCACCTCGAAACTCCGTCGTCCGGCCACGCAATTCTCGTCGTCGCGTTCAACAGGTGTAGGATTGCATGAGGCCGGCGGAGATCCGGATTACTGGTCGCCGCCGTCTTTCTCAATCGAGCGGGTTCAAACGCGTCGGTGCTGAGCAGCCAGCGTCAAACCGACAACAACCCGCCGACGACCATGACACTTCCATTTAGAAATCCGGGTGAAAACAGGAGACGATCCATGACGAGGTATTGGCACACTTGCTCAAGATGTTTAGAGCAGTCTGCACACTGTCGGAGGTGCCCAGGATAGCGAGCCGATGGGGTGGCCGTCGCTTAAGTTGACGCTATCAGCGACGTCACTCCTTGTTATATCACCTCACTGGATAGACCCTTAACATGGAAAAAAGCGGAAGACCATCACACATATAAACATAGCGAGCGCGCCTTGAGGTGGCCTGGGAAGGGATGAAGCATCTGATACGTGATGACAACGCGGCGCGCTTTGCTGCAGTTGTCGGATACCCTATGGCTACTGGTTCCGCCATTAGGCACCCGGTTTTTCAAGCGGATATGCGCCAACATCCCGGCATGCGCACCTGGGCGTAAATGTACACTGACATAGAAAGCATTGGGCTGTATCCGCTTCGTGCAAACAGCCTCGTTTTAGAAGAGATGGGCCCACGTGGTGCGAACGTACGCCGCCGAACGAAGACGGTAGCGGTAGAGCTATTCGTACAGAACATACAGGCTAGGCTTCCTGCCCTAATCGCGGATAGGTTTCTTGCGAAATAGGCCCGCCCTGATTCCTATATGGATCGATGAATGAGGCAGACAACGCCTCACGACGACAAAAAATCGAGCGTGGCTTTGACTCGCCGTGCTCTCATCGGGTCAGATCGACCTTTCATGGGACATCTTTGCTGCTCTGGCCCTGCATTACCGGAGCCAGAGCAGTTGTTGTTGATGTGACACCTGACTCTCAGCTCTACGGCAACTGGAACTGCGCTTCCGCATCCGGGTCAAAGATCTCCCATGAAGCAGGAGGATCACCTAGATCGGGAACGGATAGGGTCTCTCCGCCCCTCATCGCCGACTCGTGTGCAACCAGTCCCGGGATGTTGTACCTCGCCGCTGCCCAAGCGTTAACAGGCGGTAGTCTGTTGAGATGAACTGAACAGGCGAAGTCATCAACTAAGAACTTGTGCACGCCCCGATGCCCAGCTCCTATGGATTCGAACTCCTTCGGCAGGCGCGAAGCGTTCATAATCGGACTCATGGAGCGGTAATCGTACGCTCCGTTGGCGACGCGATCCAGGAAATCCTCATCGTCTCTATGCCGTTCCAACTCCTCGGAGTTAAGCAGCTTGCTTACATCTCGCGCGATCATCTTGGTGCCCACAGATTGCATAAAAAGGTGATCCGCGTACGCCCATTCATAGCTGCCTTTCGTACCATAGAAAACGCTGATATACGACGTGGACTTCTTTATCCCTATCCTCCGATACTCATTAGCTCTGCAAATCCCGCCGTTAGACATCTGCAGCATCGCAGTCTCGTTTGAGAAAGGATTATCCCAGTTGTTCTTACCTACACCGAACACCCGATCCTCATGTTGGTCATCACGATAGCCAAAACAGGAGACCCTCTCAACATGAGCGCCGGTTGCCGCGACTAACGCACCTATCGAATGGGTCGGGTAATACATAGGCGGCAAGCCCGCTACCCTCCTCCATTGCTCTCCACCCGAACGCTTAAAAGACTCATAGAAGCCGTGGGACATGTCATGGTAGTACTGTGCTTCGGCGTAGACGAAGTCGCCGAAGGATCCCTTTTTCATCTGCGACCTGCAGAACAGAGTAGCCGGATAGTAATAGGCTGTCTCCCCCATCATGTAGATAGGGCCCGTTTTCTTGACTAGGTCGACAATCTCTTGAATCTCTTCGATGCTGTTGGCCATCGGAACCGCACTGTATACGTGTTTACCCGCTTTGAGCGCTTGGATGGCCAAGGGAGCGTGCAAGTGGCGCTGAGTGAAAATCGCGACGGCATCCATGTCGCCTTTCAACATCTCATCGAACGATGAGAAGCTCTCGATTTGGAAATCAGCTTCAAAAGCCTTTCGTCGCTCCGGGATGAGATCAGTGATGGTGACCTTGCTTATCAGAGGATGGGCCTTAAACAGTGGAATAAACGACCTGGCAAAGGCTCCGGCACCGACAACTCCCAGCTTCATGACTGCCTCACACCTTTCAGATCCGAACCCCAGTATCAATCGCTGCACCGATACGACAGATCATTTGAACATCCTCGCAGAGATAGCCATCCCGCCTGAGCCTCCGTCGAGAAAACGCCAACAGCCCTTCGCTGACTTGAGCCATACAAAAGGAGTCCTTCCGAACGCTGGATGCGACCATTTCTCAACTGAGACCGCCTGGCCCGAAGCTCCGGCTCGGCCCGAGCTATCCAACCAGCCTGCTGAGAGGGCATCCGGCCCCGGACTGCCGGGGCCAGATGCGTTGTTGATCTGACTCGATACCTTGAGCCCTATGTGAACCGGAAGCGGATTCCAGGGAGCCCTTCCGGATCCACCATCCACGGAGACCCTCAACCGCCCCCGGGGCGCTCTTGACGAAACCTCTACTCTCTCAACATGGCCTCGATCTTGGGGGTTACTTCATCCAGTGCCTGACCCGGAGCCTTCTGTCCGTACAAAACCGGATAAAACACCTCATTCTTCAATACCGCCCGCACGTCAGGATGGACATGAGTCGGAATGATCTGGTTCAGTGGCAAAGAGATCATCTCGGCGACTGCCTCGACATTCTTGCCTTTGAAGTACCGCAAGAAAGCATCTAAGGTGACACTCCTGCGAACCGGAGGAATCGCCCACCCAAGCTCTATCGACAATTCCTGTCCCTCAACACTGACAATGAACTCAAGCGCACGCCAAGCCAGATCAGGTTGCTTGGCGCCCGCAGAAATGCCGTACGGGGTCTCGGACCATACATTCGACGCCCGTCCGCCTCCGAAGGTTGGCCTTAGGGCGAAGTCCCAATCCAGATTCGGATATTTGGCGAAGTATCCCGGCCTGAAACTGCCCGATAGGTCCGATGCGACTCGTTGCTCAGCAAAATTCTTCCAATCTCCGCCTAAACGCATGATCTGGTGTACCTGAGCCAGATCCTGCAAGTACTGCAGGGCATCCCGCATCACGGTCGTGTTAGCCAGAAATCTTGTTCCGTCTTGGTTAAACAGCGATCCGCCCCCTGCGGAGTAGAAGAAGGGATAGACCTCTCTGCCGGCGCCTCCGTCGACAAACCCCAGGCCCCATCGGTCCAGTATTCCGTCGCCGTCCAAGTCCATGCTCAGCTTTTTCAGCTCAACAACGCCTTGTTTCTCCCAACTCCAGCTTGAATCCGGCGGAACGATGCCTCTTTCGGCAAACTGTTGCTTGTTGTAGTAATACATGCTGACCACCGTGCCTAACGGCAAGGCGTACAAACGGTCTTCGTAGGTGATGTCATCAAACAGAACCGGCCAGATGTCGTTGCGCACCGAGGCGGGCAAGGTCTGGAACCGAGGTGTTATATCCTCCAATAGGCCCGCAGCGGCGACCAGTTTCACACCCCACAGGCGAACCAGATCGGGCGGTATACCCGCCGCCACCATCACGGCGAGTTTTTCCTCGGGTGACGAACCGCTACCCGGACCGGGGACTACTTCGACAGCGATGTCGGGGTTAGCCCTTTCGAAGGCCTCCCAAAACCGCATGGTACGCTCGAGATAGTCACCGCCCTCGTGAACCAGGATTTGCAGCGTCTGTCGGGCAAGAGCACACGGAACCACGACCATCGTGACCATTGTCATGAGAAGAAAAGCGCATACCATTTTGCCAGTATTCACTTGTCACCCTCCTTCGCAGAGCGTTGTCTGACTGTAGACTCGCAGCCGACTGGTTGGGCTCCTCAATCTAAGCCTTCTGATCTTCGTCTGCTATCGGCTCAACTCAACACCGATAGCATGCTCGGCACGCATGAGGGCCTCCGGAATCGCGATCGTGCCGTCAAGCCCCTTCATGAGCTCCGTGCCGGCGGGAGTCTGGAAATCGCTGAAGCGTTTGTGTTTGATACCGAGCAGTAGCAAGGGTGAGTAGACACGACTCATCATCTCCTTGGTGAAAGGCGATCTCTGGAGGTCGGGATCCGAAAACAGCGAACGGCGTACGGGCAGCATACCGCGTTCCATCAAGTAGCGCTTTAGGTTTCTGGGCTCCACAAAGGCTTCGATTACTCTCCACGCCTCATCGGGGTGCTTGCTGGCAGAGACGATCATCAGGTTGGCGGCCATAAAGTTCAGATTGTCGGTGCCCTGAACAGGACCGGGATACCTGCTGAAACCGAGCATGTCGCTGTCTGCCACATCGGGCCGCACTTTGATAAGATCCTGCCAGTTTGCTCCGCTCCAGGCGTAAAACATTCCCCCTTTCCCATCGACCAACTCCACATCGTTGGCTGCTTGCCCCCGGGTCATGTCTCCCATCTTCCAAAGCTCCCCGAGATACTCCATCGCCCGAATGCCTTCCGCATTGTGTAGCTGTGCCTGAACGTCCTTCTCTTCCAGAAGGGTCGTGCCGAGCTGCCGCAAGAGAGTCTCCACGAAAGCCAGCGTCCACTGAGAAGATCGCCACGTTCGCCAACCCCAACGCTCAATGGTCCCGTCGCTGCCGACGCGCGTGAGACGACGGGCTGCGGTCAACATCTCATCCCAATCCTTGGGCGCCTCCGTCATCGCGGCCTCTGCGAAAACCGTACGATTCCACAGAACTCCCCACGGCCAAACCATGAAGGGCAGGGCCTGTAGCTCACCCTCGTAGGTCATAGCCTCAATGACATCCGGCAGAAAATCGCCTCGATCTGGCATCTTGTGGAAGTAGCGGTTGAGGGGCAGAGTCATCCCTATCTCAGTCCAGTTTCCTATACGAGTGTCGACCACATAGGAGATGTCAGGCCCTACACCGGCAGCCACAGTGACGATCAACTTATCATTCGGACTTGCGATCTGAGTCTCAACGGTCAACCGAATGTCCGGGTTCTCTTTTTCAAACTCCGGAGCCCATGACTTGACCCACGCCTCAGCCGGACCTTGCCAATGCATCCACCAAGTGATCACCGTCTTCGCCGACGACATGGAACAGAACAAGACAACGATGCAACAGATACTGACCAGCCATAACCGCCACCGGCATAGCACATTCAACACCTCCCGATCATTGAATATATACTCAGGAGCAGCCTATCCCGCTTGCCCGGTTTACCCATTGTAACGATGAGAGTAATATAGTCATTCAATGACCCTCCTTGTTCACCTTCTGGGCAATAACGATCTTTCTGAAAGAAGGCGACAGCAGATGCCACTGATGCGATAGGCAAAAGCGACTGCCCAGGCTTTGGTTGCCTCAATCACCGTCAGTTCACAGTGGGAGGGCCCTAGGAGCCTGTCTAAGTAATTGGGCCAGACAGAGCTACGGTTTTTCGGAATCCGGCAGTTGAGAGTTACGTATAGAAGAAAGGCTGTCCGGAAAGGC
>JBMNSS010000089.1:0-11089 GCA_050945315.1 Limnochordia bacterium | reverse complement strand
AATCCACTCGCTCTTTTGAGACAACCTTAAGGTTCCGAAAAGCCTCGGCGAAGTTGCCGGAGACCATGGTCTCCCTGATGGGATATGCAATCTGCCCATCCTCGATGTAGTAGCTGTTTTTGGCCACTCCGGAGAAATCGCCGTTAGCGCTCGGTGAGCCTCCTGAAAAGCGGACCAACAGCACGCCCTTGTCTACCCCGCGGATGGCCTCTTCCAAAGGAGTGGCTCCGGGTTCGACAACGTAGGCTCCGCCGTTGTTTTTGGCCCTTTCCAATCCCGTCTTTTTGGCACCGTACAGACTGAGCAAGTAGGTCTTGAGAACCCCCCGGTCGATGATCGTGCTATTTTCGGCCGCATAGCCGTCTCCCGTGACGAAGTAGCCGTCGGCTATCTCAGGAGATACCGGCCTGGAATGCAAAGTAAGCTCGCTGCCGGCAATCGCCTCACCCAGGCTCTCTTTGTAGAGGCTGGTACCGGAAATCAGCGGCCTGTCAGTCAAAGGATACGTGAGAAAACCGAGGAAGGCACCCAGGCAATCAGGAGCTATGATCATATCGCCCATAAACTTTCCCTTTACGGGACGTGTGCGCACCTGTTCGGTTGTCTGCCGAAGCATGATCTCCAAAGACCCTCGATCCAGCAACTTCTGCTCCAAATCGCGCATAGAGAATCCGGTGTAGTTGAAGGAGGAGACCTCATCTCCTTCGCGCCCTGAAAAAAGGGCGGTGAACTGATAGACGCCTTGCTCCGTCCGGTACTGAACGCCGTTGGAGTTGACGAAACTCCAGTTGCGCCGAGAAAAGCTCAGATAAGCCTGTCGCAACATGATCGTCGGATATCTGACCGCCACGGTGTCCAAGAACTCTTTGACTCTATCGTACATCCCGTCGTGATCAGGTTCTTGGCTTCCGCTTTCAAAGCGGGCCGGCTCTTGAGCCTCGGCAATGTCGAAAGCCGGATCCGGCTCCGAGACTGCAGCCATGCCGAGGGTATCCTCCACGGCCTGATCGATGGCCGACGGTTCAAGGCTGTTGAGGCTCATGCTGCCCTTTTTTTGCTCTTTGATCGCCACAAGATTGAGGTTGACATTCATCGTGGACCTCAACAGATCGATCTGCGCCCGATCCACATTCAGCTCAGTGACTACGGAGGTGCTCACCCCACAACTGGCTTTGTCCGCTCCGGCCTTCAACAAAGCGTCAAGTGCCTGCTGAGCGACTCCATCGCCATGTCTCATGGTTTATCTCCCTCCCAGAGTAATCTGGCACTTGATGGCCGGCCCCCCCATACCCACGGGGATGGCTTGCTTCTTGCCGCACATACCCCCGCTGCTCCACCAGTGCTGATCTGAAACCATGGTGACGGTCTTCAGGACATCGTAGGCCACGCCGGAGATGGTCGTGTCACGGATGGCCTTGCCCAGCTCACCGTTTTTGATCTCGTATCCCAATACCACACCGAACATGAACTCACTCGTGGAATCCGCTTGACCGTTACTGGCCTGGATGAGATAGTAACCGTCTTCCACTGAAGCGATCATGTCCTCCAGCGAGCTGTCACCGGGCAAGATAGCCGTATTGCGCATCCTGATCAGAGGCTCATCGGCAAACGTGTAAGCCCTGGCATTGCCGGTGGGGGCCACGTCAAAGATCCGTGCAGACTCTTTGTTGTGCATGAAGCTTTTTAGAACCCCCTGCTCGATGATCGTCACATCCTGTCCGGGCGTGCCCTCATCGTCGACGTAGACGGGCACCGGACAGACTTCCCCAAAGGCGGTATGAGCGAAATCGACCAGGGTGATCAAGGGGCTGGCCACTTCCTGATTCAACAGTCGACCGGCCACTGAACCGGAGAGAACCAGATCCGCCTCCGTGGTATGACCAATGGCCTCATGAGCCAGAATGCCGCCAAGCTTGGCATCAAGGATACAGGTCTTGACGCCCGCTTGAGCAAACACACCTTCCCGCTTGCGCATCAGGTGTTCGTAGAGCCGATCGATCATAGGATGTAAGACCTCATCCGTCGGAAGCGTATCCTCAAGTTGCCCAAGGCCTCCGCAAAGGTCAAACACCTCGACAGGCCCGTCGTCAGCCCGAGTGGCCAGACCTATGTAAATGAAGCTCCTGGGGATGAGCGAACGATAGAAAGAACCTTCCGAGGTGAGCAACGTCTTTTCTATCTCCAGGGAGCTCAGACTCACCGACCGGCTCGTCAGACCCGGATACTTGGTTGATATGTAGTTATCCACCTCTTTGGCGTAAGTGAGCAGCTCCTTCTGTGACAGCCTCGGTTTCTTGGTCGAAAAATCCTTCTCGGCATGGGCTTCGGCGGAAGGCAACAATCCCTGCGATCTGTCCTCCCGAGCATGAAGGAAATCGGCGTTCTGTTGAGCCAGGCGAAGCACGGCCTGAACGCTTTCATCACTGGGATCGGGACTGGATGCAAAACCCCACGAACCCTGACGATAGACACGGGCCGACACGCCTCTTGAACTGCTCCGGGAGTTGCCCGTGTTGTCTCCGTTGAGGAAACTGATACCGATGGTTCGATTCTCCTGCAGTCGAAGCTCGGTGTAATCCTTCAAGAAGGCTGCGTACCGCTTCAGGTCCACTGCAGCCATGGACATGGCCTCCTTTCCGCAACTACGTTCAAGACAACCTCACGACTTAAATGTTAAGTTGCCCTATAACATAGCCATATAGATAATTTGAACATGTAACCCATAATTCCTGCTGTCAAAAAATCACCTGGCGCTAGCATCAATATCCCCGTGCGATGACCGTATCCAACCTTCCGGCCGCTCATCCGTCAAACCGGCAAAAGAATCGTTCCCCTGAATATGCCAACCGGATCCGGCTGAGACTTAAGATGGGAGTAGCTTGTAACCCCGACTTGACGTTATTTAAGGAGATGACGTCGATGCAATGGGAGCGCGAACTCAAAAGACTCTTGGCCGCCTACGAAGCCGTGCAAAAAGAGCTGGAGCGAAAAACCGGCGGATCAGACGGTCTGTACTACGAGGGCAGCAAAGATGCCTATGAGTATATTATCAGCAGTTTGCGCAACCTCATCAGCCATGCGGCGCGCTCTTCGGCCCAAAACGCTGACAACAGCGCCGCGGCCTGACTTGTGATACCCCAAATCCGTCGGACGGTGAAGGACCCGGAGAACCCGCGGGCAAACTCATGCGATCTTCACAATGTCCGGGCCAGCTCGCAGGCTGGCCGATGCAGTATCCGTGAACCGGACGTAGGACTCCGGGGTTCTTGTCATTTCAGCACTACTCTCCCTGTTTCGACTCGTCTATCTTCGCTTTCCACTCGCCGAGGAGCCTGCTCCACAGAGCATGAGCGTGCTCAAGGGCAGCCCGAGGTGAGATCTCCCTGCCATACGCCTTCAGAATCAACTCATTCAGCTCCGTCTGAGCGATGTCACGCGGCGGAGGGATTACCGAACGCTGCAAATAAGGCTCCATGGCATACCACATCTCGATACCCGGCTGCACCTCCATCATTCTGTGCAACATATCGAGACGGCCGCTGAAAAACCAGCCGATGCGCTGAATCTCAAAGATCACATCATCACTGGTCAGCATGGTGATCCACTCCCAGGCCAGGTCCTTGTTCTTGCTGGCACTGGGAATAGCCAGACCGTTGGCGAAAACATGCGCCACGGGAGTGCTGTCTCGTGACCGACGCGGGGCGAACAGACCCAATCGGTGGACAAAATCAGGATCGCTGGCCACCATGGAGCGTATTGTCTGCGGAGCCAGGCTGCGCATGGCTATGCGTCCTTGGGCAATATCACCGGACATGACCTGCATGGCTCCCTGTCCCGCCTCATACAGCGTCTGAAGTGTCTCCAAGGCCTCCACGGCCTGTGAGGAGAGGAGGTTGGACTTGAAACGATCGATGTCCACGACCGGCAGACCGGCTTGGCGCATGAACCAACTGAGCTGGTGCGTCTGTGCCGCTCCCGCTCCGACAACCGCAAATCCCCGGACTGCAACCTTGTCTCCCTCAACGAGAGTCAGACGGTGGGCATATTGAGTCAGCTCATCCCAGCCGGCCGGCGGTTTTTCCGGATCAAAACCTGATTCCGCAAAGAGTTGCTTGTTATAGCCGATGCCGCGGAAATCAAGGTTTTGCGGAACGGCATAGACGCGTCCCTGCCAGCTCATGGCCTCCCACAAGCCTTTGGAAAAACGCGGCGTGTAACGCCACTGAGAAAGATATCGATCCAGAGGCTCCAAAAGCCCGAGGGAACCTTCCTCATACGGTGAGTAAAATCCCGTGACGACCACATCGGGAGGCCTGCCACCGGCGGTCAGAACGACGATTCTCTCCATGCGCGTGTTCCAATTGGCGGTCAGCAAAGTGACATCCGTGTTGTGCATCTTCTTGAACTCGGGCACCACTTCATCCTGCAGATACTTGATCAATTCACCCGAATAAGCGACCGTTAAGAAAGTGATCTCCTTGGCCGCTCCGGCGGTAACGCAAATCAAGAACAACAACGCCACGATGATCGATACAGACCGTCTTCCACCCGGCATTTTTTGTGCCCCCTTCCATGATTCGCTTCATGGCAGATATTTAAGAGCCTTTAAGTACACGTATCCCAGCTCAACCGTATCATCCGGCAAACCGCCTTCTTTGACCGTGAGGCGCACATAATCCGTCCCGGCGCTATGGACCTCTCCTTTCAGCGTCAAATTGAGCCAGCCTTCGGCGGACCGTCCCTCCGAATCGACTGTGTAGGGCAGACTGTGCCAAACAGTGCCGTCGTCTGACACGGCGATGTCTACAAGTCGAGCGGCATCGGCACCTCGTGCGTAGACGGTAAAGGCAAACTCCTTCAAGCGGGACAGTTGCCAGGTGAGATAGCCCTCGCCGGCACCCTTTTTCAGACGTATCCGTTGACGGTCACCGAAGAAGGCATCGGGGCTTTCATCCGTGTACTCCCAACCTTCTGAACGATCCACTGCCAGAAGCCGGTCGAATCCTCCAAACCAGCCGCTCTGCGTCGGGGGCAGAATCGTATCTTCGAGTATATCCCAGTTGTCAATGACAATCCGGAACTTATGCAGTGTTGAGTTTCCGGAGGATGTCGTCATGCTGATCTCCAGATCATAGGTACCGTCGGCGAAATCAGCGGTATTGAAGGGGAGTACCCCCGGGACACCACTGCTTTTGTAAACAACGATCGGCTCACCGACTTCGGCCCTTTGTACCGGAACCAGTCTCACTGCGAACCCCCGGACTTCCTCGGGACTGACCATAGTCTCCAGAACCAGCGGTACAATGCCACGGACACGCTCGCCACGCGACGGGCTCGGGGAGAGCAGATCGACGTGAACGACATCAAAATCGTGGCTGTATCGTTGCTCCATCGAACCCCGACGGACTCGGACCTCTATCCGATGGCTTCCGAATGTCAGTTCTGAAACGGAAAGACCGAGACCCTGAGGCGGACGATCTCCCTCATAGAGCAGACGATCATCCACAAGGATACGAATACTATCGATCTCATCGTCTCCGTGCAGTCTAACGTCAAGGGGCAGTCTTTCTTTGGGCAGGCCACCCCGCGGCATGGCAAAGGGCCACTCCAACCAACGGATCTTTGGCATCTCGAATCGGTCGGCTCTCTCCAAGGCAAAAACCGGAGGCAAGTTGTGTACCTTTAGCTGACATCCTGAAATGGCGGACACCGGTTCCAGACTCCACAGCCCTTTAGGCCCAGCGCTTAGATCGATCCAGCCCATCGTTTCGCGCCCCTCATTCACCGGTCTTCCTGCCGCGTCAAAAATCCTGACGGGTGTATCCACATAAACGGCAGGATACAAGCCTTCTTCCGGCACCTCAAAGAAAACCCGGACAGGGGTATGCAGAGGCGGAGGAGTAAAGCCTTCGGGAGCATGGATCACCGTGACGTCTTTGCCGAACGCAGAACAAGCGGGTTCACTCAGTAGGTATGAAATAGGTGTGTCCAGATCCTCAAGCAGCTTAACGACCGTTGGCAGTTGATTGCCCAACGTGGCATGGTAGGCGTGTTCGAAGACTTCTCCCGTCGCTCCGACAAGTCCGGGATCGCCGCCCGTCGGTATCATATGTTTCTTTGAATCTTCTCCCGGTCCAAGAGCGACCTTCAACTGCCAGAAGAGAAAATCCAGGAAGCTTTCGTCTCCCGTGAACCAGTAGGCATGGGCCAGTCCCGCCATCGTTGTGTGGCGGGGATCTTCGAAGACGTGGGCATCCCGGCGCTTGCTCAGCTCTCTCATATCGTTCAAGAAGAGATCCAGCATGCGCTCGTCACCAGTCAACTGATAGTACTTGATCTTACCCTCATTCATGTAGACATCGTCGTAACGGGTGGAGCCAAGCACCTCACGGGCACCGTACATGATGCGGGCAAAGTGCCTCATTGCTTCAAGATACTCGGGCTTCCACGTGGCCTCATAGGCCTCACAAAACAGCCGCAGTGATCCGCCCGTGGCCCGGTGAGCGTAGCTCTGGTTTTGCGGGGCGAAAGCCAGGCTCAAGTAGTTGTCCATGTAATACTTGGCCACTTCCCACACCCGCAGAGTCCCGTTCATGTAGTAGTCGTAGAGCATAAACCGCAGATGAGTATCCGGGCCGAGATCATACATGTTGGCAGCATAGTGCACGATCCCCCCGTTGCCACCGTAGCGGCCGCCTTTGCGTTTGGCAAACTGTTGATGATCCAAATGGGCGATGTCGACGTCGGTGATGTGACGGGTGTTTGTCCGATGCATATCCCAAACATCGCGGCGCCCTGATCGAAAATACAAAAGCGGAGCCGCATTGGGCCATCCGTAAAACATACTGGCCCATTTTCGCCACAGGACCGGAGAGATGCTCTCCGGATCGTTATGGTTTCTTAAGTTGTAATTGACGTCGCCGTAGTCAATCCAACCGTAGTTGTCCAGTCTCTCCCGCAGCCACTGCTTACGGTGGATGATGGCCTCCAGTAAAGCTTCGATTTCGGAGTGATTGTCCGGGTCTTCGTAATGGATCCGTCCCATCACTTCCGTGGCCGTATTCCACTCCGGAGCGGTTTGAGCCAATACCGGTTGATTGACCAGCGAACGGGTCAAGGCAGCCGTGTGAGCGTGTCGATCCGCCGTGTAAAAACCGATCCATACATTGTGGGTCTTGGCCAGGCCGTAGGCTTGTGTCCAGCCGTCCAATCCGTCCTTGTAGAAATCCTGATAGAAGATCCTATCGTGGGGGTAATCGATGCCCATGAGCGAAGAAGGATTAAAGTCCAATAGATCGACATCGTGCAGGGGCCACAGATGCAGATGCAGTGTGTTGTCTTTGATCTCCAACTCCGCCGGATGCTGCTCCCAGAAGTCTCGCCATCCGGCTAAGACACCCCACCGATCATCTCCGAGACCGCACCATCCTCCGGCCCGGTCTGCCTCGGCGACCACCGTCTCCTCATGCGAAGTCAGAGTCCA
Source organism: Limnochordia bacterium (assembly GCA_050945315.1). Classification (GTDB taxonomy): domain Bacteria; phylum Bacillota; class Limnochordia; order DTU080; family DTU080; genus DTU080. The sequence goes on along the minus strand of JBMNSS010000089.1, from coordinate 3,606 downwards.
GTGATTGTGCTCCCTCTGCACCATTCTTGGGGAGATACCCGGTGCGAGGAAGATCGAATTGCCGTCGGCGGATCGATCCGTGGCAAAGGAGGCTTGCGCATCATCCCCGAGCAGAAGCGGGATGCTGAGCCGTATATCACGGATCCGGTGCTTGGTGCTGTCGAAAGCCGTGATCAACGTATGATCATGGCGCACGATCGTTTCCCCGGCGAAAAAGTGTGTGTAGGTGACAAACTGCGAAAAAGGCGTCCCGTCTTTTCCCGTGTACCAGCCTTCCCGGCGAATGGCCACTTCCATGGGACCACTGCGTACAATCTCGGCTTTGAACCCTTCACCGGCACCCCTGGCCATATACTCGTTGCCTTCTCCGTCCATCACCACCGGCAGATCCTCCATGGCCATGGCCGAGGTCAAAACGATGTCATCGGGGGAGAATAACCCATCACCGCTGAGATCAAGGGCCACCTGATGAAGGACCGTGGGTTCGATCTTGCTGACGACGGCTTGCATCGGACCGGTATCAATGAGAAAGGCCTGTTCCGTCTCCTCGATGCGTAATCCTTCGAATGAAGCTTCAGCGGATTCTTTGATCTCCAGGAAGTACTCTTCATCCCTTCTCAAGTTGGCGTGCAAAAGAGCCCATCGCACGGGACCGTCCTTACTGTCCCACGTTGCAGTCACCTCGGACTGCAGGGGCACCGAGTCACCTTTGGCGGTGACCAGCCGGAGTTGATCTATATCTCTCAGAGCGCCGTTGGGAAAAGGGACACCGAAAGTGACTGGTGAATTCTGCAAACGGTCATTGTCCGCCCAGTCCACCTTGACGGGTAGACGCGTGGGAAGAACAAGATCTGTCTGAAATTGCGGAGCCCAACCCATCGTCGGGCGAACCTCGTGATCGATGTCGTCTTCATCAAAGCGGGAGAGTCCCACGTCGTCCCAATACAAAACGCCGACATTGGCACCGGTGGAAACGAGTCGAATGGTTAACGACCTGGTCTCTTCAGGGGCATAGGCTTGTACCAACAGTGGATGCCACCGTTCGACTTCCTCAGTCCTGGCAGTGTGCGATGCCAGGCGGCGGTTTCGGGCATCCCAGAAATCCAGGTACAACCGAGCGCTGGTTCCCGATTCTATGTAGACATGGGCCGATGCCATATAAAAGGCTCCGGGAATCACTTCAATGCGCTCACTTCTGACCTCCACCGCCGCGTTCTGGTCTTCATCCGCCATACGCAGGCTCGAAATACCGCCGTGGACGTTTTCCCCATTGACGACGATACCGCCCCGCCCTTCAGCAACACCGATGAGATCGGGCCAGCCGGGGATATGGCTGTCCTTTACAGTAGTCTCAAAACCGCCATTGACCAGACAAACGTCTTTCCAGTAAGCCTCCGTCGCCACGCTGACGCATGACACAAGAAGGCATGTCAGCATTAAGCTGACAAGGATGTCGCGCATCAGTTGCACCCCCGATTCCCTCAAATTTGAAACCGGGCTGTCCGCTTGCCTGCCGGACAACCGTGAGCCTGTGTCCGCACATCAAAGCTTGCCCGCCAAACCGGAGATCCTGACGGGTACAGGGCATTCATTGTCCGGTCTTGCAGATACTCCTTCCGGAACAAGACTATTTTCTGAAACAATAGCTGATTTCGTTTCGCCATAGTGCGATGTGGTCGGACAAATAAGCGATCATAGGGGGTCGCCCATACTGTTCGTTGAACGAAGACAGGCGTTGTGGTGTTGCTTGGTTCTTTCGGCTTTCTTCTTGTCTGTCAACCGAGACTGTCACAGCAAACGTTGATCACCACCGAATTGAGGCGGCAGGCGGGCACAGTTGGTGCTATGACCTCATCGGAGAGAGTATCGCCCCACGCGTCACAGCCCTTATTGCCTCGAGCATCGCTCCTTTTTCGGACCCGGGTCGGGCGATCGACATCGTGCCGACGCTGCTCACGCTGTTTGTTACCGAAACCCGGGAATCCGGCGGACTCTGAAAGACGCTATGCGTCAGCTATACGTCGGGTTAGCTGGGCTGGATTACCGGATCACTGACCAAGACACTCGTACCGACTTCGGAACAAACGTCAACACAGCGTTCACCGTTGGAATTGCTCCCAAGTCGTCTCCTTCGGGGAAAGAGCGTTAGCCTGTGCACCAACACGCTTGCCATGGCCGGCAAGCTTAGCTGAAGTGAGTCTGTTGAAAGACGAGATGCTTCGTACACGATGTGTATCCGCCACGACCGGAGATCCCGATGCGAGACTTCCGTGCAACGAAACGGATCGTGGGACTGCGTCATCCAGGGTAAGGCGGAAAATGCATGAAGCAGGGCTGAGTATCAGGGCGGACGTGAAGGCAGTGCAGTGGTTCGGAAGCGAAGGCGTTTCATGGCAGTCCCGGTATGGTGGAGAAGACTCGGCTTACAGGAAGGGTTTGACTCTGCGCTTACAACTGATGAAGATATCGCCCTCTACTATCGTGCCATGATCATCACGATGGCCATCCGGCGCGATTGCACCATCCACGGCGCTTCCGGGAACCGAGGACGGCCTAACCGCCGACACGCTTGGCCAGACAGCACTTCTTATACTTCAGCCCGCTGCCGCACGGACAAGGATCATTACGCCTTACTGAAGCGAAACGTCTGGCATCGGCGCTGTGTAGCTCATTCATGATCAGCGCCGGGGGCATTCTACGTTTGAGCAACTCCACCATACGTTCCATGTAAGGAGCCACATGAGAGAAGAAGCGCTTGTATCCGGCACAAAGGTAATTCAGTCCGCCTTCGCCGTCGGGGCTTTTGATCAGGCGGTTTTTGGGACAACCGCCGTTGCAGACAAAAAGGTAGTCGCACTCTCGGCAATAGGCGGGCAGCTTCTCGCGCTTGTCCAGCCCGAACTGACGCGCTTTGGGCAATGCAGTCAATTCGGCCATGGGAGTATCATGCAGATTGCCCAGTCTCCATTCCGGCAAGACAAAATGATCACAGCAGTAGACATCACCGTTGTGCTCCAGGGCAAAAGCCTTGCCACACGTCGGCTGAAAGACACACAAAGACTGCTGCCCGCCGCTCCAAGCCGCCAACGTCTCTTCGACAATCTGCAGAAAGACGCGACCCACATCCCGACGAATCCAACGATCAAAGATCCGTACCAAGAAATCGCCGTAGGCTTCGGCTGACACACTGCGGGCGGAGACTCGGCCTCCCTCGGGTTCCACCAAGGCGATGAACTGTATGAAATCAACGTTTTGCCCTACAAAGAACTCATACACCGTCTCCGGATGTTGACTGTTGAGCTCGTTGACGACACACAGCACATTGTAGTCCACCTCATGGTCTTGCAGGCGGCGCAGCCCTTCCAAGACTCGCTCGTGAGTGGGGTTTCCTCCCTTGTCAAGGCGGTAACGATCGTGCAGATCCCGCGGTCCGTCCATGCTCAGACCCACCAGGAAGTTGTTCTCCTTGAGAAAACGACACCAATCATCGCCTATGAGGGTGCCGTTGGTCTGGATGGCGTTTCGGATCTCCTTGGCAGGCGATGCATACCGCTTCTGCAGTTCGACGACTCGCTTGAAAAAATCGATGCCCAACAACGTGGGCTC
>JBMNSS010000088.1:0-11090 GCA_050945315.1 Limnochordia bacterium | reverse complement strand
TTAGCAGGGCCATGCAGCAACAGCCCCTTCTTCTTGCCGCCCAGAGCTCGCCAGATCCGCGCGTAATACTCATCCACCGGAGGACGATCCGGATAGGGAAGGCTGCCGTTGTAGACCATGCCGGTCGACTGACAATCCGCGATCACCGTCTCGGGGCGAAAGCGCTGAGGATCACCGAAATTGAGTCCGCTGGCCTCGGGAATATCCCGGAGACAAGCTTGGTACAGATGGGGATTGCTGCCGCAGAAATGAATCCATCCTCCGCCAAAGGCCTGCAAGAACTTCCGGATATAAGGCACCCCGAATTCCTGAATATGGGCTTCGGACAAGAGCGTGGTGGTGTCTTCGCTGGTCTTTATACCGCCGCGACGAGCATAGATGGTGTTGTAATGATACGCCCAATCATTCCCTTCGCCGTTGACCTCTTTGCAGGCCTTGATACCTTTGATCAAGGCTTGGGTGCACAACTCAAGCACATGGTGCATGAAGGGCGGATCGTCATACAGCTCAGTGAAAAAAACGTCGCCTAACACCTGATGGGCGGTATCGATCGGCCCTTGCACATCCATGGTGTAGATATAGGCACGTCCTTCCAATATCTTCCTGAAGAAGGCCATGTACTCCAGACCGCGCCCGAACTCTCCGGAGTACGGATCGATATCATCCGGACTCATCTGCATAAGTCTCTGCTTACTCACGTGTCCCGTGATCCAAGGACGCACATCCGGACGGATGGTGTACTCAGCTCCCAGGAGTGTGGGGAATATGCCGCAGCCCATATCAGCCCGCATCGAAGGGATGCTGTCTCCCGGTGAGTAGGCGGACCGCAACAGCCCTCCCACGTGATTAAACAGCATCTTGACCGGATCATAGTAGGCCTCTCTCAGATCATACCTGGGCAGATCCGCCAAGAGCTCCTTTGGCGGTGTCCCGGGAATCACCAGCGGCAATACATCGGGTTCTCTCCCCTCCCACACTGCCGCCATACGCTCCCGAGCCTTCTCCACCCGCTCATCCATGAATGGCAACCGCTCCACCGCCGCAACTATTTCCACGACTGATCCCGCCTTTTGTCCTCGTTAATCGTTGTTGTTGAATGCTTTTTCGTACTCTCCGGATACTTCTCCTTTCTCCACCCGCAAGAAAGCGTCCCATCCGTCAGAGGGAAGCATCGGGAATTGGCGAATCACCCTTGCATATCCAATTCAAAAGGCGTTAGGAGAGACACCCTTGATATTGGATCTACACGTGCACACGACGAACTACTCACGCTGCAGCCGCATGACGGGCGAGGAGATGGCGACCAGAGCCATTGAGATCGGCTTGGACGGCGTGGTCATTACGGAACACAATGCCTTCTGGACCGACGAAGAGATCACCGATCTGCGTAGAAAATACCCCGCCCTGACCATCTTGCGGGGGATCGAAGTGACAGCGGCCGAGGGTGCCGACGTTCTCATTTACGGCTTGACCAGGATGCATGAACTGGAAAAGGACATGCCCGCCGAACGGATACTCGAGATCGCCCACAGACGCGGCGCCTTTACCGTATGGGCTCATCCTATGCGAAAAACCTTGACCCCGGATCCATCACTTCTGACCCTTCCTTTTGACGGCCTTGAGTGTCAGAGTATGAACATTGACCCGCTGGAGCAGGATCTTCATCTGAAAACGGCGCAACAGATGAGGGCCGCCCCCTTTTTCAACAGTGATTCCCATGCCACCATGACCCTGGGTGTATGTGTCGCCGAATTCGACGCGCCGATCAAAGACGAGCAAGAGTTGGCTGAGAGCCTGCGCGCCGGACGTTCCAGGCCATTCATCCAGTCTCATCATTTCGAGCCGGCGTGGCAACAGAAGACGGAAACGATGTCGGAACGTATCAGAAAGGCCATAGCATCAGGCATCACCGACCCGGCGGATCTGCGAAGAAGGGTCGGAATCTTAGCCATGTCACGCATTGAACAATTGCTGATGGCCCACGGGTTGGCAGCCAACGGCTTGGTCTAGGCCGGCAGACACTGACAAGGGGCTGCCCCAAGATCGATTTCAGGACAGCCCCTTTGGCCCATGGATATCTTCAACCAGTCACCTCTACCCCGACGCGGTCCTACTCCTTCGCCAGTTCGACGTTGATGATGTGCTCCGCCCGTATGAGCGCTTCGGAAACAGAGACTCTCCCGTCAAAGGCAGCCAGGAATTCTCTGCCCACATCCACTCTGAACAGGTCGTAGCGCGTATGCTTGACACCATGGAGAAGCAGCGGCGAGTGCATAGTGGCCAGCATCTGTCTCTTGAACGGGTTGTTCTGGAATTCGGGATCACTGAAGACCGAGCGACGTACGGGGAGCATGCCGCGGTGAATCAGGTAATCTCTCAAGTTCTTCGGTTCCACCCAAGCTTCGATGACTCGCCAGGCCACATCCGGTACCTTGCTGGATGAGGTGATAAACAGATTGGCCGACATCACATTCAGATTGTCAGTGCCGGCAACGGGTCCGGGATATCTGTTGAAACCAAGAAGCCCGGACTCGGCCGCATCAGGACGGGCAGCGAGCACATTCCCCCAGTAGGCACCGCTCCAACTGAAGTAGATTCCCCCCGTGCCGTCCACAACCTCAACGTCTTTGGGTGCCAGGCGGCCGCCGATCTCCGTGAGCTGATGCAGGTACTCCAGGGCACGTATGCCTTCCGCATGATTGAGCTTGACCTGAGTGTCCTGCTCAGAGATCATGCTCACGCCCTGTTGGCGGAAGAGAGCCTCCACCAAGCCGATCTGATAGGAGAGGCCGCGTTCCACTCTTACGCCCCACCGCTCGATGGTCCCATCACTGCCGACCCGCGTAATGCGTCGGGCAACGTCCACCATCTCATCCCAAGTCTTAGGCAAATCCCTCAACCCGGCTTCCGATAGGACGTGGCGATTCCACAACACACCCCAGGGCCAGACCATAAAGGGCACGGCATGCAGCTCACCGCCGTAGGTGAGTCCTTCAACCACGCCGGGCAGAAAATCGTTCCGATTGGGAAGGGTGTTGAAGTAACGATTCAGGGGAAGGGTGATTCCGGTCTCTATCCAGCGCCCCATGACCGAGTCAACCTCGTAAACGATATCAGGGCCAACTCCGGCGGCCACGGTGACCACCAACTTATCACGGGGGCTGGCCGTCTGCGTCTCAAGCTCCAGTCTGATGTCAGGGTTTTCCTCTTCGAACTTGACGCCCCATTCTTTGACCCACGGCTCTGCGCCGGCCTGCCAATGCATCCACCAGACCACGGGCGTCTTGGCCGGTGAAGCCACCCCGGCAAATGCGACAAGAAGCAGCGCGCAGACGATCAACTTCCACGCCTTCCTCACTTTTCCATCGCCTCCTTTTTGGTTGTAATCAAAATCAGTAATGATATTATTCTGTGTTTCTCCTTCATTGTCCTTTGGTTTGAATCTACACTTCGATCGCGGACCGAATGAAATCAGGGCTGATCCGCCGGACCAACCCTGATGACAAACTCCTGCGCTTAAAGGCCTAATGCCTCCCCCGATTATTCCAACCGCTGCGCGAGGTAGGCGGCACCATGATTCTCCTCCTCACCCGGCCTTCGAAGTTGGCGTCCTGCAACCGGGCATCGCCGTTGTTTTCCATCCACTGCAGCATCAGTTGACGCATATGACCCACACGTTCCTGATGGCCGGGATCCTCGGACAGATCATGACAGTCATGCGGGTCGTTCTCCTGGTCAAAAAGAAACTCGATTCCGTCGTCGGCAAACCAGGTGTATTTGAAGCGCCCGTCGTTCACGCAGTAATGGGGGCCGCAATTGCCGTAGCTATATTGACGAAACGGAGGATCATCCCGATACAAGAAGGGCGCGACACTTTGGCCTTCCACGTTCTCCGGAACAGCGATGCCGCAGATATCCAATATGGTCGGCATCACGTCCATGAGCCCGACGGGTGTCGAGGTATTGACCAGGTCTCGGCGAACACCGTGTTTTTCTCCCCATCCCCGCGGCGGGCGGATGATAAAAGGTATGTTGGTCGACCCGCGCATGAAGTTGCTCTTGGCAAAAAAACCATGGTCAAAAAGATTATCCCCGTGGTCGCTGGTCAACATGATCAGTGTGTTATCGAGCAGGCCGTGCTCCCGCAAAGTACCCAACAAGACACCGATCATGCTGTCAATATGGGTGATCAAAGCCGCAAAGCCGCGAAGCGTCTGTTGCAGAAGAAGCGGGTTGTCCTTCCAGTAATGAAGACTGTGCCGTACCCTTCCGACATCTATGCTCTGCGGCCGTTTGCGCTCCGCCCATGCTCCACAGACCGGCTCGGGCATCAAAGCGTCGCGGTAGAGTTCATAGTACTCCGGGGGAGGAGTGATCGGAGGATGCGGTTTGTCGAAGGAGACATAAAGGAAGAAGGGCCGAGTGGGATCCCGCCGCTCTATAAACTCCATGGCCTTTTGCGCCGTCCAATGAGTGGTGGTGAAAGGCTCAGGAAGCGGGCTGATACGCATCCCGTATTGATTGTTGCCCAAACCGTGGGTGTAGGCCAGATGGCCGTAACCGTGATCGTCAAGAAACGCTTCGTAATCGTCTTTGATCAGTCCGCCTTGTTTGCGTCCTTCCTCGTTGAGTTGCACGTCCTCAAAGCCCAGGTGATTGCGCTGGGGATAGGTGTGCATCTTGCCTGAGGCAAGAGTCTGATACCCCGACCGGGTCATCACTTCCGCCAGTTTGGGCCCCTCAGGAAAGGGCTGAGTGTCCCGGTTGACATTCATATGGATACCGTAGGGGCCCATGCCCGTCATCAGGATCCGTCTGGCCGGTACACACACCGGGGACTCGCTCATGGCCCTGGCGAAGTTGAGGCCTTCGCCGGCCAGTGTGTCGATCTGCGGGGTCATCGTTACCGGATGTCCGTTGCAGCTGAGCCAATCAGCGCGCAGGTGATCACAGCAGATCAAAAGCACGTTAGGGGTTTCGGGGTTTTTGGCTGCGTCTTGCATTGTGAGCTTACCCTCCCACAAAAACCGACATGAAGCACCCGCTTCATCTATGAGACGGCACTCTTCAGCTTGGTGAACAGGTCTCTGAAGATCGGATCGCGCTGTACGTGATACACATAGCGCATCCAATGCCGGGTATGATCGAAGCTCCAAGTCAGTTGATCCGTCAGGCGCGGGCTGTGCACCAGTGTGTTTGGCAACCAAGCGCTGTTTACCAAGTAGGCCACGGCAGCCACGTCCCACAACACCTTTGAACGAGCGAAGTGATCACCGAGGTACTCCTTGAAGATCTTGGCCAAGTAATCGCCGACCGCACCTTGACCTGCGACGTAGCGCTCGATCTCCGGCACAGTGGTGGTCAGATGAGTGGTCACACCCATGCACGGCACATGTACAAAGGGCACACCGCTGTCGAGAATGGTCCGAGCGCCAAGCACGTCCTGCTGCAAGTTGAACTCTTTCGTATGAGGGAAGTGAAGAGCATGCCCTCCGAGCCAGACTACGACGATACGTTCCAAAATCCGCGGCTCCAACAACATGGCCGAGGCCACATTAGTGATGGCTCCGACTGCCACTACATAGAGCGGATCATCGGCGCTCGCGGCCAGTGCCCGCTCCACGAGATCCAGGACGGCCGGACTGCGCTCCGGCTCACCGTCAGGGCTCAGATAGGCAGTGCAGCCCTTAAAGGCGAAATCCTGGGCTGAGCGACCACATAGCTCGAGCAGGCGGAGAATCTCTTCATAGCTTTTTTCCATGCCGTCCGCCGGCCCCGAGGAACGAGGGTTGTGAAAGGGAGCGGCGTAGACAGCCTGTAGATCCAGTTGATCAGGCGAAAGCAGAGCGTAGACCAAAGCAAACTGATCATCTATTTCATTGTAGGTATCGGTATCGAGAACCATGCGCACCCGTTTGGTCGGCGGCTCCAGTAACGCCAAGCGATGTTCATCAGAGACTGACTTGGAATTCAAAGCGTACTCCTCCTCCCCACGATTCCCGCCCCCGATGAGCGAGGGGCGCAAAAATGAAAAGCAACGGCTGTACGTGATTGATGCCTTCGCCCTGCCCGAGGACATACCTTCACCCAACGTCTCGACCGAACACTCGATTCCCGCAGGATTATTCAGAACGTACGAAGAATCGTCTGACACACTGCCTCGGTGCACGACTGAGCCGTGAAAGTAAAGGGAGGTCCCTGCGGTGGCCCGACTGTCGTTATTGGCTGATGAATACGTTGTCATGTATCGTTCGCCTGATCCGGCTACCGTCTACGCCTATACGCCGGGTATCCTACGCCTACCCTCGGGCCGTCTGATCGGCACCATGGACCAAGGCGGACCGGGCGTCATCGATCTTCCCGGTCCCAAGGCCAGGCGCGGCGAGGGTCCCCACTGCTGGCAAGGCAAGGTCTTCACCTCGGACGACGGCGGTTTGACATGGATCCATCGGGCCGATTTTCCCTTTTTCCACGCCCGGCCCTTTGTAGCCGGCAGATCCTGTTATGTGCTCGGACATGCGGGCGATCTGATGATCATCCGCTCGGACGATAGAGGCGAGAGTTGGAGCGAACCGGTCGCCTTCACCAAGGATCAGTGGTGGCATCAGTCCGCCTGCAGCGTCGTCTATGCCAACGATCGGATCTATCTGGTGATGGAGCGTCTCGTCGGTCCGCCCAACCGGACCAAGACCTGCACGCTGGCTCCTGTAGTGATGTCGGCTCCCGTCGATGTCGATCTCACCGTTCGAGACCACTGGACCTTCTCCGAAGAAAAGACCTACATCGATCTGGCTGCCGACGCTGGCCTTCTGGGCGTGCCTTTTGTACCGGGCCGCGGCATGGGCCCGGGCTGGCTGGAAGGAAATATGGTGCAGTTTGCCGATCCTACCCACCCCTGGTATGATCCGGAGGGTCGCACGTTCTACATCTGGATGCGGGCGGCAAACGCCCCGCCGAACATGGCCTGTGTGGCTAAGGCCCGGGAACACGAAAACGGGAGTATCTCGATCAGTCTGCCTACGGCTCCCACGGGAAAGCCCGTGGCCTACCTACCTTGCCCGGGCGGACATCTCAAGTTTTTCATCCAATACGATGAGATCAGCCGACTTTTTTGGCTGATCGCCAGCCATGCGGCGGACTCGCTGACAGGTCCCAGAGAACGACACCGCCTGGCTCTGCACTTTTCGAAAAACTGCATCGACTGGCAGATGGCCGGATTGGTGACCGCAGGCGGAGATCCGAAGCAGGCGCGCAACTATGCCTCGCTGGCCATCGACGGCGAGGACCTTCTGGTTCTCAGCCGCTCGGGATCGCCTGCGGCCAAGTCAGCTCACGACGGAGATATGATCACCTTTCATCGAATACGCCGTTTCCGTGATCTCGTATACTGATGTGCATCAACAAAGGAGGCTGGGAGCGACATCCCAGCCTCCTTTGCACATATAGATCACTTCTTGATCAAGTAGGCCTGCTTCTGGTTCATGACCGTACCGGGCAAGACACCGGGTTTTTCGGCCGTGGTGAAATCGATCAGCCCCCGCAGATGCAGATCCCGCAATATCTCATAGGCCATCATGTCTCGCTGCGGAACCTCGTCTTCCGGCCACAAAGGCCTGGTGGCTCTGGTGAGCGTGCCAAACGACTTGGGTTCCCCGTCAGCAAGGAGATCGAGTATGGTCTCATAGCCTTCCTTCCAGGGCATGGCCTTAGTGACAGGACCGGCCAGAGGATCCATCGGCAAGATGCGTATCTCCTCGCGCCCGATGATGGCCGTGGCGTTGACGGGCATGGGCATGAGCCATTGCATATCAGCGTCGGGGAAGGCCAGGGCCGTCGTCGCCATATACGTGGCACCGTTGGTGTGACCGATCATCAACGGCTGATTGATGCGGGAAGCGATGACATTCTCCGGCATCTCTTCGTGGACGATCAGCCCGACGATCTCGGAGGGGAACTCCTGGAATGCCTTACGCATGGCCCGGGCCGGATCGAGCCCTGAGGTCACATGTGACTCAATGAGGCAGCAGACTGCCTCGCTGACGTGGACACCGGATCCGTCTGCCAGAGTGGGATAGTTGCCGACGGCACCACTGGCTTTGGAGCGAAAGACGTGGCCATCATCAGCCAGTCGACGCAGAACGGCATCTGCGTCACGACGGGTGGCGAAATACCCTGCCGCTCCATTGGCCACATAGGCCATCCGCCCCGTGCAATCGATAAAGGGGTGTCCCCACTCCACGTCGCCGCCGCTTTTGCTGCGACTGTGGATAATCCCGACGGTTCCCGGCAGGTTCTTCGCATCGGTCTGTTTGATCAGTGTCGCCACATCGCCGATAGCCTTCTCATAGTAGAGCTTGCCTTCATGTATGGTGGCGATCCCACTGTAATAGCCGCCCGCAAAACCTTCCTGACGGGCGAGCATGTCAAGCAGGATCGGAGCTGCAGCTTCATCTCCTACGTAGCCAGCCAGATTACACATGAGTCAACAACCATCCTTTCCATGCGGTCACGGGCATTCTTCACCGCGGCCTTTTGGTTCCCTTTCCCGCAAGGTCGGCTACTTGCCGAATACCTCCTCAAAGCGAGCGCTCATCACCAATTGAGCTCTTTCCAAAGCCTCCTGCGGTGACAGCGAGCCCGCAACCATCAAGTCCTCGCTCTGTCGTAAGGCGCGGTACCATTCGCCGTCCATCGGCGCACGCGGCACGGCATAGGGCAAGAGATCAAGAAGCGGTTCGTAGGATCGATCCAGCCTCGAGGCGACCATGCGGATGGCATCCCAGTTGGCCGGCAAAAGCGCCGCAAACTCGTTCCACCGACGCGCCTGCACTCTCGATGAGGCAAAAAAGCTCAACAGCCTCATAGCCTCGGCTTTGTTCACCGCGCCGGAGGGCACCCCGACTACATAGCCCCCGCCCCATGTGATCCGGCGCCCTTGGGGCGGATGCGGCACGGGACTGGTGGTAAACTCGATTCCGCTTCTGATGTAATTGGCAGCGTTGCTCGTCGAGGCGATGGTCATGGCCAGAGTGCCTCTTTCGAAGGTTGCTCCCCCGGGCACCGGAGCCTTCGTTCTGTTGTAGCGGCTCGCCCACTCATCAATCCATTCAAAGGCTTCGAGGTTGTTTTTCATAGTGGCGGTGGGACGGAAGCCCCCTTCGGTTTCAGCCACCAGCTCACCCCCGAAGGCCCAGATCCAGCCCCGGGCATCCCAATTGCCAAACCACGGCGCAAAGCCGATTCGCGTGTATGTACCGTCGGCGGCAAATCCGCTCAGTTTCTGATTCCACGTCACTAAATCATCAAAGAGAGGATCGGCGTGAGGATCAACTCCCGCTGCACCGAAGACGTCAATCAGTTTGACAAGACCCCGTGAGGTCGCATGATACGGCGCAGCATACAGCTTGCCGCGATATGTGACTTCCTGTTCTTCACCGGGGGTGAAGTTTATGCCGCGTAAGACCTCGGTCACATCCTCCAGCAGCGTCTGAGCCGCCAGCTGCTTGACGTGACCCCCGTCCAACCAAGTCAAATCAGGGGCGGCACTGGCCGCCATGGCCACATAGAGACGCTCAAGAAAGACTCTTTGATCCCCGGAGATATGGGCCACGTCGAATTCAGCGCCCGGGTTTTCTTCCTGATACCAACTCAAGATGGCCGACCACTGCCTGATCACCTCATCGTTGGCCCACGCCCATACCGTGAGTTTCGGTGCGGCCTCCAAAGGTACCATAAGGACGGTCAGACTCAGAATCAACGTCGTCACCAGCAAAGATCGTCGTTTAAGCATCGGCAACACCCCTTCTTTTTTGTTCTTGGAGTCTATTTGACCGCTTCCGTGGTATCTCCTGTATTGGAATGAAAGGAATGCAATTGTCCGGCGAGAATCAAAGCAACACGATCGCGCTGTGTTCACTTCCCGGAAAGGAGAAATCGCTATGCCTGTCATCACCTTCGACGGACCGAAACTCACCAAAGAGCAAAAGGCCGAACTGGCCAGGATCTTCACCAAGGCTGCTGCCGAAGGGACCAAGATTCCCGAGGCGGCATTTGTCGTGTTGTTCAAAGAAAACAGTCCGGAGAATGTGGCTACCGGAGGAGTCTTGTTGGCCGATCGCGACTGACGCGCCCGTCGGCGACTCTCGCCGAGTGATGTTGAGGAAAGAAAAACGGTCTCCCGCCACCGACTCGGCGGCGAGAGACCGTTTTGTGATCCGTCATGTTCAATCAGTGAAAGCGAAGGCGCAAGGCCCCCTGGGCGACAACCTCCGCAGGCAACGTGATCTGCACACGGTCTTGGTCGATCAGGCATTCCAACAACCGCCACTCGTCATCTTCAGACAGCTCACTCTTGTACTCAGCCAGACTCACACGCTCACCGTTGATTTCGCTCAAGGGAAGAGTCAGTCTGACGGGCGCAGTGGCGAACATGTGCCACGTACCGTCGTCCTGCCGCTCCGCGTAACCCGTCTGCATAGCTTGCCAGCTTTCGGCACCCGCAAACGGGAAGCCGCCGCGGGTATCTTGAGTGACAATGCGCGTCTTGCCGTCCGCAAAGACTACCTGACGTACCGGATAGGCGGTCTGTTTCTTGCCGTCAGAGACGAAGATCTGATGTCCCTCCAAAGCAGCCAGGGCCGGATGTACCCCCTCTATCCGGAAGCCATCGGTCGAGCTGTCGGCAATCGCTCCCTGCAGAGCGCTCTCATCGCTCAGCAACTGAAGGGCATAGCCGCCGATACTGATCCTTCCGCCGCCTATCACGCCGAGGATGTCGAGACCGGACGACTGAAGCGAGGCCACCCCGGCCCGACCCTGGAAGAGCAGCTCGCCATGCTCCGTATCAGCGCTGACGCTCGAGGCGTGGACTCCGTGCAAGAGATAGTCCGTGTGTGCACCGGCTGTGACCGCCACGGCGACGGTTCCTTCGGCACCTTCCACTCGCTCACCGGCCAGTTGCAGAGTCCGGACTTCCTTCACCAGCGGTTCATTGCGGTATCCCTCATAGAGGCTCAAGTAGCGGCTCTCAAGAGTACCCGCACCGGCATCCCGGCGACGAATCACAAACGGCAGGGTCGTATACGGATCCT
>JBMNSS010000087.1:0-11169 GCA_050945315.1 Limnochordia bacterium | reverse complement strand
CAAGACTCCTGTCCGAAAATGACATCAACACGGACCGATTCGAACGATCCGTCGTTGAGCTTGAAGAGGCGGGAAAGACGGTGATGCTGATTGCCGTCGATGGCGCTTTGGCAGGCATCGCGGCGGTAGCCGATACGGTCAAGGAAGACTCGCACAAGGCGATCGCCGCTCTGCGTCAGATGGGTCTGGATGTTTACATGTTGACCGGAGACAACCGACGCACGGCTCGAAGTATAGCTTCTCAGGTGGGCATAGACCACGTGTTGGCCGAGGTGTTACCCGAAGAGAAGGCGAGAAAGATCAAGGAACTGCAGGAACAAGGGCTTGTTGTGGGTATGGTGGGAGACGGCATAAACGACGCTCCTGCATTGGTTACGGCCGATGTCGGTTTTGCCATCGGTACCGGGACTGACGTGGCCATGGAATCGGCCGACATCACTCTGATGAAAGGTGATCCGCGCGGAGTCGTCGCCAGCATTGAACTGAGCAAGGCTACCATGCGGAACATCAAGCAGAACCTGTTCTGGGCGTTTGTCTATAATACCGCCGGGATTCCGCTAGCGGCGGCAGGCTTGTTGAGTCCCATGATAGCCGGCGCGGCCATGGCCTTCAGTTCGGTATCGGTGGTCTCCAATGCGCTGAGGCTCAAGAGATGGCGGAGTCGGATACTGGACTAGCTGAGAGGTGATTGGTGTGAAACGCTCCTGGCTCTTGGACAGACTCAGGAGGCGCTATGAGCATCCTGAGGAGGTACAGGCCTATGCCGATCAGGTGCCTCAAGGCTTGACTCCGGAAGAAGCGGCGTTGTTGAGAAGGCTTCTGACTAGACCTTGCCGCATTGCGAATGTGGGCTGCGGTGCGGGACGAGAGGCTTTGGCCCTTTGGCGTGAAGGTCATGACGTGATCGGTCTGGACATCTCACGGGCTATGTTGCGCGTTGCTCGGAAGTGGGCTGTCGAGCGACAAGCTCAGATTCCTCTTGTATGGATGCCTAACCCGTTGCGTATACCCATGTCGGATGAATCCGTTGACTGTGTGATCGCCTTGGCCCAGCTGTTGTCTCACATACCCGGGCAGGCGGCGCGCATCGCTTTGCTGTCAGAGATGCGACGAGTCCTGGTGCCCGATGGCCTGCTGGTCGCTTCCGTCACGGATCGCCACGCAGCCGCCGACCTGTACGGAGAAGAAGGGTACGGTGGGGACGAGTTCTCTTCTTTGGCCCGGGAAGCCGGTTGGGAAGAAGGCGATCTGTGGGTGTGGGAGCCTTCGGCGGCCCGCCTGGACACCCCGCTATTTTTCCACCTTCATACACGGCGGGAGATCGAAGATGAGCTACAGGCGGCGGGAATGGAGCTTGTGGAGTATGTCGGCGGTCACGATCTGACCCCACAAGTCGCTTCCGATGCCCATCGGTATCGTTTCGTTGTGGGGAGAAAAAGGTCTTGAAGAGGCCTTTTCTCCCCGTCTTGTCACTGGCTGTTGATTCGTTGGCGGGTGCCGCCTTCGGCCACTGAAGCAAGCGCCGCATCCGCAGCCTCAATGGCTCGCACCCCGTCAATACCGCCGGCGAGATCGATCAGGCGGCCCTCAGCAACGGAGGCCGCAAACAGGCTGTACATCTCAGCAAAGGCTTTTTGGTAGCCGATCTCCTCTTGGCGGACACCTTGCGACGATTGTACCACCAGCCGAAGCTTGCCTCCGGGCAGATGCTCGAGAAAGGCGGTGCCGTTGTCTCCCTCGATGTCAATCCGATTGATGTGATATCGCTCTTGTGGTGAAACCGTGTGTCCGAAGACCCAGCTTTCATCGATGACCGCCAAGGCACCGTTTTCCAACATACAGGTCGCTACCACGTGATCCGGGTAAGGATAGTCCTCCACGAAAACACCGTTGGCCCTGATCTGGCTGTACTCGCTCTGGGAGAACCAGCGGGCGAGATCGAAGAAGTGAACGCCGCAGTCGAAGATGGGACCTTTGCCCTCGGTCATGAGCAGGCGGTGTCTTTCCATACCGGCCCAGCGGGGCCCCGACCAGTTGTAGACCAGACGCAGGAAGTGGACCTTCCCGATCTCTCCGGCCTCAAGCGCCTGTTTCAGCATACGATGGGCTGTATCGGCGCGCAGCTCGAAGTTGACTGCCAGCAGACGTTGTGCCTCATCCGCAGCCGTGACCAGTTGCCAACCGCGTTCAACGGTATCAGTGATCGGTTTTTCGCAAAAGACGTGTTTGTCTGCCGCCAGAGCTGCCATCGCTATCTCGAAATGACTGGAGACCGGAGTGGCTATGGTCACTGCGTCTATATCGTCTTGACTCAGCAACTCCCTGTAATCCGTATATAGGCGGGTGACACCGTGCTTGTCCCCCAACTCCCGCAAACGATCCTCGTTGAGATCCGACAGAGCCACTAAGCTAAGATCCGGATGATTGGCCAAAGCAGGAATATGCCCATAGCCGGATACCGTCCCACAGCCGATGACGCCAAATCGCATTTTTGTTGCCTCCTCGCTACGCGACTGCCCTTTTAAGGGGCGTAGTTCGCCTCGCCGTCGGCAACTCCTGCCTACAGGCTCGGGCCGTGCGGATACACTCGGATGGCCCGAGCCGTATGGTTCATTATTCATGTTCGGAGCTACTCTCGTTCACCTGCAACTTGAGGGTCTTGCTTCCGGCGGCTGTGGCCTTTGGGACACGGACCTTGAGAATGCCGTTTCGGTACTCGGCCGCCGCTTCGTCGTACTTCACTGAGACGGGGAAAGGAATGCTTCTGTGGAAGCTGCCAAAGCGTCTTTCAATGTGCCGGTAGCCTTGGTGATCAACGTCGATGTCCTGTTTCACCTCTCCGCTGATCGTGAGACCGTCCTCACTGATTGTAAGGTTGATGTCTTTGGGATCTATTCCGGGAACCTCCGCCGAGACTGAGATCTGGCCGTCGGTCTCGGTCACATCGACCGAGGGACCCCAGTAAGGGGCGAAAATGCGGTCGATGTTCTCCCGCATCCTTGACAGCTCGCTATAGGGGTTCCAACGTACAAGATCAGTCACATGCATCCCTCCTGACAGGATTTTGTCCAGAGCGGAAACGGTCTATGTGCAGCTATGTATAGAAACTGTAAAAAGGAGAAGAATACCCCTCAGACTCGGAAAGAAAGAAGGGAGATGTCTTCGTGGACACACTGCGGACTATCGCACTTACTCTCATCATCGTCGGGGCCCTGAACTGGGGTCTGATCGGCTTGTTTGATTTTGATCTGGTGCAGTCAATCTTCGGAGGAACGACTACCTACTCGGCGAGCGCTGCCTCCCGGGTTGTGTATGTGTTGGTTGGCCTTTCGGGTCTGTATGCGTTTACGTTCTATAGGTCTAGTTCCGAACAACGCCTTCAACAAGGCGACAATCCCAACTGAAGGCGGCCGCGGTGAAGATGGATGTGAACAATAAGATTTCATCGATATTCGGGGGGCCCTGTTCCACAGGGTAGGTCGCTTGTGTCATGGAGCAGAGATTGGCAGAAAACAAGCGATGGATCAAGGCGGTTGCAGTGAATAGGCAATAGCAAGGTACCAGACGATAAATTTCCGGCACAAGAGGCTTGGCCGGGAGAATTCTTTGATGATAGACTTAGGTTGCGGGTGTGGCGTGATCCCAGTCTGAGGATGCAACTGGTAATCGTTTCACGGAAGAGACTCGGTTGCATCACGAAAGGGACAAGGATGGACATATCTGGGATCGAGCAAGGAGGCAGCGGAAATCCGCTGCCTCCTTGCGGTGCGTTCGCCCACTCCGGCGAATGGTGAGAGCAAGACGGCAGGGAGACTTCGGCCCGACCAAGTATCTAATGAATGAGTATCATGAGCGGGAGAAGTGAGAGACTCTTGTCGAGCTGGAGTGAGCGCTATCGGCAGGCCTTGCACATGGAATTACAGGCCGAGCAGGCATTACTCGGCTCCGTGGACGAAGACCGTGTGCATTGGAGCCAGAGACGGAGAAGCCCTACGGGTGCCTTTTACACACCGCATCATCTTGTGCACTTTATCGTTCGTCATACCCTTCGACCCACACTCTTGGATATCCATCGGCGAGCGGATCGGGCCGCCTTGGAGGGGCGGCGGGCAGATTTTCGACAAGTCGTTAAGGAAGCAGCTCATCTGCGGGTGCTCGATCCGGCGTGTGGTTGTGGACGTTTTCTTCTGGTAGCCTTCCGTGCTCTGCGCTGTCTGCACCTATGGTTAGCCATCCGCATGGCGCGTCTTGAAGGTCTCCGAACACCGATGACGGCCTTGGAGGCCCAGGCCTGCGAACGGGCCCTCGATTGCCTATACGGGATCGATATCAGTGGGCAGGCCGTGGCCGCGGCTCGAGCGGTTCTGCTTCATGCGAGCGGTGTGGCAGGCGAGGCGCAAGCGCATCTGCGGGTCGGCGATGCCACGCTTGACGAGAATGATAGGCTTTTCGAAGGCGTGGATGTCTGCTTGGGAAATCCTCCATGGGGGGCGCTTGGGGCGCGCCGGGCCGCTCGCGTTTTGAGAATACCGATCGCTAATGTCAATATCTTCAGCGTCTTCTTGCTCCGCTGTCTGGATGGCTTGGCCCCGGGAGGACGCCTGGGGTTCGTCCTGCCGCGCAATTTCTGCAAAGGTAATGACTATGAGCCTATCCGCCGCGAGCTTCTGACTCGCTCCGGCGTGGAGTGGATAGGCGATGCCGGTCAAGCCTTTGACGGGGTTACTCAGGAGGCCGTTGTCTTGGTAGCCAGAAAATCGCGTCCAGGCGAGCAGGCGAGTCGGGATAGGATGCACATTGCCTCGGTGAACGAGTCAGGGGCGCGGCTGTTGCGGGTGTTGGATCAGAGATTGGCCGAGAAAGCACCGGGCGCCGTCATCTCCTTGACGGCTGAGCGATCTGTATTGGAGGTCTTGGAGGCCATTGAAGATGCGTCCGCTGGATCCTGTTTGCGAGATTGGGTGACGTGGGGACGGGGGTTGGAGTACGGTCAGGACGGAGCTTTGGTTCGATGTTCTGACTGCAGGGCGTACAATTCGCTTCCGAGAAAGAAAAGGCAGATAAAACCCTGCGTTCTATGCGGGGCGGAAGTGACCGGTCAGGGGTCGCAGTACCGTTTGATCAGTGCCGTCCGTGATGACAAGCACACGGTGCCCGTCTACGTGGGTCGTCATGTGCGACGCTATCACTTAGAGGCTCCGTTTTGGTTGGATCCGGCGGTACCGGGAGTCTCCTATAAGAAACCGTCTTTTTTTGAGGCACCGAAGATTCTGCTCCCCAAGATATCGCCTTGGCTGGTGGCGGCTGTAGATCCGAGCGACGCCTTTGTGACGCAGGGCGTCTACATGTTGCGCCCCCGTCAAGGACCCTGGAGCCTTTTTTCGCTTACCGCGCTGATCAACAGCGCGGTCTTAAGCTTCTATTATGAGTACCGTTTCAATGACGGCGCCGTCTTGACCACCAATGTAACACTGACCAATCTGCTTGCTTTGCCCGTGCCGGTTGTCGGAGTCTCCTTCGAGGCGCTCCTAACCCTTGAGACAGGGGGCCGTTTGCTTTCAAAGAGCGAGGATTTGGCAACGGAGCGGGCCGTAAACAGGGCCGCGGCCGAGCTGTTTCAGCTCTCCGAGGATCAGATACGCGTGATCGGGAACTGGTGGCACGGTGCTCGATCAACTACTTCACGGAGGCAGGCTCGGCGTGCGTCGGCCGTGAACTAGGCTTTGAAGTGGTGGCCAGATAGATTCCTAATATGACGCCCCCCAGACCGGCGATCTGAAGAACCGTGATACGCTCATGTAGGAAGATTGAGGCCGTGATCAAAGACACAAAGGGCATGACGTTGGCGAATATGCTGGTGGTACTGGCACCTATCTCTTGGATGGAGCGATTCCACAGGAGGTTGCAGTATGAGGTGGCGACGACGGCGGACGAGATTGCTCCCACCCAGAACCAGAGCCCGGGCATCTTTTCAGGCAACCCGTTCTTTAGCGCACTTGCCGTTGCGGGGACAAGAAGCATAGCCGCTCCGTAGACGTGGATCAGGGCCGTAAGGGGTAAGGGGGCAATGTGCTCCCTGGCCTTTCTGACGAAGATGCCTCCCATTACATAGGTCAACATAGCTACGAAGATCAACAGCTCCGCCACGCCGATGCCCATCTCTAACAGGTGCCATTCCTGAACAACCGCGGCGCTGACACCGACGAAGCCGATCAATACGCCTGCCAGGCGTCTTTTGGTCAGAGTCTCACCGAGCACAAAATGAGCGATCACCGAGGTGGCCAAAGGGTTGAGGCTGAGAATGAGAGAGGTCAGACCCGCCTTGGCCGTGGTCATGCCTGTGGCCAGAAAGACCTGGTGCAAAAAGACCATACAAAAAGCCGCTGCAAAGGCCAATCGCTTGGCTTCAGAGCTGAACTTCGATTTCCGACTGTGCATGACGACCACGGGAACAAAGCTCAAAGCAGCCATTGAGATACGAAGAGCCTGAAGCTCAAGCGCCGGAAAATGGGCAAAGAGGGCTTTTATGAGTACAGTGTTGGCCCCCCAGACGCTTGTGGTGAACAGGAGACGGAAAAACTGACGGGCGGATAGACGCACTGGTTGATACCCTCGTTTCGAATCACGCTTTTATTGGCAGAATCGTGGCCAGAATGGCACCGACAGTCATCGACACAAGTAGGTTTGACGTCAGGCTGACAAGAAGCAGTGCGGGCATGTCATAGATGGGATCCGGAAACAGCATGAACATCGACCAACTCAGGCCGATAACGCAGATCGAGACAAAGGCCGGTCCGATCAGAGGATGAGGGTGAATACGGGCCGCTCCGAAGTACCCGATCAGGACGAAGACCACGAGATTGAGGTTAGGAATGGGCAACAGTGAGGCCCCCAAAGACCCGACAATGGCCACGAGTGTGCACAGCAGGCCTGCGATCAGCTGTCGGCGGGGCGAGATCGGAAACCAACGGAAGCCTCGAAACCCAAGTTTTTTGATGCCCAAGGGGTTCCATGAGATGGAGAAGCGAGCCATGGAAGCGAGCTCCTTTCGGGACGCCGGAATGCCTGAGCGCCGCGCATGGTGGTGTGTGCCCGTATTTGATTCTGCGTGCCTGGGCAAAACCCTTGTAGGCACAGAGGATGGACCTGTGCGCGCTTAGAATATTGATACCGGAAGGGGCAAGTAATGGTGATGGAGAAAGCCCATGTCATCGGAATCGATCCGGGTCGTCAAAAGTACGGTATAGCGGTGATGACCATGTCCGGTAGGCCCGTGTTGCGAAGGGTTGTTCCCGTGGAGTCTTTTGAATCGGTTTTCTCACATCTGTTGCGGGAGTATCGCCCCAAGGTCGTGGTGGTAGGTGATCGTACGGCGGCCGATCAATGCCACGAGCGGCTGGAGAATCTCATCCGTGCGATTGACTATCCGGTTCAGATTGAGACCGTCGCCGAGCATTGCTCCAGCGAGGAAGGGCGACGTCGTTATCTGATTGAGCATCGGAAGGGCTGGCGGCGTCTGGTCCCTTTGGGACTGCAGTGGCCCAATGAGCCCTACGATGATTATGTGGCCGAGGTTTTGGTGCTTCGCTACTTGCAGCAGGAGGCAGTGCCGGAAGATATGTAGCAGACATACAAAAACAGCAGGTATTACCAAACAGAATGGTGAATCTTTTATATGCTATGAGGCGCACATGTCGTCGGGTAACAAGGCTATGGGCAGCGTGATTCGAAAGGGTTGAGTCCATGAGAGCGCTTCACACGGCGAGAAACCATATGTGTAGGTCCATTTTCTGGGTCGGGTTGTTGCTGCTGTTATGCTCGACACTGTCGGCCGGCGCCGTGAGCAGTCCCTTTGCTCCCTTACCGGCAGGCCACTGGAGCTATGCGGCGATGTCTCGCCTGTCGACCAGCGGTCTGTTGGACATGGGGATTGATTTTTTCAAAGAAAGAGACTATCTTTTGTCTCGTTATGAGATGGCTCTTTGGCTGTCCCAGGCACTTGATGTGCTGTACGGTGGCGAGAGGGACGTAGGGGACGTGTCGAGTCAGATAGCCAAGTACAATGCTACACATCCCGCCCAAGCGCTTACACCGGATGACGTACAGGCCCTCAGGGATTTACTGTCTTTCTTACGTCCTGAGCTTCGGAGCATGGGTTATATACTGGGTTCACCTCAGCTGATGGCAATCACGCTGAGTCCGACGGATGAACAGGAACGGCAGCTGTTGGAGCTGGGATTGGCCAATGTCGGAGTGTTGCGTCTGCAGCCACGGGGAGACAACGGTTCTTATCCACAGATTGGTCTGGGTCTGGCGCTGGATCTTGGCGATGTCTTGTTTGAAGTTGGTCAGTCAGCGAGCACTCATGAAGGTCAACATGACAGCACTACGGAATTAGGTCTTAACCTACGTATGCAGAATGTGCAGATCAGGTTGGGCTATAGCGCTCAGGGTGCCATACCCATACTCAATCCCGCCACGGCCGCCACGGGAGGCAAACATACAGCCACTGCGGGGTTGGAGTATGAAGTAACACCCGAAAGCCGAGCCAGTGCTGATGTACGCTATTCGGCAGACGCGGGAGGCAACACCACCACGGACTTCGGATTGCGATTCACTCAGCAAGGCGCTTCAGTGCACTTAGGGTATCGATTGGTGGATTATTCAGGGCCCGACAATGAGTCATCTCAAGATGCCCGTGACAACATAGCCACAGCCGAGTTTACCATCCGCTTCTGACGTGTTGCGCATCAAAAGGTTTGTCTATGGCGATGGCGTTGAGAGAATGCTTGGATGGCAGGAATGAGTCTGATCAGCAAGATCTCCGGAGGGGTGTTAAATGTTTCGTAAGGTCACGGTCGCAGTGTTATTGATGTCGCTGGTGTTGTCTGGTTCACCGCAGGTGTGGGCGGCGACGCCCCTCGCCAAACTGGAAGAGGTTGAGGTGAGCTTGTTTGGAGCTCCACAGGGAGGTGCTCTGTTGCAGCGCCTCAATAATGCGGAGGCCACCTTGTTTGGTAAGCCTGTCGGTAGCAAGGATCCCATCGTGGTCCGTGTGGAAAATCTGGCCAAGTTGGTAACGGGAAGCGGTGCATCAGGAGCTTCTCTCATCATGAAGCTCAATGCTGCGGAATGGATGATATTTAACGATCAAACCATGGACCTTCCTTTGTTTGACAGGCTTGAGAATATCGAAAAGAACGTATACGGTGAACCCAATCACGGAGTGGGAGTAGAAGAGAGAATCAACGATTTGGTGGCTCTCGTGTGGCCTGGCGGGGCGCTCAATATAGAGGACGAGCGGCTCCTACCGGGGACGGCGGTTTCCATCAGGCTGCTGACGGATCTGGATTCTTCCACGACCAAAGAGGGTGACGTCGTAGATTACGAGGTCACATCTGATGTCGTCCAAGACAATAAACTGATCATTCCTGCCGGTGCCGTCGGCAGAGGACAAGTACAGAAGGTGAAGAGGTCCGGTCCGTTTGGCCAGGAGGGTCAGGTCGGTATTGATTTCGGTCATGTGCGAGCCATTGACGGGTCACGCGTTTCGATGACTTTTCAGCCGAAGGCGAGCGGCGGCGGCATCGGATCGGGTGAACTGGCAGCCGGAGCCAGCATAGGCGGTATGGTCTTACTCGGTCCGCTTGGACTCGCCGCCGGATATCTCGTGCAGGGGAAGGCCCAGAGCATCGCTTCAGGCACTGAGCTGACCGTTGAAGTCAAGGAGGCGGTGACGGTTAGGGCTTTATCACTGTTGCCGATCCAGTAAGCATTGGGTTTTGTATGATCAGCCGGGATCGCGGCTGCGATCCCGGCTTTTCACTGAACAACCTCTTTTTCGGTCAGTTGCCCATCTGTTCAATGGGGCTTTCGTATTCTCGAGATGAGTCTCGGTGGGAGTGGATGTTCATGCAGATCATAGACGTACCCCTCAGTCTGATACTGCACGACCCGCGCCATATTCGGCGTGAGTCAGATCCGAAGGGTATCGATAACCTGGCAAAATCCATGAATGACGTGGGCATGCTTCACCCTGTTTTGGTCAAGAAGGTTGACAAGGGCTATCTGCTTGTGGCGGGTCACAGACGCGTCCAAGCGGCCGCGAAGTTGGGGCGGGAGAGTGTGCCGGCGATCGTTCTTGAACCAGGCGTACCGGCCCGACAGGTTCAACTCGTTGAAAACCTGCAGCGCGAGGATCTTGATCCCGTTGAGCGGGCGATGGCCGTCAACGAGTTTATGACCGCGGAAAAACTCACCAAGGTGGCTGCGGCGGAACGACTTGGGATCCCACGGACAACACTCACCGAGTGGCTCAATGTGCTATATGTTCCTGAGCGCTATCAAAGGGCACTGATCGACAATTTCCACGGCGGCGATTCAGCCCTTACGGTTTCACACGTTTCCGAAGCAAGAGCCTTGGCGAGTCGTTTACGTAGCCCCGAATTCATCACGGTCGTGCTTGATGCCGTCCTTGAGTACCGTCTGAGCAAAGCGGAGACGCGCGAGGTCTGCGCTTTGGTGCGACAGAATATCGATTTGAGTATCGATGAGGCTGTGCTGGTGGTCAGACGACCGTCTGAAGTCACACCTTTGAGCGCCGACGAAGAGGACGGGCGGATGGCCGTGCAGCGTAATCTGGACAAGTGGAAATACAACCTTGAGCGATCAACATCCACCTTGCTTGAGCTGGGTCGGGTCTCGCCTCGCTATCTGGCACCGAGTGAGCGTCGGCGTCTGGTCAGCAGCCTGCAGAGGTTACAGGAGTTGATAGAAGGCACGCTGAAGCACATGGATGAAGACCAAAAGACGCGGAGAGTCGGATAGGATTCTCTAGGTAGTTGTCTTGTCAGTCGCTTTTTCGCCGAATCCGGCTGAGATCAACAGATGCTTAGGATCCACACCCAGCGCCTCCGCTATGCGGCACACAATGGCTCTGGGAGGAACAAAGCCTTGCATGATGTGATCGATGGTGGAGACTGAAAGATCGGCGTGGTCCTCCAGATATGACCAGGGGTGACGGTCATCGGCGAGATAGGCTCTAAGCGTTTCGAGAAATGTTGCTCCGCCGGGTGGCACGAGCTCACGCAGAGCGGGTGACTGGGCACGCTCGTCAGGTGACTCGGTGGTCTCTGTATATCCTGCCAAGAATGCGGCCGGGATAAAGAA
>JBMNSS010000086.1:0-11368 GCA_050945315.1 Limnochordia bacterium | reverse complement strand
CGCTTGCGACCAGCGAGCAAAAAGCTCCTCCCACTGCTCGCGTTTCGTCTTCCAGGTGCCGCGCTTGGTCACATAGAAGTCATACACCTCTTCAGGGACAAAGAAGGGCTCTTGTGGTAGATTGAGGACTCTTTTGAGGGCGACCACATTCTCTTCACCAAGGGGCTCGCCGTGCGATTTGGCACTGTCTTCTCTGGGGCTCTTCCGGCCGATGACGGTCTCAGCGATGATGAGCGACGGCTTGTTCTTTTCAGCCTTGGCGGCCTCCAGCGCCGAGCTGATCTGCTGAGCATCATGACCGTCAATGGTCTGCACATGCCATCCGTAGGCTTGAAAACGCTGGCCCACTGACTCAGTAAGAGCTATGTCAGTTGAACCCTCGATGGAAATGCGATTAGAGTCATATATACAGATGAGCTTGGCCAACCCCCAATGTCCTGCCAATGAAGCCGCCTCGGAACTTACGCCCTCCATCATATCTCCGTCACTGGCGAGAACATAGGTATAATGGTCGACTATGTTATAGCCGGGCCTATTGAACCGAGCCGCCATCATGGCCTCAGCCAACGCCAAGCCGACCGCATTGGCAAATCCTTGTCCCAAAGGTCCTGTAGAGGTCTCCACGCCCGAAGTGACACCGTACTCGGGATGCCCGGGTGTACGGGATCCAAGTTGACGAAAACGTTTTATTTCGCTTAAAGGCAGGTCGTATCCCGTGAGATGCAACAGGGCATAGAGCAACATAGATGCATGTCCGGCCGACAGCACGAAACGATCGCGATTTGGCCACGTGGGATCAGTGGGATCATGCTGCAAGACCTCGCTGTAGAGAACGGCACCTATCTCGGCAGCTCCCAAGGGCATGCCCGGATGCCCTGAGTTGGCCTTTTGCACCCCGTCCGCGGATAGGCCTCTAATGACATCGGCAATCTTGTTTAACAATGACGTTCCTCCTTACACAAACCCTTCCGCCCTTCGTCCAGGCAACTCAGTTAGACAGCGGAGGGGACAATTCCTGTCACGCGCTGCGACTAGCGATATAGACTCTACACTTATTATGGTGTAGAATCATCAATACAAGTAGCCAGGATCGGCCTCGGAGGCGTACATCTCCTTGCAGTACTATCAGAAAAACCTTGCAGTGCTCTGGATTGCTACTTTTTTGGCGGCTGCGTCTTTCCAACAAGTCGTTCCATTCCTTCCTTTATTCCTTCAAGACCTCGGGGTGACAACACATCTGAGTATATGGGCCGGGGTTGTGGCCGCGGCCAGCAACGTGACAGCGGTCTTTTTTCAACCTTTTTGGGGCCGCATGGCGGACCGGTACGGGCGCAAACCGATGATGATTCGGGCCGGCGTCTTCCTGGGACTCATTTATTTCGCTACCGGGCTGTCCACGGCCGCTTGGCACGTGGCACTCTGTCGCCTTTTGAACGGAGCTCTGACCGGGTTTGTGCCGGGAGCGGTGGCTTTGGCCGCCACCAACACGCCCAGGCACTTAAGCGCTCGTTACGTGGCCTCTTTACACACAGCCAATGCGGCCGGCACCATTATCGGGCCGGCTATCGGAGGAATGTTGGCCGATCTTTTCGGCTTTCGTGGGGCTTTACGTGCTTCAGGCACGATTGTCCTATTGTGTACGCTGTTAGTCTTGATTCTCGTGGAGGAGAAGAATAAGAAAAGGACACGCCCCACTACCACGATGTGGGAAGACACAGTGATGACACTGACGCATCCGGTCCTGTTGGTTGTCATGATCACTGTCGCTTTCACCGCATTTACCACCAGCGGTATTCAACCCATGTTGGCTCTCTATCTCACCCGTCTCGGGGACAACTCCCCCAAGTGGCTCAGCGGTGTCATCTTCTCCCTTCCGGGCATTGCCTTTGTGATCACGGCCGGTCTCTGGACGCGGATGGGGGAGCGCAAAGGTTTCACCAACCTTATTCCCATAGCTTTGGTGTTGTCCGCTATGGCCGCCATCTCTTTGAGCCTCGCCAACACTACCTTGAGTTTCGCAGTCTTGTACTTCATACTCGGAGCCTGTGTGGCTGCTTTGCGTCCGAGTGCGGCAGCGCTTATCGCCACCCGGGTCGAAGAATCCTTTCAAGGTATGGCCTTTGGTATGCAGCAGTCGGCGTTCACCTTCGGAGGGGTGGTCGGGCCTGTCTTTTCGGGTCTGGTCGGAACGGCGGCGGATACGCGCTGGCTGTTCATATCTATCGGTGTCGTCTTGATTTCGGCCGCGGTCTGGCTGCGACGACTCATCGTTGGCTGGGACGAGACCCCTTCGGCGGAACCGCCATCAGAGGCGACAGCATTGCCAGAGGTAGCGGCCGGAGGTCCGGACGAATGAGACATCGTCCGGATAAATAAGCGGGGCGATTTTCTTTTTGAGGATGCTTTGTACGCCAATTATTTGTATACTAAGGATACAGTCCGGAGCCCGAGCGTCCCGCCGAGCAACGGCCCTACGCAAAAGGAACCGGCCGGATATCTTTGCGAGGAGGTTGATGACGTGACAGAGTCAAGAAGCGTTCACATGCGAACGCATCGACAACTGACGCTCACTTTCTGGCGGATTCACCGGGCGATCCGGACACACCTGGAGCCTTGGGGAATCACGTCGCGTCAGTATAACTTGCTCTCGCATGTGAGCGAAGAGGGGGTGACGTTGACCGATCTGGCCACACACATCAACGCCGATCTCAGCACGGCAAACGGCATCGTAAACAGGTTGGAGAAAGCGGAATATGTCGCACGGCAGCGCTGCAAATCCGATCGGCGAGTCGTCAAGGTGAAACTGACGGTGAAAGGGCGCGCGCTGCGCGACAGTGTGGCTCCTGAACTCGAACAGCAAATCAGCGACTGGTACTCTGTATTGAGCGACGAGGAACTCAAGGAGTTGTGTGAGCTTCTTGCCCGTTTGACCCACGCCATCAGTTGAAACCGGAAGGGTGATTTCCAATTGGCTGATAGGATCGCCTCCCACTCAAATGAGCTAACCAATGATGAGACGGTTAGCCTGCCGCAATCCGATGAAGCTCGGCTGCGTGAGATGTTGGAGGCCGGTGAGTCTGTGGTACAAACTCTGCCCACCGACTACACGCTAGAGGGTATGTTTGGGACAGAATGGTTGATACTGACAAATCGTCGAGTCATGGCGCTGGGCACCGAGAGAGTCGAGTCGGTTTCCTTACAGGACATTACCAGTGTTATCATTGTTGACTATCAAGGTAACAGTGTCTTGCGCGTGTTTACCGAACTCCAAGCCTATGACATGGTCCGCTACTCCCGGACCCATGCAGCACGGTTCTCGAGTGTCCCGCTGCAGATCGAAGAACTGGTACAAGAGGCAGTGCATGAAGAGCGGGAGATTGTCCCTCCCTCGGAGCGCTGGAAAGCCAAGAGCGGCGGTCGACGCAGGAACCGATGTCCCCAATGTAACAGGGTGATTCCGCCTCGCATGGGTACTTGTCCGCACTGTCTCGATAGGCGGCAGCTGGTGCGTCGACTCTTTGCATACGTTCTTCCCCACTGGCGCGCGGCAGCGTTGGCCTTTATCCTTCTGTTCACTGCCACATTTCTGTCGCTGACACCGCCATTGATCAACCGCACCCTCGTAGACCATGTGCTTCTTCCGGCGGCACAAGAGGTGACCGGAGGCAGTGTCGATCTTGAGGCGGAGTACACCGCAGGACCGGCACAAGACGATCGACTGGTACGCTTGTTGGCGCCGATCGCTCAACCCGCCACCAGGAGGATGCTGTTTGTACTGGTGGCTTTGCAGTTCACCGTTCATTTGACCTCCTCCGCCATGAACGCATTCCGTCGTTTTCTTATTTCATGGCTGGGACAAAACATCACTTTCGACCTGAGAAACGCTGTCTATTCACACTTACAGAGTCTGTCACTGGGGTATTTTGCCAGTGAGACAACCGGGCGCATCATGCAACGTGTTACAGGTGATGTCAGACGCCTGCAGGATTTTTTGAGTGACGGCATTCAGCACATTCTTCAGGATATCATTACATTGATCATTATCACGTCAATCCTGTTGTCCATGAGTTGGCGACTGACGCTTTTGGTTATGATACCCACCCCGTTTTTGATCATGACCACCTTGTGGTTCGGACAACGTCTGCGACGCACCTACATGGTGCTGTGGCGGCGTCACGACGCGGTGAGCTCCATATTGGCCGATACGATACCCGGTATGCGGGTGGTCAAGGCATTCGCACAGGAGGAGCGGGAAGTAGATCGTTTTGAGGAACGAAGCAAGGATGTGCTCACCGGTGAGCTGCGAGCCGCCCGAATCAACGCCATGTACTCTCCGACCATGGGGACGCTGACCTATATGGCCACGATTCTCATCTGGTGGTTCGGTGGTCAGCGTGTGATGAGCGGTCAGTTGACCCTCGGTGGACTCATGGCCTTCACCAACTACATGTTACGGTTCTACCAACCGGTGCAATCTCTCTGTAACCTGAACCAACGTTTCCAGCAGACTGCCAGTTCAGCGGAACGGGTCTTTGAAGTGCTGGATACCGAACCGGAGGTTCCCGCCCATGCCTCACCGCCGGCTATACCGCCGATCAGGGGTCGGGTGGAGTTTAAGGATGTCACCTTTGCGTATGAACCGGGAGAACCCGTACTCAAGAATCTCTCCTTCGTCGTAGAACCCGGAGAAATGATCGGTCTAGTCGGACGTAGCGGTGCGGGTAAGAGTACACTCATCAATCTGATCATGCGCTTTTACACAGTGGATGACGGACATATCACGATCGACGGTCACGACCTGAGCCAGATTCATCCCAAGTCACTGCGAGACCAGATCGGTGTGGTGTTACAGGAACCCTTTCTGTTCAACGGCAGCATCGCTGAGAATATCGCCTACGGAAAGCCCGGTGTGACCTTTGCGGAAATCGTGGCCGCGGCGAAAGCGGCCAATGCTCATGAGTTCATCATCAATTTCCCCGACGGGTACGACACCAGAGTGGGTGAACGCGGGACTCGTCTGTCAGGGGGAGAGCGCCAGCGTCTGGCGATCGCCCGGGCTATCTTGAAAGACCCGCGGATTCTCATCCTTGATGAGGCGACCTCCTCGGTTGACACTGAGACTGAAGCAAAGATACAAGAAGCACTCGAGCGCCTTGTGAAGGGAAGGACGACTTTTGCTATCGCACACCGTCTTTCAACCCTGCGCTTTGCCAACCGCCTCTTTGTCTTGGACAGAGGCGAGTTAGTGGAGATGGGGACCCATGACGAGTTGGTGGCACAAGACGGAATATATGCCCGCTTGTGCGGTATCCAACGTGAGTTGGCTCAAATGAGAGCGGTATAAGTCGTCTGCAAGAAGGCAGGTCCGTCGGTAGTCTGTCATGGCTTGAAGACTACCGACGCGATCTGCGCACACACGACATGCTTCTTGGGGAGGTAACCGTTGATGGCCGTTAAACAGCGAGAACACTTAACCTCCGAACTCAATCTTCTGCCTGCCCGCGAGATTGAAGCACGCCTCAACTCCATGAAGGACCTTGAGGTGTCCGTGAACGGGCAGATACACGAGAAGGTGCGGCTGGTGCGCTCGTTTCCGCTGAGCGATGAGCGCAGATTCATTGTCCTTTTGGATGCGGAGGGAGAAGAGATCGGCATCATCGAGAACCTGGATGCCTGCCGCCCCGAAGTTGAGCAGCTTTTTTCCCAACTTCTGGAGGATACCTACTTGGTGCCCGTGATCACGAAGGTGCATAGCCTATCGTACACCGGACTTGTGCCGGTATGGGACGTAGAGACCGACAGAGGACCACACCGCATCGAGATGCGGTCACGTCGCGATCTCACAGCCTTAGGGACACGTATCATGCTCAGAGACGCCGACGGAAACCGCTATGAGATACCGGATTACACCAGACTGGATTTACGTAGTCGTCGTATCGTTGAGGAAGAGATATAATCGGGCGGGGGAAGCACGTGTCGGATATACCATCCCTTACCGAAGTGCCACTCGCCGTGGCTATACGATTGGCCGCTGATGCCGGCGTCACTATGCTCAGTTCGGGCGGTGAGATCTCGCGTGTGGAGGAAACCGTAGATCACATGGCCCGTGCCTATGGCGTCTACCGCGTGGATGCCTATGCCACCCCCACCGGACTCTTGGTCTCCGGCGAGAGCCGTGACGGTTCAACGCGCACCATCGTCAGGCGAGTCCAGTCGACCCGTAATGATTTGGCGAGGGTGGTAGCCGTCAACGATCTGTCACGAAGGGCCTTTCAAGGTCATTTGAGCATTGAAGAGGCTCAGCGTGAACTGCAAGAGATCCGCACGGCACCGTCTTCCTACACGCCGGTGACAACCGCTCTTGCCGCCGGTGTGGCATCAGCCATGCTGGCCATGCTGTTTGGAGGGGCACCTTTGGACATGGTGGGTGCGGCGATCGCGGCTCTGGTGGTCCAATCGACTATCAACCACATCGGAAGTCGGGGCTGGGGAGCATTCGCCCGCTCCTGGGTGGGCGGCTTCCTGGCGGCGGCAACCGCCTCCCTATTGCATAGGGTGGTGCCCGCTCTGTCAGTGGACTATGCGGTGGTAGGTGCCATAATGATCTTGGTTCCCGGCATCGCCATCACCAACTCCCTCAGAGACGTGATGGGTGGGCATTTGGTTTCCGGTGTGGCTCGCGCCGCGGAGGCTTTGGCGGTAGCGGTAGGGGTTGCGGCGGGTGTAGCCCTGGGGCTGGGAGGGTTTTAGACTGCAGGCCATCCTAGAGACTCTCGTAGCGTTCTTGGGTACCGCGGCGTTTGCCGTCTTGTTTCGCGTTCCGGCATCCAACGTGGCCCCGGCAGGATTGGCCGGGGCCCTGGCGCGGAGCGTATACTGCGCTTCGCAGAGAGTGGGCCTAAACCATTTTGCCGCCACTTTCGCTAGCGCTGCAATGCTGTCAGTACTGGCTGAGTGGGGAGCGCGACGTTTACGGATACCGGTATCAGTATTGGTTGTTCCGGGCATCATACCGTTGGTTCCGGGTGCCGATGCCTATTTCTCCATGTTGGCCTTCCTGAAAGGTCAGGATCAAGAAGGCCTGCGGATCGCCATTCGGACCGGACTCGCGGCCCTGAGCGTGGCAGCGGGAATTGTGACTGCATCCACCCTGGCTCGCAACATCAGGCGACGCGAAAGATAATCCATATGAAAAAATAAGTGGAAATCGCCATTTTCGACAGGATCAATGCATGAATTCGACTCTCAATGGGGAATAGATGAACCATGACGGGACATTGATTCCGTCTGCAAAACCCCTTCAGGGGAGCAGTTTGGAGGCAAGATTAATGCGCGGTACAGTCAAATGGTTCAACGGGGAAAAGGGTTACGGGTTTATCTCGAAGGAAGACGGATCGGGCGACGTATTTGTCCACTACAGCGCAATAGAGGGTACGGGCTATCGCAACTTGGAGGAAGGTCAGTCAGTTGAGTTTGAGGTAACACAAGGACAAAAGGGCCCCCAGGCTCAGAACGTCCGCGTCATCCACTAAGAACCCTGCACACCCGGGAAGCCTTCGGCAGTACCGGGCAATACCTTTCACCTTGCGAACAAGACGGGCGGAGCACCCTATCAGGTGCACGCCCGTTTTCAGCATATCCTGGTTTAGTCTTCTTGCAGCGATCGGATCCCGCTAACTGCTATGGAGCAGGGAAGGTGAGTGGGCTATGCTAAAAGCTGATGTCGGTTTGATCGGTCTCGCCGTCATGGGTCAGAACCTGGCGCTGAACATGGCCTCCAAAGGATACACGGTCGCCGTCTACAATCGGACGGCGACGCGTACGGAACGCTTTGCCGCCGAAAGACCGAACGAGAAGATCCGTCCGATCTATACCATAGAGGAGCTTGTAGGTATTCTGGACCGTCCTCGCAAAGTGATGTTGATGGTGCAAGCGGGGCATGCCGTAGACTCGGTACTTGAAGAGCTGATACCCTTGCTTTCACCAGGCGATTTGGTTTTGGACGGGGGCAACTCCTTTTTCGGCGATACCATTCGTAGACACGCCATGCTGCGCGATCATGGTATATACCTAATCGGAGCGGGGATTTCCGGAGGGGAAGAAGGGGCGCTCAATGGCCCGAGTATCATGCCCGGCGGGGAACCGGCCGGTTGGAAGCTCGTGGCAGGATTGTTGATGGACATAGCGGCCCGGGTCGATGACGAACCGTGCTGTGCCTATCTGGGCAACGACGGCGTCGGACACTTCGTAAAGATGGTACATAACGGCATCGAGTATGCTAACATGCAGCTGATCGCTGAGACCTACATGCTCATGAAGGAGCTGCTCGGGTTATCAGTCGATCAAATGCGAGACGTTTTCCTCGAGTGGAACCGTGGCGAGCTGCAGTCTTATTTGGTGGAGATCACTGCCGCCATCCTGGGAGTGAGAGACGAAGACAGCGGACGACCCTTGATTGAGATGATCGCCGATGAGGCAGAACAAAAAGGGACGGGGAAGTGGAGCGTTCAGGCGGCTCTTGATCTAAGTGTACCGGTGCCGACCATCGCCGAAGCCGTCCTGGCTCGCTTCGTCTCAGCGCAAAAGCAAGAAAGGGTGGCTGCCGCCGCCTTGTTAGCGGGACCAATAGCGAATACTGCACCCGGGATAAATGTAAACGCCCTCCGCGATGCTTTGTATGTGGCCCAGATCTGCTCCTACGCTCAAGGGTTCGCACTTATGCGGCAAGCAGCGGGAGAATATGGATGGAGACTGGATCTGGCGGACGTGGCTCGCATCTGGCGCGGCGGATGTATCATCCGTGCCGGATTCCTGGATCGCATCAAAGAAGCATATCAAAATGCCGACTCACTGCCCAATCTTCTGGTTGACGGGCATTTTCGCCGCGAAGTATCCCAACGTCAGACAGGATTGCGCCAGGTGACAGCAGAAGCGACGTTGCGCGGTCTGCCTGTTCCGGGATTAGCTTCCGCGTGCGCCTACTATGATTCATACCGCAAGGATGTCCTTCCAGCCAGTTTGATTCAGGCACAGAGAGATTTTTTCGGTGCACATACCTACAGACGGATTGACAAAGACGGCATCTTCCATACGGACTGGAAAAGGGAGTGAAGCTGACAACCGTGCTGGATTCCTGTTTATTTGTCATTTTCGGGGCCACCGGAGATCTGGCCCAACGCAAATTGTACCCGGCTCTGTATAATCTGTTGATAGAAGGTCGCCTGCCTGAGAACCTGGCCATCGTGGGCACGGGGCGTCGCCTCGAAACCCGCGAAGCATTCATCAATATGGTTGACGAATCGGTGGCCAGCTTTTCCCGACGCAGCGAACCCAAGTTCAAGAATCAATTTCACCGCATGCTTCACTACCTCCAGACGGACTTTTCCGACTCCGAAGGTTTTGCCGAACTGGCCTCTTTTTTAGCTCAAGTTGAAGAGTCCCAACAAACCCGGGGCAACAGGGTCTACTTCCTGGCTGTAGCACCTGAGCAGTTCGGTCCCATTACCGAACAACTGCGAGCTAACCGGATGGTGAGACAAAGCCCTGACACATGGCAAAGACTGATGATCGAAAAACCATTCGGTCGGGATCTGGACAGCGCCAGGGCGCTCAACGCCCAAATATCCGCTCTTTTTCCGGAAGAAAGCATCTTCCGTATCGATCACTACCTGGGAAAGGAAATGCTGCAAAACCTGGTGGCTATTCGTTTTGCCAACTCACTGTTTGAGCCTCTATGGAACAGCCGTTTTATAGATAACGTGCAAATAAGCGTGACGGAAGCCGGGGGCATAGGCACGCGAGTCCGTTACTATGAGACAGCGGGAGCTTTGCGTGATATGGTACAAAACCACTTGCTACAAATGCTGGCTCTCACCGCCATGGAACCACCGGTGGATCTCAGCGCTCAGGCGATCCGCAATGAAAAAGTGAAAGTCCTGCAGGCGATCAAACCGATGACGCCTTTTGAGATAGAGGCTAACGTCGTGCGGGGGCAATACGCGGCGGGACTGAGCGGGGGCCGTGTCGTGGCTGGCTATCGCGATGAAGAGGGTGTGGCGCCCACATCCACGACAGAGACCTTCGTGGCCATGCGCCTATTCGTGCAGAACTTCCGCTGGGCAGGAGTACCTTTTTATCTGCGAACAGGCAAGCGCTTGGCTCGACGCTCTGCAGAAGTCGTCATTGAGTTCAAATCAATGCCCGGAGTCCTATACTTCGCAAGTGAGCCTCGCCTGCAACCGAATCTGTTGGTCATTAAGGTGCAGCCGGAAGAAGGTGTGGCCCTGCAGTTCAACGCCAAAAAAATGGGTGGAACAGAAGGTATCGTGCCTGTCAAAATGGAATTTTGCCAAAACTGTGAGTTTCCACACCACTCGCCGGAGGCCTACGAACGCCTTATTGCCGATGCCATCCGCGGGGACACAACCCTATTCACTCGTTGGGATGAAGTCGAACATCAGTGGCGGTTCATAGACAGCATTGTTGAAGTCTGGCAAGAGGCATCGCCAAGCTTTCCCAATTACGGGGCCGGCACGTGGGGACCCCGGGAGGCGGATGAGTTGTTGAGGCAGGACGGTCGGCAGTGGCACGTGTCTGACTGACACTGCCGACCGAGCATTCGGCGAGTCTTACTTGGAGACTGCTACCCAATCAAACGCGATGTCTACACCGGCATCTTTGAGCAGGTTGTACGCAGGGCAACGGTCTTCAATGGCCTCGGCCACCTTCTGAAGCTTGTCCGCATCAGAGGTGACCACTTCCACTTTACCCGTCACTGTCTGAAAATGACGGCTTACACCCGGAACCCCTTCTAACCCCCGCAGATCAAGTGTGCCGCGTATGTCCAACGAGACACTTTCATATTCGAGGTCTTGCTCCTTTGCAATCATGCGCAGCATGACGGAGGCGCAACCGGCTAGACCTGCGAGTACATACTCCATCGGGTTGGCACCTTCATCAGTACCGCCGAGACTCTCCGGTTCGTCAATGACGAGATTGAACTGACGTGCGCGTACATCCGTACGCATTCCTGAGGTCTGTTTGCCACTTACTCGTAGTGAAGACAGCTTCTGGGACTGATCCGTTGTCATTCAACAGCCTCCTTGACCATTAATAACAAGCTGCTCCATAGGATGGCCTATCTCATGGGTGATTACCAATCTACACTGAATCGCCCCGCAGCGCAAGGGGTATTACCAATTTCTGTCGTCTTCGGGTACCTGTGATTAGTCTGCTCTCATCTTGGCCTATTGTAGGAGAAAACCGTTCCATGGAAAAAAGGGGCATGGACAGATGTCGTCGCGGGAGGGATCCGGGTCGACCCGGGTGTTGGTGCGGTAGCAGTTGAGCTGGCCGATGTCTAGCAGCC
>JBMNSS010000085.1:0-11423 GCA_050945315.1 Limnochordia bacterium | reverse complement strand
TCTCGGCGGACGAGGCATCTCCGGTGATGTTGAGCAAGGTGAAAGTGTAACCGAAAAAGAGCGGAGGCTGTCCGTCGTTCGGGCAGCCTCCTTTTTGTGCTGAATAGCCACAAAACGACTGATCCGCTAGGTCAATGCCGCCATGGGAGGATTGAGAACCAGCTCCTCAACGGGACGCCACGTGCCGGCATCCGGGATCAGCTGTCCGCCGTTACGCACTAAAATGAGGTTTAAGCTGGGTATGACCGCCATGAATTGATGCCCCGCGCCTAATCCGCAGAAAGCGTCAACCGGCACCTGTGGCCATACTCCGTCGGCATTGGTGTACCAGCCGAGCACGGGCACCGGCCAACGATTGGCTTCCCTGCGGCGCGGCAGCGGAGTGCCGTGATGGGCAAGCATCCGGTCTACCGTCTCCCGCCCCAAAAGACACCGGCCTTCCCAGTCGCCTCGGCGCAGCAACAGCCTGCCTACGGCAGCCGCGGCCCGAGGCGTGTACGCTCCACCGCCCCAATTGGCAACCAACGGCAACCCATTGTACATGAAGGTGTGTCCGTATCCTACGGACCAGGCCCTATCCTCTACTCCGATCGGCTGCATCACGCGTTGCCTCAACAAGGTGCGTAAGTCCGGATAGGGGGTCTCTTGCAGACTGGCCGTAACGACATAGGCAAGCACCGCCATACCCGGATTGCTGTAGATGAACTTGGTGCCGGGCTCGGCAACCAGCGGCGTTTCGTCAATGGAAATGGCATAGGAATTGCACCCCGAATCCGGATTGCGCCCTCGCCAAAACGCTCCGATCCAACCCTCTTCGTGATTGTGCGGCACGTTCTCCTGATGCGCATCCGCCAGTCCGGACGTATGCGTAGCCAAGTGCTCGACGGTGATCTGCGATTTCTGCGGATGATCGCGCCAGGACGGTATGAACTCAGCCGCCTTCCGCAGCGGATCGATCAGACCGCCGTCCATGGCCAGAGCCAAGCTCATGCCGCCCACCAACGATTTGGCCAGCGACGCCGTATAATGCACCGTATCCGGAGCGTACCCTTCGCCATACCACTCCACCACAATGCGATCATTTCGTATGAGCAGCAGACACTCAGTGTTGTGGCTGATCAGTCCGTCTTGCCATTCCTGCAATCGTTTACCGTCCAAGCCGTTCTCAGCCGGCGAGCCCTGCTGCCAGGCAAAGCGGCTCTCATTCACGACAAAACCCTCCCCATCCCGGCCGAAGTCCCGGATGCATGTTTTTGGAGTCTCAGGGCTATCCGTTGTGTCTACGAACCTGACGCGACTGATACCCCCACCGGATCCGGCGCTTCCCGCCGCAACGGTGTGAGGGTTGTCACTGCGTAAAAAGGTTCAGATTCAAGCATGCCGGAATCCGTACAGCGTTGCGTGCTATGGTCTAAGGGTGGCCCGTTCACGCCCCAGCCCGGATATGCCTGTCAAGCGCTGCAAATACACATGCCTTGGGTGCCGCGGCAAGCGGGACAAACCGGTACGTTGATTCCGCTGGGATAGCCTTTCGTCTCGCCGGGCCCCAGGATGGTGAACTCTGCGTCGTAGGCAGTATCATCGGTCCTTACCCGTACCTGCAGAGTGTTGTGATCGGGCACGTCGTCTGCCAAGACAAGAAACCCGTCGCCTTCAGGCTTGATACACCACTCGGCCGGCCCTTGCAGTTCGACCTCAACCGGAACCGGTTCGCCGTCTCGGCTGCCGCTCACCGACAGGAATCGGGCGATGCCGGGATAGAGTACCGGCTCTCCATGGTAGTGCAGCGAGATGTCCAGGTCACGATCCGCAACCATCGCTACGCGGATATCACGGCGAACGGCGGCTGCAGCTTCCTCATTGCGGAACAGCTGTGAAAGCATGTTGTCCGGGATCACGTCCCGTTCTCCCAGTGCAACGCCGTTTTGATCAGCATATTGCCCGGCCAGCGCTACAGTACGATCGGTCAGTTCCTCAATATCAGCCGGAGCGTCGAAGTGACCCGTGAACTTGTGCAGTACGATCTCTTTACCCACCGGTCGGCTCCACTCATCCGGAATGCCGTCAGTTCCGCCCAGAATGCCAAGCAATGCGCCCAACGTGGCACCGGTACAGTCGGTATCATAGCCGCAGTTCACCGCTTGGCACAATTTGTCACCGAAGTCCTTCCCGTACAGCCAACCCAATACCGTGAAGGCGTGGTTTTGCAGGGCGTTGCAGGGCTGTACATGCCCGTAGATGGTAACTATACGATCGCGGGCAGCCGCCCATCGGGTACCGTTTTGCCAATGCCAGACAGCTTCGCGAACGCTGCGGGCAATACCGCAAGACGGGGGGATCATGGCCAAACCGATGCGGATGAGTGTCAGTGGGTCTTGCACGACAAAGGCCGCACTCTCCACTGCCGCCCAAAACATCTCTCCCCACATTCCTTCGCCCCCGGCGTGGTCCATGGCCGAATCCAGCCAGGCCAGGGCTGCGGCTCTTTGCGGATTGGCGGGAGCCAGACACGCCCACAGTTCACTGCGAATGGGAGAACCCATCTCGTCCACGTAGTAATTCTCAAACCAACCGCTGACCGGAGGTCGCAGGCCGCGGACCAGGTTGCGAGTACAGAAGCCATACTCATTCCACGGATAAGCGTGAGCGTATCGTTTCCAATACTCGGCGAAGTAGGGCAGCCTGGGCGGCAATCCCTTGTCCTCCAACATCTTTAACCATATCAACTGCAGATCCAGGTCATCGTTGGGCAGCGGCTTGGTGGGCACGGGATCGTAGAAGGTCAAATCGTTGACGTACTTGCGCCCTTCATACGGGGTACCCAGTGTTCCACCGATGTTCTTCCCCAACCAACAAGCGTACACTTTGTCCCGGTAGAGGCCTTGATCCAGCTCTATTGCCATACGCGCGGCAGCGTAGGCCTTGACGACCCACTGCTGCCCTCCCCTCCCCGTTATGTGATCATTCCACAACGTAGCCTGGCGCACCGGCGCACAGGACGTTCTTTGCCCAGTGTTCTGACATTAAGAGGCAATTCCCTCCTTGTGCGTTCGAACCGTCGCCATTAGCGCTGAACCTTTCTTGTGCTTCAGGCACGGGCGTGAGTGAGTTCCCGTCAACGGAATCAGAGTGGCTGTTTGACAGGCTCGGGATGACGAAGGCCACCGCGAGCAAGCACGATGGAGTGCCGCACCCCCCTCGCCTGTCGGATGAAAAAGGACGGAGGGGCCCATTTCAGATTGAGCCGCAGAGCTTACGATCTTTTTGCCCGAATCCGTTTTTGCAGGAGGATCGGGCCGTACTCGTGAAGAGCTGTCGCAGGCCACAGAGAAAGACCCGGATCGGATCGCGCCCCGGGGTGGCCGCCGGTCGTTTATGGCGCAAAGGGAGAATCGGGATGCAGTCGGACGAGGTGGGCAAATACTTTCAGATAGAGATTGACGAAGGACGATTCCGCCGCCGCCGAAAGCATGATGCGATCGAGCGAGAGGCCGCCGTGGCTGGCATATACGTTATCGCATGAGTGCGCCCGCAGAGAAGATGACCTCCGAGAAGGCTGTCTTAAGCGGCAAAAGCCTCAGTCGTGCTGAGAGGGCCTTTCGCACCCTCAGGTTTCGTTGATCTGAAGATCCGCCTGATCCTTCACCGGACGCAAAAAACGTGTGGGCACCCCCATCTTCCTTTGCCTGCCCTCGAACGGCACTTGTGTGCAACCTGAAGACTGATGCTCCTTGACGATGAGTATCCCGGCGCCCACGCACCGTTACGGCAGGAGGCGCCGGATCGGGTGGGGGCATCGGCTACGATCCCGTAGGCAAGACCGGTAAGCACAAGACTCCACGAAGTACGATCACAACGGGACATGTGGAACTCCGCTTCAACAACGGACCGCGGATGAGCCGTTGTCACGCACTCATCAGCCTGTAGCGCCCTGCAATGACGAGGGCTGCCTCTCTTGAGACAGCCCCGGTCTTCGATATGTTAGTCAAGATAGACTCGCTTGTTAGTCTTCGATGACTCATAGATGGCCAGAATCAAATCCACGGCCTTACGAGCCGATTCCCCGGTAATGAAAGGATCGCGATCCTGGAAGACCGCCTGGCACATATCCTCGACCAAGAAGATGTGGCCTGTGGCGGTGATGGCTGTCGGATCGGAATGCGCTCTGCCGCTTCCGCCCTCCTCTTCCGTCCCGGGCTCGGGTACGTCAGGCACATGCCAGGCAGCGATCTTGCCGTCTTTGACAATCACCGTACCGTCATTTCCGTGCAACTCAAAACGAGCGCCCTGCCCCGGATTGACCGAAGTGGTGCCTTGAATGACCCCGTAGGCGCCGTTTTTGAACTTCAAGATGGCTACGGCGGTGTCCTCAACCTCGATGTCGCGCACCAGATGGTCCGCCTGAGCGACCACACTCTCCACGTCGCCCGCCATCCACAGCAGAAGGTCTATGCCGTGAACACCCTGATTCATCAAAGCGCCGCCGCCGTCCAACTCCCAGGTGCCGCGCCAATCGGCACTCTTGTAGTACTCCGGACTGCGGTAGTACTTCATGTACGCATCGGCCAAGACCATTTTGCCCAACTTACCCTCTTGCACGACTTCGCGGACCGCTTTGTTATTCGCATAGGTACGCATCTGAAATACGCAACCGAGCTTGACCCCTTCATCGTGACAGACTTGGATCATGCGGTCTATCCTCGGTTTGGTAATCTCGAGGGGTTTTTCCGTGAAGACGTGCTTTTTGGCTTTCGCCGCCGCCTCCGCCACCTCCAAGTGCAATCCGCTGGGGGTGCAAACCGAGACCACGTCGATGTCATCGCGCTTAAGCATTTCGTTGAAGTCCTCATACCAATGAGCGGCACCGTACTCCTCCGCCAGCTTCTGCGCCCGCTCGGGGATGATGTCACATGTGGCGACGAGTTCGGCGGAGGGGGCCGCCGCGATGGCCTTGGCGTGGGTGGTTGAGATGACTCCGCACCCCACAATAGCCCAACGAAGTTTTTTTGCCATTGAACCTGATCCTCCCTTGTGATCGCGCTATAGACTAATTCTATTTGTCCGTAACGGTAGCCTTCTAAAAAGGCATCGCATTGAGATCATCACTTGTGATCTGAACCGTGTGGCTGTCGATGATACCGGCTCCCGGTCTGTTTTGCCAACGTTGAGGGTCGATGGGCTCGTAGTAGCGTATTTCGAGAGTATAGGGAGGCTCAATGCCTGTCAGCGGCGGTATCTCATTCAGACGACGCACCGCACGCTCCGCCGCTTGCCGCACGCAAGCGCAAGCTTCTTCGCTGCTCAAGCTGACAGCATCCTCAAGACCCTTACCCAGCTTGACTACAGCCGTCTCAATCTCCGGAATCAGAATCTGCGCCTCATGGGCAGCCTTATCGTCACCCGCCAGCATAATGACAGGTACGCCCTGGACTCCCGCCAAAAAAGCACGAGCGCCAAACTCGCCGACAAACATCCCGTTCAGACGATAATAAGCAATACTCAACGATGAATAGGTGTGAGCCAACGGGGCAAACGGGGTACCCGCCATGGCGTGTTGTCCCACAAACAGCACGGCGGCATAGCCCGTCAGATCACGATATGGCCGCTGATTGTGCGGAATATAGTTTGCGCCGACAACGTCTTCGGGAAACATGGCGCCACTGCCATGACCGTCCCAGACGTCAACCTCCGCATCCGGATACACCATGCGAATACCCTCTGCACAAGCGTTCACTTCCCGGGCCAGTTGACGCATACCGGGCTCTTTTTGCGCCAACTCGGCCCGACGTGTCTGGGTGAAGGAATGAACGCCGGCGACTCCTTCCAAATCGGTAAGAATAAAGAATCTCATCTTTTCGCCTCCCCTGGGCTGCTACTCACCGCTCACGCTTTTTGACACAGGCACATACTCCACAGGCACCGCCAGATCATGGGGCAAGACATATATATAGCATTCTTCAACATCGACATCGAGAATCATTTCCACCGCCCTGGCATACCACTGCAGCTGCCGGGCGTATCGCTGATGTACGGTATGATGAATCATCTCCGGCTCGATTCTCAGACGATCCGTCTTAAAATCAATGATCACCCAGCGACCTTGGCGATCCCGAAACAGACAGTCTATGATCCCTTGGACCAGGATACTCTCATCACCCGCCGCCGGAGGCGATGCCGGGTTGACGGTGACACCAAATCCGGTCGCCTCACCGATCGGCAAAGCCATACAAAACGGCAATTCACGCCAAATCACTTCGGCGCTACGCAGTCGCCGTCCCAACGGACCGGCCGCAAAACGCACGATCGCTTCGTCGTCAATGGCGGCTGCCGCTTCCGGGCTCAGACTCTGTTCGGCCACCATCTCGTTGAGGCAGCCCTCGATGACTTGAGGCGTGACGGGTTCGTTCAAAGGCAAGCGCTGCAACAGCTGGTGGGTGGCACTGCCTATTTCAGCCGGAGAAAGCCCTCTTCGCGCCTGCAAGAAGCTCGGACGGCGAAAGACCGGTTGCTGAAACAGAGCCACTCCGGGATCTTCCGGGTCAGGCTCCCGCATCTCCAACCTTTTCAGCTCAGTCACCGTGGTCTTGGCCGGAATCTGCGTGGCGGCCGTCCACGGATAGCTCCAGGCGAGTTGCGCTCGGAGTCGGGAGCGAATCTCAGGCGGAAGTGATTCCGCCTGATCGGGGGACGACTCCGCAACACCTTCCGAAGAACCGCCTTCGAACGCACCTATGACGGCCGGCGCGGAAAGAAGCCGCAGACGCCAGCCGGGCTGTTCAACGGTCACGGGCTCTGTGTCCTCCGTGTCGTCCGGAAGGAGTCTTTCGGCGGCAAAGACCGGGCCCAGCCAGTCAATGAAACGCCTGGCCGTCACGACGCGAAAAGTGGGCACTGTCCCCGTAGCCTGCAGCGCCTCCGCAGTCTGTCGCCAACGGGCGAGATTGGCGCTCAGTCCTCGCACCGTGGCCACCAAAAACAGCCGCTCACGGGCCCGGGTCAGAGCCACATACAGGATCCGCATCTCTTCAGACAGACCGGCCCGGCGAATGCTCTCACGCACTCCCAGGCTGGCCAGTGTATGAGACCTGGTGTAGCGCTCCGGATCCACTGACTGCGGCCCCAGTCCCAGCTCTCGGTCAAAGATAAGGCTGCCTTTGAGATCACTCTGGTTGAAGCCGGTGCCCAAGCCGGCCACGAACACGAGGGGAAACTCCAGACCTTTGCTCTTATGGATACTCATCAGGCGCACGACATCCTCGTTTTCGCCCAAGGCCGGTGCCGTGCCCAGATCTTCGCCGGCTGAACGCAGATCGTCGATGAACTGCAAGAAGCGCAGCAAGCCTTGCCGGGCGAACTGATCAAACTGCCGCGCCCGATCGTAGAGGGCCCTCAGATTGGCCTGCCGCTCTCTGCCGCCGGGCATGCCGCCGACGTAGTCGTAGTAGCCCGTTTCACTGTAGATACTCCACACCAACTGCGAAAGCGGCTCGCGCCTGGCCCGCGTTCTCCACTCATCGAGCCGTGTGAGAAAGTCTTCGAGCCGTCGGCCCAAAGCATCGGCCTTCTCCGCCCGTTTCACTACCGCGGTGTAAAAGTCACTGTGGGGAGCCGCCAAGCGG
This sequence comes from Limnochordia bacterium, assembly GCA_050945315.1. Taxonomy (GTDB): domain Bacteria; phylum Bacillota; class Limnochordia; order DTU080; family DTU080; genus DTU080. The sequence continues at coordinate 3,804 of JBMNSS010000085.1, read as the reverse complement.
ATGTCCGCCAACTCGGTGGCGCTGAACCGCCCCACCGGCGATCTCAGCACACCCGCCAACGGTATGTCTTGCCGCGGGTTGTCGATGACGCTAAGCAAGGCCATGAAGATCTCCACTTCAGAGGCGCTGAAATAGCCTGAGCCCGTCTCGGCGTACAAGGGCACCCCTTCGCGCCGGAAGATGTCCGCGAAAAATCCGGCGTTGATCCGGGTGGATCGCAACAAGATCGCTATATCCCGGTAGCGCACGGGGCGGTAGGCCTGCTCGGTCTTATCCCAAACGGGATCGCCTTGCGAGACGAGGGAGGCAATCCGCCGGGCGATAAACACCGCTTCGCGCTCCAAAGCGGAAAGGTCTATCATCTCCCCACCTTCGTCTTCTTCATCGGTCTCTTGGTCAATCCACGCCGTGGTGCGCCCCGCGCTTGCGCTCTGCCGTGCCTCCTCGATGAGGTGAGGATCACCCTCCAACAAAAAGACTTCTATCGGGGGCTCTGATGGCGTTGACAAAGGCGGGTAGTTCGCCCGGTATACCAGCGCCGCCCGCGCATCATAGTAGACATCGCCTACGGTTGTGCTCATAAACGAGCGGAACAACAGGTTTACGCCCTCCACAACGGTCCGTCGGCAACGAAAGTTGGCCGCCAGATCCACACGGCGGCATCCGCTGCTTTCGGCAGCTTCAGCGGCCCGCTGCAGGAAGATGCGCGGTTCGGCCAGGCGAAAGCGGTAGATGCTCTGCTTCACATCACCCACCACAAAAAGACGCGGCCTTGTCTCGACTGAGCCGCCGTACTCCCCGGCCACTAATCCGAGCAGAGCGTTTTGCACCGGATTGATATCCTGATACTCATCACAAAGCACCTCAGAGAACTGCTCCTGCAGCTCCAAAGCGGTCTCCGAAGGAATCAGTCTCTCGGGTGTGCTTTCGGGTGCCAGCAAAAGACGTAAGGTCAGGCGTTCAAGGTCGGAGAAGTTGACCAAGCCCCGGCTTTGCTTAGCCTTCGTGTACTTGGTGCCGAACTCATCAACCAGTCCGACCAAGGTCGCCATCGGCCGATGCAGACTCCGTAAGTCCGCCAGCATCTGAGCAGCCGGGCGGGTATAGACCGTCTTTCCCAGATCGCGTATCTGGTTCTTGGCCTCTTCGCGCAAGGCCTTAACTCGCTCCGTAAGCTCCTCATCGATGTCCTCGTTTTTGGGCTTGCCCCTGGCAGCTAGAAAGGCGGGCTTGGCACAGGACTCCACGAGATCATCCCAGCGATCAGCACGGACCATTCGCTCCAGATCGGCGACCAACGTCAGATCGGATTGGACGGGTTTAATGAAGTGGTCAGGGCCGACAGAGTCCGAGGCCAGTCGGAGGGCATTCTCCAAGGCTGCCTGAGCATTCCTCAGCTGCGCCAGGGCCAGCTCCTGCACCATGGGATACCAGCGCAACTCCTCCAAGGCGGTCTCGGATCCGATGACAAAAGCCTCCCGGCAGTCTTGCAACCAGGCTTCGGGGAAAATCTGGCTTTGGGCGTAATCGTGCAGACGCAGCACGAGTTCCTCCAACATGCCGCCGCTGCGATCGCTGTAGCGGTCCACCAGTTCATAGAAGGGCGCTTCGGGCTGCTCCGTGGAGTAGTGGGCCTCCAACATCTGCTCCAAGACCTCAAGCTTGAGCAAACGGTCTTCAGCCTCGTCCATGACGCGAAATGCCGGATCCAGATCAACGCGGTAGAAAAAACGGCGGAGCATACGAAGACAAAACGCATGAATGGTGGAAATATGGGCTTGATCGAGCAGAGCAAGCTGCCGGAGCAGATGACGGTTGGTGGGCTCTTGGGCCAAGCGGGCCCGCAAGACCGTCGAGATGCGTTGCCGCATTTCAGCGGCTGCCGCATCGGTGAAGGTCACCACAAGCAGCTGGTCTATGTCGCCGCCCAGCTCAAGCAGGTAATGACAGACACGTTCCACCAAAACGGCCGTCTTGCCGGAGCCGGCGGCCGCCGATACCAGCAGGCTGTCGTCTTGAGCCGTGATCGCCTCCCACTGCTCATCAGTCCACTTGGGCATCGGACATCCCTCCCGTTGGCTCATCAAGCCATTCCCAGGCTCGCCGGTTTTCGCGGTACTCCAGCTGCCGATAGTAGTTTCCGGGCACCAGGGGATCGAAGTGACAGACCACATGATAAGGACAGAAACGACACCCCGACAAGCGGCGCTCCGGGTATCGATACGGATACGGACTCACGTCGCCCGCCATGATACGTTCGGCGAACCCCCGCATGCGCTGTCTGACCACCCTGAACAACGCTTCCAGGCGCTCTTGCGTAGCGACCAGAGGATCCTGATACGGTTCCCCGTCTTTTTTCAATCTGGCGGGAATCAACATCCCCTGACCCGACTCCTCAGCCAGACGGATAGCCTCGCCGGAATGCAGAGTCACTCCTTCGAGCCGCAGCTTCTTGAGCAGGCTCTTTTCCCACTCATCATCATCCATCGGTTGAGTGGTATCGACGGTGGGTTCCCGCACATTGAAGTAGTAGGCACCGGCCGGTTGGACCGTCAACTGGTGGTAATCGCCCAATAAACCCGCCTCGATTGCCTGACGCACAACATCCAGATAGACGACTAACTGTATGCGCAGACCGTGGTAGGCATCGGATACGGAGAAGCCGCTGCCCGAGCCCTTATAGTCAATCACTCGCGCATAGACCACATCCGTTTGCCGGCAGGCATCGACCCGGTCTATGCGCCCTTGCAAAAAGACACGTACTCCTGCGGGCAAATCGATGCGCGCCGCTGGCAGCGCGTCTCCTTGTCCTCCGAATCCCAATTCGGTGGCTATCGGGCTGAACTGACCTTCCGTACTGTGCCGCACCCAGACCTGAAGGGTGGTGCGCAAAAGGTGCTTGATCCGCTTCACCAGGTACCGATAGCGAGCATTACTCATAAAGACCCGGTGATGCAGACGCGGAGCGACATCATCTACCAAGCCGTCGATCAGCGCCACGGCCTCGTCATGAGTCAAATCCGACAGCCTCTGCCCCTGTTTCCGCAGATGCTGTACGAAGCGGTGCAGTGTCTCGTGAACCAAAATCCCGATGTCCGTATGTTGGACACGATACTCCCGCCGCTCCGCCAAGCGCAACATGTACTGAGCAAAATGATTGAACGGGCAGGCGGCAAAACTCTCAAAACGAGAGACACTGGCATAAAGCGGATCGCCGACCAAAACCCGGGTCATGGAACGGGGAAGCGGAGTCTCCAAATTGCGATGATACAAGGACTGCAAGATAAATTGCACATCGGGATCATGCAGATACATTTTGGCCGCACTCAGCCAACAGGACGCGCCGCCCGAGCGCAGACAACGCACCGCAAAAGCGGCTACTTTGCGCGGTGAAGTAAGCCAGGGTAAGGCCTCAGCTACCTTACCGGCCGGTTCGTTGCCTACCTGTTGGGGCTGCAATTCCGGGAAGAGTGCCCGCAAGCGGGAGATGAAAGGCGAGGGCGCCAAGGCCCGACCGTCGTCACCGGCCAAAGGATAGCTGACCCACAGATACTCGGCCGCCCTGGTAAAGGCGATGTAGCCCAGGTATTGCTCGTACAGCGTACGCTCACTGGAGGTAGGCCCGAGCCGGAAGTCAAATTCGGCCAGCAGCAGTCTCTCAGTCTCACCGAACAGCGTGTCCTCACTGCCGACGGCCGGAAAAAAGCGTTCTCCCACCCCCAGCACAAAAGCGGCACGCAACTCAGGCTGGCGGGAACGGTCTACTGACCCGACCAAGACCTGATCCAAGCCGGGGGGGATCAA
>JBMNSS010000084.1:0-11428 GCA_050945315.1 Limnochordia bacterium | reverse complement strand
ATAGTCAGCGGAGGCGATAGGTCTTAGCAGTGATTGGAGGCCAGATATAGACATGTCACTCAAAGAGCAAGTGAAGAACTACGCCTACCGGCTGGGAGCGGATCTCGTAGGGTTTGGGGGTATCGACCGCTGTAAGCATGCCCCGATCATGATGAGTCCGCAGGGTCTGCTCCCCGGTGCCAAGACCGTGATTGTCATGGGCATTCATCATCCGGATGCCTGCGTGGAGCTCGGCGGTGAGACGCACCCGCAGGACTCCGGTCCCTACACCGTTCAGTACATGATGAACAACCGCTTGGATGAGATGTCCTATCGCCTGGCCACCTTCCTGGAGAAGGCGGGATACGGGGCCATTCCCATCGTCTCCAGCAACATCTGGCGTTACAAGCAGTACAAAGAGCTGAACGCCGTCTTTGCGCCGGATGTCAGCCATATCTATATGGCCGTGGTGGCGGGCCTGTCAGACATCGGCTACAACGGCATATCACTTACGCCTGAGTATGGGCCGAGAAACCGGTTTGTGACCGTGATCACTGACGCCGAGATCGAAGAAGATCCGCTGATTCCTCCCGGTACGGTGTGTGACAACTGCATGCTGTGCCGCCGACATTGTCCCGCGGAGGCTCTGAGCAAAGAGATCGACGGTGAAAAGGTGCTCAAGATCGGGCCCTACGAGTATCGCTTTCCCAACAAGAATTTGTGGCGTTGTGCCTGGGGAGAGCATTTTGACGTTGATCTGGATCTGCCGATTCCCGATGTGGTTACTGAGGAAGTCATACTGGATGTGATCGCCAAACACGGCCTCCGCCGCGGTGAGATGGGCCAGTGTCTGAAGTTCTGTGTCCCCAAAAACCTGCGCAGCTTTGACCGCAGCTACTCCAAATCCCCGGTGCGCAAGGCGGCCGTATCGCTTGATCAATCCATAGCGCCGCGCAAGATGATTGATCGCTTGTTGGCCAAGCCGTTTGCCATGGGATGCGACGAGTTGATCGTCACCTCCGCTGAAGAGCTGGCCCTCAGAGGAGTCAGTCTTGACGATCAGATCCAGGGGGCCAAAAGCGCCATAACCATCCTCATGAGAGTGCCAAAAGACGGAGATAACGGTCAGTTCCGCTTGGGCGGCACGCATCTTGTCGATTTTGCCTGTTATGATCTCACCCGGGAGCTGGAGGATTTGGGTTTCCGTTCAGTGATGACTATTGAGCGACCCGGAACACGGGTGAGTGATCCGGCAGGGCCCAATGTCACCGGTCGTATCCTGGCCGGATTTGCCGATCTGGCCCACCGTGACGTGATAGCCAACACCGTCGTGACCCGGATGACCATCGCTCAGCAACGCCGCGGCAGTCGGCCGACGCCTGTCAGAATCGACCTCGGCGATGCCCAAGCCGATTTGACCGGCAGTCTGGAGAGCTTCGCCCGTTCTGTGGGGGCGGATCTGTTCGGTGTCGCTCCCGCGGGCAGATTTGCGGAACTGGCCCGGGACTTGCGTCCGGTCTTCGAAGGAGAGGAGTTGTTTGATGCCCGTGACCGATCGACGCGCTTTACGCCCTGGGAACCGGAGATAGCAGTGCGCAGACGCACCATCAGAGTGCCGGAGGATTACCTGGCCGACGCCAAGTCGGTGATCGTCTTTGGGTTGCGCTTGCACCGGGAGGTTATCCGTCAGGCTACCAAGCCCCCGGCGGAAGCCGTCGGGCCCTATGCCTTTCAGACCTACGTGACCAACTGGGTCGGAGCGCAAATCGGTACCCGCTTGGTGAAACGACTCGAGGAGCTGGGGTACAAAGGTGTCATGGTGGCCGATCTCATGGGCACGGCATCCGTGACGGCCAATCCGCGGGGTCCGCAACCCGATCTGCGTTCCAACCGATTCGCGGCCTTGGCGGCCGGATTGGGTTATCTGACCGATGCCGGTCATATCGCCACGCCGCAGTTCGGTATCAGACAGCGTTTCATCGCCATCGTCACCGACGCCGAACTCAGGGCCTCGCCGCTCTATGCCGTCAGCGAAAGGGAGCGGCTGTGCGAAGACTGCGCTCACCCGTGTGTCGACAGATGCCCCACAAATGCCCTGTCTGGCCGGCGGATTCTTCTGCGGTGTGAAGATCAAGTGTATCGTTTCACACCGACCGACGGCAAACGTTGTGATTGGGCCAAACGCTATGTGGTGGCCGGAGAGAGCGGCTTTAAGTACCTCGGATCTCAGCTGGATGTCATGCCCGGCGAGGAAGTGACCGCCGAAAGCCTGGCGGAGGCCTTGCGTCAGCACGATCCCATTATCAAGTATCGGCCGGTGGTCGCAGAACCGTGTGTGATCATGTGTCCCTATGCCAGTGTTGAGCTCAAGGCACAGTCCTTGGCTATATAGGCCGCTCGCGGATTGAAAAACGGAAGAGACCATGGGGAGGATGGGTCCGTGAACAGAGAGACTCGTCGGTGGAGAAGGCTGTCTGTTCTGGTGCTGTGCATGTCCCTGATGACGCTGGGCGCTGCGGCGGCGGAAAAGGTGAAGCTTGAGGTTTATGTCAGGGCTCCGGGGATAGCAGGTGGCACGGCGGCAGAGACGGAATGGGAAAACCAAATGTATGCCGAATTCGAAAAACAGCATCTCAACATCGAACTCGAATTGATAACCCCCGTCGGCAGCGCCGGATACTTGGAGAAACTGATCACCCTGTGGGCGGTGGGCCAGTCTCCCGACGTATGGGACCACGGCGGTTTTGTGGCCAGCTACATCGAGCAAGGTTGGCTGCTCGATCTGACTCCTTTTGTGCAGCGCGAGCCCAACTTGGGCAAAGACTTCTTCCCGGGTGCCTGGCGGGCCTATCAGCAAGGCGGGCGCATGTGGGGGATGCCGCATGTATCGATGTCGTCTTTGATCTGGTACAACGTGGACTTCTTTGAGCAGGCCGGATTGCCTCTGCTTCCCGTTGATTGGGACGATCCGTCGTGGACCTGGGATGCCATGGAGGATTGCGCCAAGAAACTGACGAAGATCTCTCCCGACGGTCGTTTTGAAACCGCGGGTGTCTCCATCGGCTTGAACGGCGGTATAGAAAGTCCGATGTTTGCCAATCTGTGGGGCGGCGACTGGTTTGACGAAGAGACTCACAGAACGGGGTTACCGAATAAGAGCACCATTGCCGGTCCGGAAAGCATCCTGGCCTATGAAAAGACAGTGGAGCTTATTCAGCGCTATGGCGGTAACGTACCCGGAAACTACTCGGGCGGAAAGGTGGGCATGGCGATTCGGACACCGTTGAACATCGCCGCCACGGCCCGGCAGAACGCATTCTTCTGCAAGTGGGCATTGGCACCCATTCCGGCAGGCACTCATCGGGCCGCGGCTCTTTACACGGACCCGTGGATGATCAGCAGCCAGACCAAGCATCCTGAGGAGGCCTGGTTGTTTGTCAAGTATATGACCGGTGCCGAGGTGATGAAAAGCTACACCGCTTTCGGCTTCGGCCTGGCACCCGTGGCCAGAAGATCGGCCATTAAGGATTACATCGACAGGCTGGCCGACGCATCAGGTGCTCAGGATTTCAACCAGATCCTGTCCGTACTGACAGGCGGGCAAGTCTATGGACGGGAAGTCTACGATCACACCATCGTTGGCTGGGCGGATATCCGGAGAGTGACGAATCAGGAGTTCCCGTTGATGGTCAGAGGGACCAAGAGCGTACAGGCGGCCCTCTTGACGGCTCATGATGCCATTACGGCTGTCATAAACGAACGAAAAGGACACGTATCGTCGCTCGGGGAGATAAAGCCACCCGAAGCAGACCCGCTAACGCTTTTGGACGGGTCTATGGCTATGCAACTGGAGGAAAAACGATGATAACACGTTGGTCAAGAAAGCCCTGGTTGGTATTTGTCTTCGCTCTCCTTTTGTTGTCAACTGTCCGACCGGCCTTGGCTTCCGGGAAGATCAAGTTGATCATGGGTGGGTCTATGGCCGGACTGCTCGAAGGAGGAATTGCGGCCTTCACTGAGGCCACGGGAATCGAAGTTGAAGTCATCGGAGTGGCCAATTGGAACGATATGAGGGAGAAGCTGCCGGTCCTGGTCATCGGCGGCGTCGGTCCGGATGTCGTCTATCACGACGACAAGACGCAATCCGAGTTCTACCATCGGGGCATCGTACAGCCCATTGAACGCTTTGTGACCCGAGATCGACTCAACCTGCGTATGTGGCCGGATCCGGTCATCAATGCCTATCGCTATGACGGAGAGCTCTACTCACTGCCGACAGCCCTGAGCAACTGGGTCCTCTTCTGCAATGACGACATACTGGATGCTTCAGGTTTGGCTGCTCCGCCCACGGACTGGAACAGCGACGGCTTCACCTTTCAAGACCTACTCACCATGGCCAGAACACTCACCCGCGACACCAACGGTGACGGCCAGATGGATCAATACGGTATCAGCAGCTTTATGGGTGCCGGTAGCTTGGAGGCCATCCACCTGTGGGAGGTCGACTGGTTCGACGACAGCCAGAGGGAGTTCACCGGCAACAAGCCCGAGAACATCGACGCTATCACCGAGCTGAGGAGTCTTTACGAAGCGGGAGTGATGGGGGGAAGCTGGATCCAGGGCACCGCAGCCATCATGCCTCAGCAACCGTACTATCTGAACACGCTTGCCACCACCATGACCCGCAGCAGTCTTTTCGGTTGGTCTCTCGGCGTGCTTCCCAAAGCCGTGGGCCGCCGCACGCAACCGGGTTTTCACTCTCTGGGCATGGTCGTTGACGCCGAAAATCCCGAAGGAGCATGGCAGTTTATAAAATACATGGCTGCAGATCCCGAGGGCTCCGTGCTCTTTGCCAGAGCGGAGAACCGGGCTCCCCTTTCACCGCGGGCCATCGTCGATTTCCACCGCCGCTGGGAGACGGTGAATCCGGGGATGAACGCCATGGTCTTCACCACCGGTTTTGAGCACATACTGCGAGCCAACTGGTTCGGTCTCCCGCGGGATATTTACGACACAATCGGTAGCACGATGCAGCGGATCATGCGCATGCAGCAGGATCCCAAGAGTGCCATGGATGCTCTGAAGCCCGTGCTCGACAGCAGACTGAAAGAGATGGGCGAGAGTCTGCGCAAGATCTGAGAGGATCAGAACAGAAGCGGTAACGGACCGCCATTGCTGTGCGGCCCAATGTCTGAATGAAGAAGGGGCGCTGCACCTGACCGGTGCCGCGCCCCCGCCTTTTCTTGGGATGTCCCTTCTTATCACGAGGCCAAGAGTGCCCGGCAGCGATCCACTACCCTCTCGGCGGCTTCCCTTATGAATGACCAAGGACTGCTCAGATGCGCTTCAGCGATGGCGATGGCCTCTTCATCGCCACAGAGCATCAGCGTGTAGGCCGCAATCAGATCGACACTCCAGCGCACCGTCTGGGGTATGGCATACCCTTTTTCTATGTCATCCCTGGCGAGTAGCTTCCTTACGCTGTCGCTTACCGTCCTCTTTTCATCGGCATCCAGAAGATCGGCCACGGCGGCGAAATAGTGGAGGATGTGCAACATGTTAGGGACTACCTGCTCCCCGGGCAGAGGATCCGCCAACATCCTTACGGCACTCTTGTCCCGCAGAAGCTTCAGGCAGATCAAGGCGGCTATCCAACGCTCGGAGGTGCCACCCCGGACCACCACACCGTCGAGAGCCAGTCGGTCGTCATCACGGCGTTCTACCGCTTTGAGCAGCCAGGGGACTCCGGCATCCTCGCCGAGCAGGGCCAGCCCGATCGCCGCGCCTCGTTTTTGGGCTTCGGAGGCCTCGCTCCTCAAGACGTCGAGTAGCGCCGGGATACCGTCTTCACCGGCCTGCCACAGCCACCAAAGCGCTCTTCCTTCCTCTTTTGTGCCCAAGGCGGCCACCAGTTGGGCGAGCTCCTCCGGTGTCCGTTTCGAACAGACCTCCCAGAGGTCACCGTCTTTTTCCACACCGGGGGGCAGAACCCAAGGCCGTGATTTCCGGCTCAAGTCTTCTGCCGCCAGAACACCGCGGGTGATCAGCGCCTGTTGCAGCTTCACTACATCCAATCCACGAGGCTGACACTGCTGTTGGCAGGCCAGACCGGCCGCAGTCCCGGCCACTTCTCCGATCTTTAAGATATCCCGCTGCATCCGCAGAGCTTGGCCGGCATCGTGATCCTGCGACAGAGCCCGGCAGCCGATCAAAAGGCCGTCCACGCCCTTAGGCAAAAAGGAGCGGTAGGGTACGTCGCAGCCGACGTTGAGGAGCCACTGGCCCAAAACCTCACTCCAGATCTGTCCGGTTACGCTTTCGTTGGCCATGTCGAGAGCGTGGGTATCGTAATGGGAGTGGCAACGCATCACGACATCGCGAAAGCGTCTGTCAAAGACCATGTCCTCAAGGGTCAGCGTATAGTCACCGTGGATGTAGGGCCCCTCGCGAAGACCAATCAGCGGGGCGCTGGCCAAAAGCGCATCTCCCCACGGCGGCTGTCGGTCCCGCCAGCGGGGATGATCCGGCCATAGCAGAGCACGGGAGTGGATATACGAGCGGGATATATCCCAGCTGCTGGTGGCATCCACCCACCCCGCATCGAAGTTGCCGAAGGCCAGCTTTCCGGTCTGCGGATGAACATATCTGGGTACCAGGGAGTAGGCGTGCATAATCCCGTCCCAGTCGCGTCCTTTGGTGTAGGGTACTCCGGCCAGAATGCAGACATCGCCGTCTCCCGTGGCATCCACCGTGACCTTGGCCCTGACTTCCACCGTCGCCTCCGGTGTTTCGAAGATGATGCCTGACAACTGTCGGCCTTCGAGGATAGCATCGACTGCCAGGGCATGATAGAGGATCTCCACCCCAGCCTCGGTCAGCATCTCGGTCATGGCCATCCGTTTGGCCTCGGGATGGAACCCGACGACCTCGCCGCCCAGCATTTGTTGTACCTGTTGCGTTCGGCGGTCAATCTCTTCTTGTATGCCACCGCGGCTGCCCCTGTAGTATGAATGGACCGCAGAACGGGTACCGGCACCGCCTACCGCTCCGTCGCGTTCCACGAGCAGGACTCGTGCTCCCTGTGCGGCTGCAGCTAACGCCGCGGTCACGCCGCCGGTTCCGGCTCCGACAACCAGTACGTCCGTCTCAAATCCCATGCGCGGCACCTCCTTTTGTGGTCAATTATCCTGCTGCAGTCTGATCAGAAACGATGGTTACATAGCGAGCTACAGCTTCACCCAGCAGCATGCGATTGAGAATGTGTGTCGTCTCATCGGTTGAGGCACGCCGATAGCCCGGCAGCCACGGCCCGGCCAGGATCAAACCGGGCTGAGCTGCGGCCTGAAGCTCCCCGGCCCGAAGATCAACGGCCACTGGTTTTCCCTCGTCGGAAGTCAACCAGTAACCTATCGGCGTGGAATCGTCCATGAGAGCCGTCTCCCTAACGGAAAAAGGAGGCATGTGCCACTCATCGTCAGCGATGTACAAGAGCCGGCAATCCCGGAGTCCAACGACTTGGCTTCTCAAACCGGTCAAAAGAGCCTTTAGCTTCTCGGAGAATTGGCTCTCCCTTTCGGGGTAGGCGTTCGAGGTCAGTCCAATGTCGATCTGCGCCACATCTTTCTCCAGCGGTCGGACTGACACCTCGCCCAACTCCGGGCCCAGATCCACACGCATCTCTTTGCCGACTTGAGAGCCGTTGACGATCACGCTTCGGATCACGCCTGCCGGTGGACAGACCTGGCGCAAATCGTGGGCTACCAAGCGACCGGCGTCATCGGTCTCCACCACCCAGGAGGCGGCCAACTGCAGGTAGCCTTCTTTGGCCCCCACGGTGATACCGCTCACCCGACCCGCCCGGGTGTCCACCCGTACGGGCCAGCCATGGAAGAGCACATCCACACCTTGTTGCTCCACCCACCTGTCGAAGATCAGCTCAGCTACGGGCGCCCGTAGCGTTCCGGCCAAAAAGGGGGAATGCCGGGTCAACTCCTCCGTCAGTCTGGCGGCCAAAGGTGAGTAGTCTTTCGCATCATCGAGCCGCAGATGTACCCGCCGGGCGCGACCGATCTCCCAACCCAAGGTGCCTCGACGCTCGACGATGACGACCTTGTGTCCGCTCTCGGCGAGAGAGATCCCCGCTGCCAGTCCGGTTAACCCCCCTCCGCTGATGGCCACGTCGTATTGCCGGGAAGATGGGACCTGTCTTTGGCGGTCAAGACTCGCACTCATCCGGACCACTCCTTTCAAGAAATCGCAATTGTCGGTGCGCTAGCGATTGCGCATCAAAGCCAAGAAAGAGTCGTTTTCTTCTTGCAGCACAACGCGGGGAGCGTTATTGCCGTCCAATGCGGTGCGCATGATTCGGTTCTGCATATCTCTCAGCTCAAAGAACTGGGGATGAGGGGTAGAGGCATGACCGAATTCCATGGCCAGCGAAATGAACTCATGCGAGGCGGGGATCTCCCGCACCCAGTCCCACCGGGCACCGCGGGTGTATATCGGCAGGAAGCCTTGGGCGTGGTTGATGCGGTACTGCCGGTCGGGATGCATGATGTATCTAAACAGTTGCAGAGCGCTGTCGCGGTTTTTTGAAGAAGAGGCCAGGGACATGAAATCACCGACGATGTGCACGACGGGTACGTCCTTGTAAGGCAGAAGGGCCACCTTCAGATACGGGGCTTCATCGGGATACCGCCGGAACGGTGCAATGGATTCTTTGCACATGGCGCTTGAGCGGTTCAAGAAGGAACCGGCAAAGCCGCGATCGTTGATCCGATGGGTGTTGATCAGGTCTACGTAGAAGGTGACGGCACTGACGATACGGTCGTCAAGGAGGGATATCGAGGTCAGCTCATCGCCAAAGGGATCGAGCCCGCACTGAAGGGTGAATGTCCTGAACCAACCACTGGGCGACTGTCCGGTATCCGCGACATGCAAGCCGCTACGGAGCAGAGTACCGTCGGGGTTTCGCAGAGTCAGTTTGCGCCCATAGGTGACCAGATCGTCCCAACGCTTTGGCGGTTGATCTCCACTGAGGCCAACCTCTTCGAAAACCTCCGTATGATAGACCAAGGATTCAATGGTAAGGCCGTACCAGGCCATACCGACCAGTTGGCCCTTAAAGCGGGCGATGTCATATACGACGGGTATGATATCTTTGGTGAAATCCCACTCTCGGACGATGTCATCCAACGGAGCCATCAGCCCTTGGTCGGCAAGAGCGCCCAAGGCGGCGGTGCCATGGGTGAAAAGATCAGGCATCACCGCGGCGGCATAGGCCACATACAGCTCTTCGACACCCCATCCGATTCGCTTGCTTTCGACTCTGATACCGGTCTCCTCCGTGAACTCCTGCAGGATCTCGGTCAGCCACGGCTGAGTGGCCGACTGGGTCCAAAGCGCCACTTCTTCACTGTAGGCGATCCCAAAAGAAGCGGTCAGTATCAATCCAAGAAAGATGATCAGGGCGGCTGTGCGTTTCACGGTTTTTCCTCCTTGACGCGTTGTGTTTCTTTCACATGAGACGTTCATGCTCCTTCATCGTCTTCCTTTATTGCGATGTGGAAATCATGAATTGTCATGTGGTGTCAGGTTAATATCATTCCTGTTTACGATTACACCCCGGAGGATTAGCGGTGAGCCGAAAATCACATAAGTAGTCGTAATTTAATGCGAATGATGTTATGAATTTGTATGACTTCCGGGGTGTGATTCATCGATCAGCGTGTTAAAGACTGTGGCAGGATTTTGTAATCCGAGGCAGGTGAAAGTAAGCATCCCGGTGAATTATATTTCTTAATTAAAGTAAGCATGCGATGCTGAGGGGATCTTGGCGCTCCTTTCTCACAGGCTCGTTACATTAGGCAACTGAGTTGCGTTTGTGGCGGCCTTTGATGCTAGGATCCGCCCGGGTCGCCCGGCAACTTCGGAAAAGAGGTGCACGACGTGTTGAGTCGACGGACTGTTGTCTTGTCCTGTGTTCTTGCAGTTGCTCTGCTGGTCTCGCTTCCCTGTCTTGGCGCTGCTTCGGTGAAGATCACGCATCTGAGTTCGGCTTCGCACAGTGAATCCTGGCAGGATTTCCTGCGTGAAATGAAAGTCCCCTTCGAACAGGAAAACCCCGGAATCGAGATAGAGATCCTCACGGAAGCCAAGCCTGACGAGAAGTTTCTCGTGATGGCCGCGGGAGGCATCGCGCCGGACGTCTTGGATCTGGTGACCCAGGTCACCGCTCCGCTCATCGCTCAGGACATGTTCATGGATTTGAACAAGTTCCTGGATCCTCAATCGAGGAGTCTGTTTCCTCCGGCGATGTTGAGCGCTTTGACCACCCCGGGCGGGCTTCTTTTTATGCTGCCCGTGGAAGTCTATTCCATTGTTACTTGGTACAACCTCGACATGTTGCAGCAGGCCGGTTTGACACCGCCGGCGCAGCTTAAGGCGGGCGAGTGGACCTGGGAGCGGATGCGCGAATACGGGCGCAAGCTCACGGTTGACTCCGACGGAGACGGCGTGGCTGAGATCTGGGGATTGGACCGTATGAGATCCCGGCCATACATTCAAACCGTCCAGGCGGGCAGCAACTTCTTCGATCGAGACATATTCCCGACCAAGAGCCTCTTTTTGAGCGAACCTGTGGTCACGGCCATAGAGTACATTGAGAGGCTGATCTGGCAAGACCGGGTGACTCAGCCGGCCACAGTCGGCGGCGGTACGTACTTCTACCACAACAAGGCCGCCATTGACGTTGTGGACGGTCCCGGAATCATCGGCACTCGCATGAAGGGTGTGCCGTTTGAGTGGGATGTGGCCCTTCAGCCGTACGGACCTGCCAATAATGCCACCAACGTCTCTTTGAACGGATTCCAGATCAGCGCTCAGACGCAGAACCCCGAGGCGGCGTGGAAGTGGGTCAAGTTCTTGGGCACGACGGAAAAAGCCCAGCGCAGCATGGCCACTCACACCGGTCGTCTGCCGGTTCTGGCCAGAGTGGCCCGTACCTGGAACACATGTGTTCCGGATCTGCCGGCTAACTGGATGGCCTTCTTTGAACAGTCCGTGCATCCCGATAACGTCTTCCTGAAAGAGGGGCTCGTGACGGATGCCCGCATCACCACCACGCTGAACAATCAGCTGATGAAGGTGTGGCGCGGCGAAGCCTCGACCCGCGTCGCGCTTGAAGAGGCGGATCGGATCATCGCGGCCTTGTTTGCCGAAAACGAGTCTGCCCGCTAGAAGCGCGTACTGCCCATCGCATCTCGGTGACGAAAGACTGGCATGAGAAGGGGTTGTCCCAAGGAGCTTGGGGCAACCCCTTCTCGCGTGTGCCCGGCATGCTTGCCGAGCCGGAAGGTTGAAAGAAACCTTCGTTACCTGCCAGTGGGAAAACAACCCGTAGGCAAGGGCGTCGCCGGTAACGGCGGGGTCTGAAGGAAGCCGAAGGGGG
>JBMNSS010000083.1:0-11754 GCA_050945315.1 Limnochordia bacterium | reverse complement strand
GGTAGGACTGGTTCAGGTGGGCTTTCACACTTCTTCCACCGGCTCAATGAAAGCGGTATGCCACCGATTACAAATTTCTGACACCACATAGGCAGGGAACTTCAGCCCCATAACTCTTGACTCACTGCCCTGACGTACACCACCTTGACTCCTTCCGGAAGCTGTGCCTTAGCTGCCCGATAGAAGGCGATCTTTTCCTTTGCGTTTGGAGACTTCCCAGGGCGAGGCTCAATGTGCACAGCTGCCTTGGTTCGTCCGTCAAAGGCGATAAGCGGCTGATAGCTGGGTCTTCCTCGATACTTAGGATTCTAGGCTACACAAGCGCCTTCCTGGCTGCCATGGACCGGTTCGACAGTCGTATCGATGTCGAGAATCACACCCGCGTTCTTGGGTATCAGGTGACTGATCAGATGCGAATTTGCACCGGCCAAGGATTGGACATGGGGCTCGGACTCAAAGCGATCGAGAGTACGATAGAGCGTGCTACTCAGTGACACGCATATGCAATTGCGTCAAGATCAGAGCCGATTTCTCGGAAAGGCCCCGTGCTGAGGGCAATGAACGCCATGGACTATGCCGGGGAGCAGTTTTGGGCTAACCCTGCGTATAACGAGTATCAGCGCACTTTGTTGAGCGGACCCACAGTCACCCAGATGTGGCGAGGTGAAATACCCGTTGAGGTTGCCGTGCCCGGAGTTCTGCGTCAGGTAAATGCCATCATGAAAGACTTCTACGACAAACGCAGCTCACGTTGGTTTTGAGCACCTGAGACGATCCGCTTCCGTCGACCAAAGAAGGCTGAGGGAGATGATGATCGGTCGCGACCGCTGTCAGCTCAAGCAGCCCGTGTCGCTCATTCCGCGACACTTCGACAGGTGTTTTGTTGGATCGACAGGCCGTCTACAGCCCTCCGAAGTTGTCTGCGGGACCGACGGCGGTGTTTCATGGAACTTGCCCCACCATCTGTCTGGCGCTCCCTTTCTTACTTGCAGGCGATCTGACTGAGATGTCAAAGGATGCGATGACACACAGTCTAGATCGGAAAGGGGATGAACACTCCTGATGCGCCTCGACGGATGGCGGGGTTTCTTGGTCATTTGTCTTCTTCTCATGATCAGCGTCGCGGCGGTGACGCTTTTTTTGAACAGGGGGTCGATTCCCGCAATTTTGGCCCGCCAAGCGATCACTTTGATTGAAGCTCGCTGGCCCGTACATGTGCATATAGGACAGGCTCGTTTTGAGGGTCCGACGCACTTGGTGATCGATCAGGTCGTTTTGACTCCGAAGCCCGACGGGCCCTTTACTGAGCCGATCACGGTGGATCAGGTGCATCTGAGGTTCGGCCTCTTTGCTCTATTGGACAGAGACCCATTGGAAGCGCTTCGGCAAGTTGTACTGGTCTCACCGCGCCTCACCGTTGATTTCGGTAATAGCCTCCACCTCTTGAGCGGTTCATTATCGTCAGAGGAAGGGCATGATACAAGCCCCCAAGACGGGGAGAACGCAGGTGAAGACAATTCGAAGGCTACGGACGAAGCTTCCGTTTGGCCTGATATAAGTGTGGCGGTGCGGAAAGGACAGATCGTTTGGAGCGGTGCAAACGCTCCGGACGATCTGACCTTTGATGTGAGCCTGAAGGGTGCCGCAGACACATTGCGGATCCAGGATCTTCGTGTCAGTCGAGGAGCGGGTCGTCTATCCGGCTCCGGTGAATTGGATGTGCGGGGCAGGCTGACGGCACACGTGCGTCTTTTGGACTGGCTCGCAGCCGATCTGTGCAAATACAGCCCAATGATAGAGGTGGAAGGAAGCGGTACCGTAGGCGCTGAGCTCGTTATTCAGGGACCGTGGCGTTCACCTGAGCTCCGTGGTCAGGCCTCACTGCATGGAGCCAAGCTCATTTCGTCCCAGTGGCCTTTCGAGACACCTTTACCGTTGACGGAAGGCCAAATGATCTTCTCGGTGATGGGGAGGACGTGGAGCCTGGAATCCATAACGCTGCTGTCGGCAACAGGACGTGTAGTGGGAAAGGGCCAAATCGAGCGGGGCGAGTTGACGATTGAGCTCACGGCCAACACATCGGATCTACTCTCAGACGTTCCGTATGTGGAGGCCTGGGGGGCTGATGGCACCGCCGTCTTCACGGGTGCTTTGGGTGGAGATCTGTTTGATCCCGAACTGTCCGGTGACGTGGTATTGCGCGACGGAACGCTTTGGAATGAGGCCGTCACCGAAGCTCAGGGTCGAATCCGACTCAGCCGCGATGATTTTCGCTTCTCCGACGTGCGCGTAAGAAGCGGTGAGTCTTACTATGCCATGGAAGGATCCGTTTCAGCGATGAGCAGCGCACAGACTCCTGTGCTCTCCATGGATTTGGAGGCGGATCAAGGACGGATCGAGCAATTGTTTGCGGTGTTGGGCATCGGTCTGGAGACTACCGGACGCCTGGACGGAGCCATGTCGTTTGCCGGTCCTTTGAGTGCTGTTGTCAGCAGTGGAGATGTTCGCCTGACGGATCTAGAGTTTCTGGGCGAGTATGTTCCGAGAGCCGAAGGAGCATTTAGTTGGAGTGACGGTGAAGTCCGCCTCAATGATGTTCATGCCTACTGCGGAGAAGGGCTTATGGTGGTGGATGGTTCAGTAGCCGGCGACGGGAGCTCTATGCAACTCCGTGTTGACGTGACTGATTGGCCTTTGGAGACCATTCGCTATGCGCGCTTGGGGTCGGGTTTGCTATCTTGGTCCGGTGAACTGGGTGGCTCCTTCGGTGACCCTTATGTGGTGGGAGACCTGCTGCTGCGTGATGTGCAATTCGGCAAGGGTCGACTACGGCAGTTGGAGGGAGTTGTTCGCTATGACGGTCATGATTTAGAAAGCTCAGGTCTGAAGGCCGTCACGGAGGACGGAGGGACTTGGTGGATGAGCGGCAGGATCAGCGACATCAACAGTGAAAGACGGCTGGCCATTGATGTGCGCGTGAGCGATCAGTCACTGTCGTCGCTGCTGGCCATGGGAGGGCACAAAATCCCGGCGGCTTTGATCGACGGGGCTGTGCATGGTACCGTAGAGGTTGAGGGCACCGCCGATAACCCGAAAGCGCTGCTTCAGCTTCGGCTGACTGAACGTGAGGCTTGGCACGAAGAGGCCCTTGAACTGCATCTTCAGATCGCTGACCGGCGTGTCAAGATCCTGCGCCTGCGCGGGGCGTAGTTGTATGGTCAAATCCGTGATACTGCTCGCTTTTGTGGTGATGGCCTCCTCGGTGGCATGGGCTGATCAGCCGGCCATGAGCGATTTTTCGGGCAGTTTCCGGCTGGACGTGGAGGGCACAGTCGTAGAAGGTGACAGTGAGCGCTACAGCGAGGAGACCGGCAGAGAGCAAGGATGGAGATTGCGCCACCATCTGGCGTTGCGGGGCGTGGGGAGTCTGCCGGGCGGCTGGTCTTTCGACGGAGACTATGATGATACACGACCGCTGCCCGATCGCTTGAGGTTTTCGGCGCGGACGGAGAACGCAGAGCTGCTGGCCGGCACCACTCATTTCCGCCTTGCGGGCCCGGGCCTTCTGTCTTGGCAACGGCTTTTGACAGGGGTTCAGGGGCTGTTCAGCGCTATGGGCGCAGGCAATCTGCGATTGCAGGCCGTTGTGGGCAGACCGCTCGGCTTGCCGAGGCGCGAACAGTTGGTGGGGCGTGGTCTGGTAGGGCCGTATCTGTTGAACGGATTGTACGTGCCGGTGGTGGAAGACTCCGAACGGGTCTTGGTGGACGGGCAATTGCTGGTTCCTGAGATCGACTATGAGATCGATTACGAGCTCGGTGCCATCACTTTCCGCGATCCGATTCCGGAAGCTTCACTGATTGACGTTGAATACGAATACGAGGCGCCCCAGGCAAGAACGACCACTGCCGTGGCCATGCACTGGGACAGAGGTTCCCTGGGCATCGATGTACTGGCCGGTCGGGAACGATCGTATGAGCCGGGGTTTTCGGATCACTATGCTCGCGGGGCGGCTGTCGAATGGCACCCGTCACCTGCTTCTCGCTTGATCGCTTCGTGGTTGTTGGGAGCAGACAGAGCGAGTTCACATCCTTTTGCTGTCCGGGACGCTTTAGCCTGGCAGCTGGGCGGGACATGGATGCGGGATCAGATGGAATTCGGTTTTGATTACCGCGTCATTCCTCCCGGTTTTCGTCTTTTGGGGCGCATCCCGGATGATATCGACCGCCGAAGCCTTACTGTGGGCTATCAGGGGCTTTTTGATCGTTGGCATAGCAGACTCAGTTTTCTGTGGTGGCAGACACCGATAGACCCGGCAGCCCGTGAAGAAACGTGGCAGCGTTATCTTCAGGCGGAGCACGTTCTGTCTTATCTGTTCCCACGGGGGTTCTTGGGATGGAGTCTGAGGATGCACGAACGATGGGACGACGGGCGAACTCATACCGGGCTCATGTCAGGTCTGTTGGCTCGAGGAGAATGGGGCGCGTGGGAGTTGCAGGCTGAGCGCCGGAGTCTGCTCATTGAAAAAGGATCGCCCCTTCCGGGTGAGTTGTTGGCGACCACGGGTTTTAGAGCCCGGCTCACCGGTGATTCTCCATTTTGGGCCGACATTCAATGGATGCAGGATCACCGCCGACATGGAGGGGTTCTTCCCGCCGTCGCCACAGTATTGCGTATGAAAGCCGCCAGTGCTTCGGTCTCTTCACGGGCTTGGTGGCAGGTGCGATGGCTGCAAAGCACCATGGTTCGGAGGGAGGAAGCTGAGAGCCTCTCGTCAAGACTGCTGTCGGCGCGGGCGGAGAGTCGGCTTCCTTTGAGTATCCCCGGTCTGTCGGTAGGCGCATCCGCTGAGCTGCGACGTCGCCTCGATTATGACACGTCCGTTCAAGAGGATATGGCACTACAGATGACAACTACTTACGAGGATGATCGCAGGAGCGTGATGTTGTCAGCCGCTGATCGGTCCTCGCTTTCCCGCCACCATCCGTGGCAAACGAACGAACTACAGCGTCGCACAAGTCATGGAATGGAAGTCACCCAACTCATCTGGAGAGACTGGGCCTACCATGGTGCGCTCTTTGTCTTCGGCGAACAGGATATGCTTGGGGTGCAGCGAGGCATTCACCGCATGCACGGACTGTCATTGACAAGGTCGCGGTGGAAGAGCCAAGTCTCATTCATCACCGGCGTTTTGGATCAACTTTCGACTGAACGTTCAGAGGACGAAGATGACGAAGAGGATCCTTCCTTGCGTACAGCTCCTGTGGGACATCGTCTGAGCTGGAGCTATCAATATGCGGGGCCGACGGTACAAGCTCTGGTGAGGCTGGCCAGGGACTGGGAAGCGGAAGCCACGGCATGGCGAGGTGAATTGACCGGAAAGTTGACCATGGAAAAGACCCAATTGGAACTGTCGCTTCTGCGCACTGTGAGACGGGCGGTGGCGGGCGTGACGCGTCAGCACCGCTCCGAGATCATGGCCCATTGGCAAGTCGGTTCTCAGTCGCAGTTGAGATTCGGTGGACACATTGACATCATGATGAGTCCCGAAGGAGAGGACTGTTACAGGGCCTCCGGGCTTGAGAGCGGATGGACAGCCTTTTTCTAAGGCGGGGAAAAGGGTAAGATACAATTCTGAGAGGACTGCATACTTAGCTTAGCGAACAGAACAGAAATCGGGCAAGGTGGGGAAGGAGCTTAGTGTGGGGGTATTGGCCATGAATTGGGAAGA
Source organism: Limnochordia bacterium (assembly GCA_050945315.1). Classification (GTDB taxonomy): domain Bacteria; phylum Bacillota; class Limnochordia; order DTU080; family DTU080; genus DTU080. The sequence continues at coordinate 6,023 of JBMNSS010000083.1, read as the reverse complement.
GAAATTCGGCAAACAGGCTTTGACATTTGACGACGTACTTCTACTGCCGGGTGAGTCAGATGTGCTGCCCCAGGATGTGGATCCGCGCACGAAACTCACGAAACGCATTTCACTAAACATACCTTTGATGAGTTCGGCCATGGATACCGTAACTGAGGGCCGCTTGGCGATCGCTCTGGCGCGTGAAGGTGGCATCGGCGTTATCCATCGCAATCTCAGTATCGAGGACCAAGCCATCGAAGTGGATAAGGTGAAGCGTTCGGAGAGCGGCATCATTGTCGATCCCGTTTATCTTTCGCCCAAGCACAGCATCAGAGATGCCTTGGCGATCATGGAGCGTTACCACATCTCGGGAGTGCCCATCACGGAAGAGGACGGACTCTTGGTGGGGATCCTGACCAATCGCGATCTGGTTTTCGAAGAGAATCTCGATCAACCGGTTGAGAATGTGATGACGCGGGATCTGATCACCGGTCCGGTGGGGACAACTCTTGATGAGGCCAAACGGGTCCTGCACGAGCATCGCATAGAAAAGCTGCCGCTGGTGGACCAGGATTACCGTCTTAAAGGCTTGATCACCATCAAGGACATTGAAAAAGCCCGTAAGCACCCCAACGCGGCCAAGGACGAAAAAGGCCGTTTGCGTGTCGGTGCGGCGGTCGGCACGGGGTCCGACACCAAGGAGCGAGCGCAAGCCTTGGTGGCCGCCGGGGTCGATGTCCTCGTCCTGGATACGGCGCACGGTCATTCACGTAAGGTGCTTGACACGTTGTCCTGGCTGAAATCTGATTTCGGCGGCAAAGTAGATATCATCGCCGGTAATGTAGCCACCGGTGAAGGAACGCTGGCCCTTATCAATGAGGGCGCTGATGCGGTCAAAGTCGGTATGGGTCCGGGTTCCATCTGCACGACGCGCGTAGTGGCCGGGATCGGTGTACCGCAGGTTAGCGCCATATGGGATTGCTTCATGGTAGCCAGGGAGTACGGGATACCGATCATCGCTGACGGCGGGATCCGCTTCTCGGGTGACGTTGTCAAGGCCATCGCTTGCGGCGGAGATGTAGTGATGCTGGGTGCGCTGTTTGCGGGTACTGACGAGGCACCCGGTGACACGGAGATTTACCAAGGGCGCAGTTACAAAGTCTACAGGGGCATGGGATCTATCGGTGCCATGCGCGCCGGAAGCGGCGATCGCTACTTCCAGGAGGGCAGCGGGAAGTTTGTGCCGGAAGGGATCGAAGGACGTGTGCCGTCTAAGGGGGCGCTGGCAGACACCGTGTATCAGTTGATCGGTGGTCTGCGAGCCGGAATGGGATATTGCGGTACCCGAACGATAGAGGAACTAAAGACGAAGGCGCGCTTTGTGCGCATCACCCCGTCGGGTATGCGGGAGAGTCATCCCCATGACGTGCAGATAACCAAAGAGGCCCCCAACTACTGGTTCTAAGGGGGCGAAGATGCTGACTCGGCATCCGGTGCCGAAGGATTCTTGGATGGTCATTCTATCCATGCTGGGCAGCGCTTGCCTCGTGGTTCCGTCCTTGGCTGCAACGATTGCCGGTACCTTGGTCGGTGAAGGAAGTGTTATTCATTACCTGGGGGCCCTATGCGCGCAGCAGGTTTTGTGGGGACTTCTTGCGGGCTGGCAGTTGTTCGGCAACTTGCGTTTGGATCGTAACTCCATAGGATGGCCGACGCGGCCGAAGTCAGAGGATGTTTATCTGGGTGTATTGGCGGGGATGATCCTGGCGGGCATGGGTGGCGTTGCCACCTGGCTCAGCAAGCACATCTTCGCCGCCGTTCTCGGTGCGGGACGCACCATGGCCATCTACTACCGAGAACTAGCCTCCTTGCACGGTATTATTCGTTACGAATCGTCCCTATGGATTCTGTCTTGGCTGTTGCTGATCGTTACCGTTGTGGCTCCCGTTTGTGAGGAGCTCTTCTTCAGAGGTTATCTGTACGGCGCGTTAAAAGCGCATCTGGGAGTAGCTCATGCGGTCTGGGTGAACAGCCTGCTTTTCGCAGTGTTTCATCTTTATGTGGTGCAGGGACCGGCCATATTTCTTACAGCCGTAGGGTTGACTTCTCTTTACGAAAGACGGGGCAGTCTATGGGTTTGTATTGTGGCCCACGCTACGTTTAACCTCGTGGTGGCCGGTTTCTGGTTGTTGTTACGCGTTGCAGTCAAGGGGTGAGAATAGGTGTTAACCATCGAGGTGTTGGATGGCCCCGAAGAATGGCATCGTCTGATAAAGCTATGGCGGGAAGCCGGTTGCTCTGAAAAGGAATCCCGCTTACTTGCCGCACGGCATGCTGCGGTGACGATAAGTCTGTCCGGATCCGTCTCTGATGATTTTACCCGGCAGGCTTTGCGCGAAGGATTGACGGTATGGCCCTCAAACGGTTCTACGCATCTGGCCGGGTCAGTAACCGCGCTGCAAGCTCTCCTTATGAGGTGGCCTGGCGACACCGATCTTCGGCTGGCCAGGGAACTGGCAGCCGCTTTTGACGTGTCATGGTCTTTGGATGCGTGTCCTATCGATTTTTCGTCTCCGTTGCTCATGGGCATTTTGAACACGACTCCGGATTCCTTTTCTGACGGCGGGCGTTATTCCACTGTAGAGAAGGCGGTTCGGCGTGCCTTGGACATGGTCGAACAAGGCGCGCAGATCGTGGATGTAGGGGGCGAGTCAACTCGACCCGGCAGCAGCGCAGTCTCTGTGGAAGAAGAGTTGCGCCGGGTCATTCCTGCAATCCGGGCCATCAGAGAGCGAAGTGATGTCTTAATATCGGTAGACACTCAAAAGCCACAGGTGGCAGAAGAAGCTTTGGCAGCCGGTGCCAATTGGATCAACGACATCTCCGGACTGCGGGATCCGGACATGTTGGCTTTGGCTGCTCGTACGAAAGCGCCCGTGGTGGTTATGCATATGCAGGGCACGCCGCGCACCATGCAGCAGGATCCTAGCTACAAAGAAGTGGTGGCCGAGGTCCTCTCTTGGCTTGATGACACCTGTCGGCGGGCGCAGAGGGCCGGATTGTCCCCACAGCAGCTGATAATTGATCCCGGAATCGGGTTTGGCAAGACCACTGAACACAATCTGGAACTGCTTAAGCGCTTGAGAGACTTCCGTACCCTGGGTTATCCGGTGTTGGTCGGTACTTCGCGCAAATCCGTGATAGGCAACGTCTTGAACCTGCCGTTAGACCAACGCCTGGAAGGGACGGCCGCCAGCGTCTCGATCGCCGTATGGGAGGGGGCCGATGTGATACGGGTTCATGACGTGCAAGCCATGCGCCGCGTGATTGACATGACACAAGCCATGAAGACAGGTGCCATAGGCGGTAGTTCGACATGACAGAGCAAGGTGCCCGGACCGTGACGGCTTTTGTCGGCCTGGGGAGCAATATCGGCGATCGCGCTGAAAACATGCGCCGGGCCGTAGCAGGAATGGCCCTCTTTGATAACACCGCCGTTGAGAGAGTCTCTTCCCTATATGAAACGCTTCCTTGGGGTGGGGTGGAGCAGCAACCATTCCTGAACGCGGTGGTGCAGCTACAGACATCGTTGCCTCCCATGAGGCTTCTGACTGAGCTGTTGGCGCTGGAGCGGCGACTGGGTCGGACTCGTTCGATCCGTTGGGGACCGCGCGTCATCGATCTTGATCTTTTGCTCTACGGTGATCTCACGATCTGTACCGAAGTGCTCCAAGTGCCGCATCCTCGGATGACCGCGAGGGCATTTGTCCTGGTACCGTTGGCCGAGATAGCTCCGGATGTCAGCATCGGGACGCGCTCGGCAAAAGATCATCTAAGCGCATTGCCGCGTTCGGCGGATGACGTAGTGAAATGGGGCGGGAACGACTGGCATGGTCGCCGTCGGTGAGCGCTGAATGCTCAGATGCGAACGAATCGCTCCACATCGACCACAAAGACGATGGCACCGCCGATTTCGGCCTCGATCGGGAGACTCACAGAGGCGGCAATCTCAGTGGGTAGCTGAGGTATATGCTTGCTTCGTCGGCGGCATACGGTGCTGATGATCTCTAAGACCGAGTCCACTTCATCATCTTGTACGCCGATCATCAAGGTGGTGTTGCCGCGCAACAAAAAACCACCGGTACTCGCCAGTTTGGTGGCCCTGTGCTTCTGAGCAGTCAGAGCCTTCATGAGAGGCACGGCGTCCTCATCCTGTATGACTGCCACAATAAGCTTCACGTTCTTATCCTTTCAAGCGGCGATACAAATCTGCGGCGCGCGCCAGATACGGGCTCGCCTCGCCGGCTCTGTCCAGCCGCATGAGTAAATCGCCGAGTTCGTAACAGGCCTCGGCAACATCCTTGCTATGTTCATTCTCTCCGAGCAGCGCCAGTCCCTGGCGATACAGATCCACGGCCGTGGCGACTTTTTCTTCGTCTGTAGACAGGACGCGAGCCTTGACTATAAACATATGCCCGCGCTCCTTGTCATCGGTGAGATGCTGTAAGGCCGCATCGGCGAGAGTAAGGGCCTCTTCCAGGCATCCCTCGTGCCAGGTGACTGATGCCAGTTTGGCTCTGGCGTTGGCCGCGTGTTCGCTCTCACCTGACTCCTCGTAGATATCCAGGGTTTGTCGGTAAAGCCGATGTGCTTGAGTGTACTCGCCTATTTCCATGTAGACATTGCCACAGTTCAACAGAGCATGGGCTGCATTGAGGGGCTCTTGTACGGCCTCGTAGAACTGAAAGGCCAGTTGATAGTGTTCGATGGCTTTGTCCGGAAAACCCAGACGCCGATAGTTTACTCCCAGAGCATGATAAACCTCACCGTAGCGATAGTACTCTTTGTAGATGCCAGACAGTGAAAGCACCTGTTCGAGGATGTTTTTGGCTTCGCCGCTCTGACCTTGGTGGGTGAGCAGAATGCCCAAGTTCGCCAGTACGCGCAAGTGGTCGTGCAGGTCTGGTTCCTGTATGAGTGGAACGGCCTCAAGAGCCGAGGTATAGTACTCCTCGGCCGCCGCATAATCATTCGCCCGGTGAGCAGCCGAACCGGCGGCATTGAGGGCTCGAAGCATTTGGGTGGCGTTTCCGGCCGTGCGGTGGGCCTCCGCAGCGGCGGCAAACAGGTCTGCCGCTTCAGAAAAATCGCTTTTGTTGTATGCCACCCAGGCTGCTCCGGAACGCGCCCGAGCCAGCAGTGATGGATTTCCCAACTGTTCAGCACCGCTCAAAGCGGCAGCCGATGCGGCGGCGGCACCTTCCAAGTCGGTCTCCAGAAGCTCGTAGGTGCGGCGGATTGACTGCTCCACGGCGACCGGGTCCGCAGCATCAGTGTCTTCCAGGAAGTAGCTGATCGGGGTGCCCAGCCTTTGAGCAATGATTTCCAGCGATTTAAGTGAAGGATCTATGAGTCCATTTTCGACCTGTGAGATGAACCCTCTTGTGAAATCGTCTCCGGCTACCTCCCGTTGGGTGAGCCCGAGTTCAAGACGGCGTGCCTTGATGCGGCGAGCGAGAGTCGTGCGATCGGCTCGTGCCAAGAGACATCCCCTCCTGCCAAGCAGGTATAGGAGTTTATATCATTAGGTTCAGGTTAGCACATTCATTCCGTAAACGCAAAGAGGAATATGCCGATGGATATATCGACGAGGTCCTTTTCCGATGGTATGGTCAGTAAAACTGCCGCAACATTATCCATCAGGAGGGTTGACAATGATAACTTCTGGGAGTGCAGTTGTTGGTGTTATGAAGTTGCGTTTGTTGTCCGCCGTCTCCGTTATCTTGTTTTGGCTTAATATAGCTGACTGGATCCCGTGGCCGGATCCGGGGCGGCCAGGGAATTTCTAGAGTAAGCGCGTTCATCGATGCCTTCGCCCGGAGAACCGGACTTACCGGAAAGAGTGCGACATTATAGGTTAAAGCTGAGGCCTTCTTCGCCCGAAAGACAGACCGGAGTCATAGACCGCATCGGAGTCTGTTGAAGCGAAGAAGGCCGATTTAGTTACAATGAGCACATTGGTGATTCATCGGCGCCGCGCT
>JBMNSS010000082.1:0-11794 GCA_050945315.1 Limnochordia bacterium | reverse complement strand
CCTTTCAGAACACCGATGCGTTCGTCCAGGTAAACCTTTTGTTAATAGCTGCAAGATCATGTTGCCATGAGACTTCTGCTCGGATTACAATGACTGTGAGAGGCGTCACCGCGCCAATGCTATCTTACAATGCCATTTATGATGAAGCAATCCAGCTCGAATTTTAACAAGCGTTGTGACGTCTGCTTAGAGCAGTATTCATTGCAGCAGCGGATGTACTCTTAAACTTCACAGGGATGCCAGTGGTTGTTTTTCCAAATGCGGCGGGGGATCGCTTCTGTAGGCAAGCGGTCCTTCGTCGCGTTATATAAAAATTCCTCCCTTGAGGCTGCTTCATTTTTGCCGGTCTGTGCTATGATAGGCAAAGAAGGGAGGGCATTTTGATGGCCAAAACACGGCGTCAGCTGGGGGCTGACCCCGCGTTAGGATTGCGTATGTTGGCCACCATGCTCATGTTGGCTGCGCTGTACAGCGCCTTTGTCTGGGTCCTATGGCAGGCGGGGGCCGGGACGGTTACGATTATCTTCTTTGTGGCAGTGATGGTGGGCATTCAGTACTTCTTCTCCGATCAGCTGGTTCTGGCTTCCATGCGGGCTCGGATTGTTACCCCCAATGAAGAGCCCGGGCTGCACGCGACAATTGCCCGGCTGGCAGCTGTTGCGGACATGCCGATTCCGCGTTTGGCAATCATGGAAAGTGATGTGCCGAACGCCTTTGCCACGGGGCGCAGTCCGGGTCATTCCGCCGTTGCCGTCACCCGCGGCCTTATTCGTCGTTTGAACCCGGCCGAGCTTGAGGCCGTCTTGGCCCACGAATTGTCGCACATCAAACACCGCGATGTGGCGGTGATGACGTTCGCCAGCTTCTTCGCCACCGTTGCCTCGCTTATAGTTCAGAATGTCTTCTATATGCGTCGCTATGGCGGAATGGGGATGGGAAGGCGCCGAGGTCGTTCTGATCGCGGCGGAGAGGGGCTGATGATCGTGTGGCTGGCCGCTTTCGTGGTTTGGGCTGTCAGCTACTTCCTCATTCGGGCCTTGTCACGCTATCGCGAGTATGCTGCCGATCGCGGAGCGGCGATTCTCACTGGTTCTCCGGCCAACTTAATGTCAGCTCTGTTGTCCATCAGCGGGGCCATGGATCGCATTCCGGTTCAAGATATGCGTGAAGTCAGCGGGCTTAACGCCTTTCTCATCGTGCCGGCCCTTCGGCGGGAGTCTTTGGCGGAGCTTTTTTCTACGCATCCTTCTTTGGAGCGCCGTTTGGATCACTTGCAGCGCATTGAGCAAGAGATGCGCCGTTGACGGACAAATCATCGGTAGAGGCGTGGATTGTATGCGGTTCTTTGATTGGTTGTTTGGGCGGACCCGTTTGACACGCCCGAAGTCGGAACCTCTCTTCCAGTTGATTACGGCGCAGGTGGACTTGGAGACCGCTTTGGGCTGGCTCAGCGCCGGGGCGGCGGCTCTGTGTCTCAAGCCCATGCACACAGTTGAGTTCATGGAGACGAAAAAGGAACTGCAGAGTCTCCTGCAGCTGGTCTTGGCGGAAAGCGGTACCGAGTTGCGTGTGGAACATGATGATTACGGGTACCTGTGGTTGATCTTCAAAGATGAGGATTTTGAGGATCTCGTGGGTGTCACTCACATCGCCACGCAGGAGTTGCAGGAGAAAGGATACGGTGAGCAGATGCTGGCCGCCGTTTTTCGTTTCTCCGGTCCCGGGATCTCAGCTCCGCATTATCTCATCTACAGTTACAAAAGAGGGGCCTTCTATCCGTTTATTCCCTTGCCGGGCAAGAAACGGGATCACCCGCGGGAGTTGCGGGCATCCTCCTTGCTACCCAAGTACCTGCCCCTGGAGGCGGATCAGAGCCGCTGGTATCCGTTGTGGGATTGTCCGACCTGAAACTATCGAAAAGACATAGCAGGCCGCCCGGCATGGGCGGCCCAGTTTTTACAGCAGGTCCCGCGGATAGTCGGCGAAGAGTTCTCGTGCCTCAGCCAGGGTGGTATCCGGCGGCGGAAGAATCAAGTCGGATTCGTGCAGGCTGTTGTCAGGGAGTCTGGTGCCTTGGGACCGGACGTGCGAAAAGACAGTGTTGAGGCTCTTTTCGAAGGCCTCAGCATCGCTTTTGGCTATGGCATCGAGCACAAGATCATCCAAAGCGTCCAGTTTGGCAAGCGCTTCTCCGCGCAATTCGTACTGTCCCTCGGTAGCTATGCGGATGATCATGAGCCCAATACCTCCTTTTTGAGCCTGGCTAGATCATCTTCAACGGACTGATGTTGGGAAAGACGCGCCAATTCCTTTTCTATGTCATCCTTAGGACCGACATCAATACTGTCGATGAGGCTGCCGGAGGCCACCAGCTCATCGATAGCCGCCGCTCGGGATCGCATGCGCTCTGTCTTATCTTGCGCCCGTTCGATCGCCAGGCCGACATCGGCCATCTCCTCCGAGAGACCCGTGGCTGCTTCACCTATTTTCACCTGGGCTTCGGCAGCTGAATACTGTGCTTTGATAATCTCTTTTTGTGTGCGGAAGGCTTGGACCTTGGCCTGTAGACGCGCTTCCGTCGCTGCCAGCTTGTCCTGCTCCTTTTGCAGCTCCTCGATCTGCTCATCAAGTCCTTGTAGTTGCTGCATGGTCAGGGCACGCCGCTCCAAGGCCATCCGGGCCAAATCTTCCCGCCCGTGGGTGAGTGCTTCACGTGCCTGCTGTTCGTGTTTGGCGGCAGACTCCTTTAGCTTCGCGCTCTGCAGCTCGAGACGCTTCTTGGATGCCACCACCTCTGTCAGACCGCGCTTGACGTTGCGCAGCAACTCAAGCTGCTTCTCGTAGCTGTAGTCAAGAGTCTCATGGGGATTCTCAAAACGGTCCATGAGTCGGCTCATCTTTGCCTTGAAAATGGTAGACATACGTGAAAAAACGCCCATGGCCAGTGCCCTCCTTCTCCGATCGGCATAGTCATAGTTTATTATAACACCGGAGGTGAAAATGTCGGCGCATTTTTCCGGAAGGACTGTGACCTTGAGTAGCGTAAAATGACTAGAGAAGAAAAGACGTGCAGATCAGTCTGAGCATGGAAGGAGACGGGCTGTATGGGAATGTATTTGCCATCAACAATCAATGAGCGGGCGTTGGAGCAAGCGCGATGGGACGCTATGGCTGCCTACGCTCCGCAGTGGGCTGTCATAACGAGTGGTTTCCTGGCAGGTTTTGTGGCTGCTTGGTTACCGGGGATTATAGCGCTTCCGTTGCTTTTTCTGTATCGTTGGGCCTTTGGCGTTCAACCTTGGATGACCGGTGAGGAGAAGCTGGCCGCGGCGCTCGCCGACCTCAGCAAGAACACCTCCGCCTACGCGAAGATAGCGATATTGGTGGCCATTGGCCTTGGCCTCTACGGAATAGTGCAGGCTCTGTTGCGGCAAAGATCGGCGGTCACCAATCGCTACAAGACGATGGAGTTCAGCAAGTACGGCGAGGTTCGGATCGGCGCTGACGGCAAACTGACCATCCTGGCTTTCCCTGTCGTGACTCTGATCGGGCTGGCGTTAGCTGACAAATTGGCGGTGCTCTATGTCGCCCTGGTAATCGTTGTCTTGTCCGGATTCTTTTACCATATTCTCTGGACCAAGCTCGACAACTTAATGCTTACCATTTTGTACAGGCGGCGCTATGAAGATCGAGTGGCTGACGCCATGCGTCTTTTGATCCCTCGACACTGTGGGTGGGATATCTGTGTCATTCATGACGTCGAGGTCGATCGAACGGAAAAGAGCATTCGAGTGGAAGGCGAGTTTGAGACCGATCACAGTGAGCGCGAGGCTCGCGAAGTTGTCGCCCACTTCATGCGCGGTTATCATCCTATATACTTGATCAACACGAAAAGGCAATAGGCTTAGGCCTGACTCCGTTGCGCACATGAGTTGATTGGTCTACGAGTGCTTTGAACGCTACGTTAGGAGCAACTGACCAGGCATCCCGTGTTCCATCATCTCCGGGTGCTGCGCCAGTTGATCAGAGGCGGATACAGGCCGCGGCCGTTGTCCCCTATGGATCGCTCAGAAACATCGACGGGGATGCAGCGCCGCGGTTCGCAAGCCGTGTAGCACCTGAACAGATGGTCGAGGGGAGGGTGAGCAGGGGTGGCTGATCCACACTCCTGCATCCTATCCAGCTCAGCCGGTACCGGTGCGGCACATCTATGCCGAGGCGGTCCGGCGCAACTACGCCGCCGTGATGTTTAATGACGCGCATATCTGCCCGTCATTAACGCGTGCAAGAATGCATACAAATAGGGAAGCCGTAATCTTCACACGGGAACCCCGAGCGGTTCCCGTGTTCATTAGCTCGGAATGCTTGTATGAGACCCAGTGCGGTCGAGCTTGTGTATTGTGGGGTGTGGGTGTGGAACGCAAAAAGATCCGTTTGGCGGTTTTGTTCGGGGGACGCTCGGGTGAACACGAAGTGAGCTTGATGTCCGCGGCTTCTGTCATCGAGGCGGCAGACAAGTCAAAGTATGAGATCATCCCCATAGGCATCGATAAGAACGGGTGTTGGCTGATGGGCGGTGACCCCATGGCGCATCTCAGCAAGGGGGCACTTGCTCTCAGTACTCCACAATCCGCACAGACCTCGGTACCGATGAGTGAGGTCATGCTGCCGCTGGCTCCAAATCAAGAAGGCGCTCTTTTTCTCGGTGGTCGGACCATTGATGTCGTCTTTCCCGTTTTGCACGGAACCTACGGAGAGGACGGGACCGTGCAAGGGCTCCTTGAGATGGTCAACGTGCCCTACGTGGGAGCGGGCGTGGCAGGCTCGGCGGTGGGCATGGACAAAGCCCTCATGAAGTCTTTGTTCCGGGATGCGGGACTCCCCATACTTGATTTTGTGGTCATGAAGCGCAAAGACTTGGACGATGATCCACAGGCTTGTGTGCGCCGAGTGGAGAATCGTCTGGGCTACCCCTGTTTCGTCAAGCCGGCCAACGGAGGTTCCAGTGTCGGCGTCAGTAAAGTGCGCCGGCGTGACGATCTGCTTCCGGCTCTTGAGCTGGCGACGCACTATGATATCAAGGTTGTAATCGAGGCTGCCGCCGTCGAGGCCCGCGAGATCGAAGTCAGCGTGTTGGGCCATCACTATCCGACGGCCTCAGTGCCGGGAGAGATCATACCCTCACGTGAGTTCTATGACTATGAGGCGAAGTACAAGGATGCCAATTCACAGCTGATTATCCCGGCCGGGCTTTCCGCGGAATGTACGCGACGTCTGCGTGATATGGCGCTCACGGCCTTCCAGGCTTGTGAGTGTTCAGGTTTGGCGAGAGTCGACTTTTTCGTACACCGCACTTCGGAAGCCATCTGGCTCAACGAGATCAATACGATGCCCGGTTTCACCAGTATCAGTATGTATCCTAAGCTGTGGGAAGCGACGGGCCTGTCCTACAGTGCTCTTATTGATCGTCTGGTGGAGTTGGCCCTGGAACGCTTTGCCGAGAAGTCTCGCCTGAAGACGAGCTATGAATAGCGCCCGGCAAATGAAGCGGTAGGAGGCATGAGCGTGGTCATGAGGCTCCGGTGGCGTATCGGATTACGATGGCTGCTTTTGACCTCTGTCAGTGTGGCTTGGGGCGTTCTTTTCTATCGGAATTACTGGAATGCCGCCGTTCCGGCCTTCGGAGAGATATCCATTCATTTGATCCGGCTGAGATATGTTCTATGGCGCTATGTAGGCTTCGGAACGATCATCGCCGGCATGTGGGGGGTTGTGGTTCTGCGTCAACGAATTCAAGAACCAGCGGACGCGAAGCACGAACGCATGAGACACCGAGGCACTTAACGGGTGGCAGGAATGCGCGCCTGCGCCGGAGAATTCATGGCATGCCTATCAGTCGTCAGTGCTGAGGCATTGCTTTCCAAGAACTGGTGAGGAAGAACCCGAGCGATGGGGCATCTTCCTTTTTTCGCCTGTGGGCCGGTATTCGGCACTGCCCGGGTATGTCGGTGTCTTGGGAGTCTGGAGGTGACACCTGTGAAGGCTGATGTTCGAATCCGTATGGGTCGCAGACGGCCCTCACCGCTGCGCGTTCCCGGGGAGATCTTTGATGTCTATCAACCACTCATGGGTGTGCAGGCGACTCTGCTCTGGCTCAATTTGCGTTGGCTGGAACACGCGCAAGTGAGCGGAAACATCGAAGAGGAGCTGCAGGCTCGTTTTCATGTGCCCTTCGCTCAGCTCGCCAAGTTGCTGGACGAGCTGATGCGTTTTGGCCTCCTGGAAATAGGCGCGGGCGGAGAATATGTTCTTCATGAGCCGCTATCGGCGGAGGCGTTTGCCGCGCAGTTCGATGCTCCGGCGGTCACGGAGGCCGGCACCGAGGTGGCGGCGACCAGTCTGACCGAGGAAAAAGAGGAAGTCTCGGATACTTCGCGCAGTGAGCCTGCCGTGGAGCTTCGCGATGAGATTGACGGGGTTTCGCCCGACCCGACCGCAACTGTTGAACAGATCAAGCCTTGGGCTACAGGTCTGGAGAATCTCAGCGCCGACATGGAAGCGGTGATGGATCTTTATCACCAAAAGATCGGCATAGCCGGGCCCATTCAGTTTGAGAAGCTGCGGTATTGGGTGGAGGAACAAGGGATGGAAGGGGAGGTCGTGGCGGCGGCCATTGAAGAGACCGTGCAGTCGGCTCAGGTTCCGCGGATCAACTACCTCGAAGGTGTTTTGCGCAACTGGTTCAATGACGGTATTCGCACTCTCAAAGACTTGGTGGAGAAGAAGGCATCAAAGGTTCTGTCCGGGGCGAGTGCCAAGACGCCCGGTCAGCGATCTCAGACTTCGCAGCCTTCAACATCAATGGAAGGCATGGCTAATGCGGATGCCTATCGGCGCGTCGATCCGAACATGGTAAAGAAATGGAAGGAGCTCTATCCGGATGAGTACGACGGTTGAGCCGGTTTCCGGCGCTTTCATCGCTGCTGACATAGAGGCGGAGCGGCGTGTGCTAGGCATTCTTATTAAGCATCCTGAGACTGTTGACTCAGTCATGGACCGTCTCAAGCCGGATCATTTCAGCGACCCGCTCTACCGACGGATCTTTGAGACGATCCTAGACATATATAACAGCCGAGGGCGCATATCCTATACACAGGTGTACAATCAGTTGCGAAGAGATCCCTCGGTGTCGGCGCCGGATCAGGTGTTGATCGGGCTTACCGAGAGTTTCGTCAGTCAGGTCGAGTTGGAACCATCCATCGAGACACTGATAGACAAGCAGGGTCGACGGGCGATCTTGGAGGCCATACAGCAGATCCACAACATGATTGTCTCGGATCAATCCGAGACGCTGGAAGCCTGTCGGGCCAGAGCTCAGGAATTGATTTTTGCCGCCACGCATGCCAGCGAAGAGAATGAAGTCAAAAACCTCATGGAAGTGCTCAACAAATGCTATGCGCGTCTGTTGGAGCGCAGAGAGGGCAAAAAGCCCTATGGCCTTGCGGTTCGCTTCCCTGAGATTGACATGCTCACTACGGGCTTTAAGAACAAGGACTTGATTATCCTGGCGGCTCGTCCGAGCATGGGTAAGACTTCTTTGGCTTTGAACTTCGCCGTAAACGTTGCCAAACGGACGATCCCGGTTCTGATATTCAGCCTGGAGATGGACGATGAACAGATAGGTGACCGCCTAGTCATGGGAGAGCTGTTTCGCTACCGCAACCCCGACGGCAGCTTTGAGATCCCGTGGTCAGCGTACGCCACAAGGTTGGATGATGAACAGTTTGAAAAGGTGGGAGAGGTCTTCAGCGAGCTGTGTCCTTTACCCGTCTTCTTGATAGACAAGCGCGGCTTGACGGTCAGCGAGATCAAGGCCAAAGCGAGAAAGGTAAAGGCGGAGCGTCCCGACTTAGGACTTATCATCATAGACTATCTACAGCTCATCAAGCCGCACGGATCGACTAACAGGAACTGGGCTCTAGTGGTGGGAGATATTGTGCGTGAACTGCGGGATCTGGCGGGTGAGCTGGATGTTCCCGTGATACTTCTTTCGCAGCTGAATCGAGCCGTGGAAACTCGGGAAAACAAGAAGCCGGTGATGAGTGATCTGCGAGACAGCGGCAACATCGAGGAGTTTGCGGACGTAGTCATGTTTTTGTATCGCGAGGACTACTACTACCCCGAAAAGGCGAGACAGGAAGGCACCGAAGGTCAAGTGGAGGTTATCTTTGCGAAACAGCGTAAAGGCCCGACGGGCAGCGCCTATCTCAAGTTCATCAAGGAATACACGCGTTTCGTAGAGGAGAGCGGGCGTTACGAATAAGAAAAGGGAGCTTCGGCAACAAGAGAAGAGGAATGCCATGGCCTTTGATGAATTATTTGAGGATGCTGAGCGTCTCAAAATCAGATTTATGGCGGGCTTTGACCGCCTGCGACGCCAAGGGCTGCTGAGCGAATCTGAGTTTGAGGAGCTGGTGGAGATAATCGATCGCTTGGATGAGTTCTCTGAAGAGGAGCTCACCGAAAAATTGGAGCGTCTCATCAAGAGGGTCGAAGAGATAACCGGACGGGATCGTAATGCCATTTGAGTTCCAAGAAAGCTCATCGATTCTTAACGGTTCGATGGATTGAGGAAGGAGTGGCCGATTGGACATTGCATCCGCCGGGCGACTGTCGGAAGCGTCATTTGCACTTCGGAAGTATCGATGGTTGGTGATTCGCGGCTCATTGCTACTTGTGCTGGCGGTCGGTGTCATCTTTCTACTACGAGAAATGGCACTGAAAGAGATCAGTATTCACGTGGAGGGCAGCGAACCGGTCATAGTTACGACCACGGCATGGCGTGTCGGAGAGGCTCTGTCGCAAGCAGGGGTGCAGTTGTTTGACGGCGATGTCGTCTCCCCGGCGGTCTCCAATCGTCTGCGCCCAGGGCAGGTCATTCAGATCAAGCGGGCCTTCCCCGTGACGATCGTCGCTGACGGTCAGACCCGACAGGTGCGCACCACGGAGACCGGCGTTCAGGATCTTCTGGACATGGTGGGCCTTGGCTTAGGGCCGGAAGACAGGGTTATTCCCGAAGTAAGCGCTCGGCTCAGCGCCGAAGGCACCGTCCGCATCATCCGGGTCACTCACGAGCACGTCACCGAAACGGAAGCGATTGCCTTTAGGACCTTACGCAGGTCTGATCCGGGTATGGATGAAGGGACTACCCGTGTCGTTAGGCAGGGTAAAACCGGAACCCGGGAAAAGACCGTAAAGCGCACATACGAAGACGGTCAACTGGTCGAGCAAAACGTGGTGAGCGAAAAGGTTACGGAACAGCCGGTTGATGCCATCGTTCACGTGGGTACCAGACCCGTACCAAAGACGATTCGAGCCTCATCAGGGCGCTTGCTTCAATACACTGCCGTAAAAGAGATGGTGGCTACGGCCTATACGCCCAGAGACGGCTCAGGGGCAGGTATCACCTACACCGGGATCAAGGCTACCAAGGGTGTCGTGGCTGTAGATCCGCGAGTGATCCCGCTGGGCACTCGTTTGTATATACCCGGATACGGAGAGGCCGTGGCGGCTGACACGGGCAGTGCCATCAAAGGGTCGCGCATAGATCTATGCTATGAAAGCTATAGCGAAGCCATCCAGTTTGGCAGACGTGTCGTCAAGGTGTACATTCTCGCAAATCGCTAGGCAGGAGTGGCAGATGAAGGAGAACTTGGCGACCCCGGGGGCCGTACGCAGACTTATGGAGGCGTACGGCTTTCGCCTTAAAAAGAGCCTGGGGCAGAACTTCTTGGTGGATTCCAACATCCTCGATAAGATCATTCAAGCCGCCGAACTGCAGCCCGGCGATCCGGTGCTTGAGATCGGTCCCGGGATCGGAGCATTGACTCAGGCCCTGGCCGAAGCAGGGGCTTGCGTTGTGGCGGTCGAGATCGACAAGAGCTTGGTGGCAGTTTTGCAGGAGTTGTTTGCCGACTGCCCACAGGTCCGCATCGTTCACGGTGACGCATTGGATTTGTCCCTGTCTGATCTGCTGCCCCCGGGTGCGGAGTGTCGTGTCGTGGCCAATCTGCCGTACTACATCACCTCGCCCTTGTTGCTTAAGCTGTTTGAGGAGTCGCTGCCGCTTCGTACGGTTGTGGCCATGGTGCAGCGGGAGGTGGCCCAACGTATCGTGGCCGCTCCCGGTAGCAAGGATTACGGAGCTTTTACCGTGGCCATCGCCTATCACGCCGAGGCTGAGATCGTGACCTCCGTTTCGCGTCATGTTTTTTTCCCGCCTCCTAACGTCGACTCAAGCGTCATTCGCCTTCAACCTCGTCCGTTTCCCGGTCCGGCGGCAGAGGCATCCGTGTTTTCCGCCGTGGTCCGTGCAGCCTTCGGTCAGCGGCGAAAGACACTGCGCAGAGCCCTGCAGACGGTAGTGCATGATCCCTGTGCCGTGTTGGAACGGGCGGGAATCGATGGAACGCGGCGGGGCGAGACTCTCTCGCCGGCCGAGTTTGGACGACTCTCCTTGGCCAGCCAGGGTTACCTCAAGAGATAAACGCGCCGTCGGTGCTCGTGGATAGTCAATATTTGGCGCTTGTTGGCAGAAGGTTCTCTCCTGTGTTACAATAAGATCAGATGCAGGAGTTCGAGCAAGAAAGGGGCGGCTGCTTCCACTCCGATACCCGCTCATGGGGATGGGTGAAGATCGTGCATTTCATTAACCCGACGCGTGGCGCCATGGATTTCGACACGATGTTTGCGGATATTGTCGCATACATCGAAGAAATGCCAGAAGAGAAATACAAGTTGATTATCGGCACCGACTCACAGTTGGCTGACGAAGTCTGCTTCGTGACTGCCGTTATCGTGCATCGCCTTGGCAAGGGCGGGCGCTATTATTACTGCCGCGAACGCGAGCGTATCAATCGCTCTTTGCGTCAGCGTATCTTCTACGAGACTGCCCGTTCGCTCCAGTTGGCGAGTCAGTTGGCTGATCGTTTGGCCGAAAACGGTCACGCTGATCTCAACGTGGAGATACATTGCGATGTAGGCGAGAACGGACGGACAAAAGACTTGATCCGTGAGGTCGTCGGGATGGTGGTGGGCTCCGGATTTGACGCCCGCATCAAGCCCGATTCATACGGAGCGTCCACAGTGGCGGACAAGTACACCAAATAATGGGACGGGGTGTGCAAACCTTGCCTTCCGGGCACAATAGGCCTGGGGGAACATAGCTGAGTTTCCGTGATGTGTTGACATTGCTGGACTCGCGCTGGTATAATACTTGTTTTTGTTGACTTTAGACCTACCCCCATGGTATAATCAATGGTGCCAATAAGCGGGGAGGGTGGTTCATTTGACGATTAAGAGAGGCACCCTAGACCTCATTAAGCAAGATCTCGAAGCAAATGTCGGTAAGCACGTCAAGCTAAGAGCTAATCGCGGTCGCCGTAAGGTGATTGAAGCAGAAGGGATCTTGGAGCAGACATACCCCAAGGTTTTTGTGATTCGACTCGATGCCAAGTCCAGCCCCGTCAAGCGTGTGTCTTACTCGTATGCCGACGTTTTGACCGAGACGGTGGAGCTCATGATCGATGACAACAGAGTAGGCGTAGCAAATCTATAACAGGGTTGACGACGGCTTTGAGTAAGACCGGCTCTTTTGCAGGCCGGTCTTTTTTCGTGCGCCCGGCATGTCTGCCGAGCCGGAGGGCTGAAAGAAGCCCTCACCACTCAACCAGCGGGAAGGGAACCCGTAGGCAAGGGCGGGCCTGGCAACAGACCGTCTGGAGGAAGCCGAAGG
>JBMNSS010000081.1:0-11802 GCA_050945315.1 Limnochordia bacterium | reverse complement strand
AGGCCGATTCCGCCTGCTTTTGATCTCCCAAGCGCTCGCCGTAGGGCGGGTTGCATACCACGCATCCGTATTTGAACCGACTGCGAACCTCGGCCACGGGCAGGGTCTGGAAAAAGACGCATTGATCGACGCCGGCCAACTGAGCGTGCCGGCGCGCCAGACGGAGCACGTCGCCGTCGATGTCAGAACCGTAGATGCGCAGATCTGACAGCGGCAAAGCCGCATCCATAGCATGTGCACGGGCCTCCTGCCAGATCTTCTTTGGCATGACAGGCCAGTCTTCAGCCGAAAAACCGCGCTTGATCCCCGGCGCGATATTGGCCCCGATCAACGCCGCTTCTATGGGCAGAGTACCCGAACCGCAGAAAGGATCCAAAAAGACACGTTCGGCGTTCCAGTAACTCAGCTGGATCATGGCCGCGGCCAGTGTCTCCCGCAAAGGAGCGCCGGAGGTCAGCGGGCGATACCCGCGTCGGTGCAGCCCGGCACCGCTCGTGTCTATGGTCAGGGTGGCTTCATCTTTTAGCAGGGCCACCTCTATGCGGTACAACGGTCCGTCTTCATCGAACCAGCTGCGGCCGTACCGGGCGCGCAGAGCCTCCACCACCGCCTTTTTGACGATGGCCTGGCAGTCCGGGACGCTGAACAGTGTCGATTTGATCGACTTGCCGATGACGGGAAAACAAGCATTTTCCGGCAGCCACTCCGCCCAGGGCAGGGCCTTGGTCCGTTCAAAAAGCTCATCAAAGGTAGTGGCCGGGAATGAGCCCATCTTGAGCAGGACCCGATCGGCGGAGCGCAACCAGAGATTGGCGCGAGCTATGGCCTCGAGCCCGCTTCGAAATGTCACTTTGCCGTTTTCCGTGAAACAATCGTCGAATCCGAGGGCCTTCAACTCTCTGGCCACGACCGCTTCGACGCCGAAGGCAGTCGTGGCAATCAATTCAACTTGTGGCATATTTGTCACCTTCGGTCTGTGCTGCTTCCGTAGGGTTCCCCAACAGGGGCTGATTCCCTTCATGTCTTTCGTGGGCAGGGAGCCCGTCAGAGATGTGGAAGATGTGCTATGGTTTGACATCCCGGTAAATGGGGGGATACCCATGCAAAAGGCCCTGATCGTCTATGGGGGTTGGAAGGGCCACGAGCCGGATCTTGTGGCCGAGACTTTTCGTCAGATACTGGTGGAGTTGGGTTTTTCAGTGGAGCTTTCGGACACACTCGATGCCTTTTTGGATGCGGATAAGCTGATGGGCTTGAATCTGATAGTGCCCGTATGGACCATGGGCAAGATCACCAACGAGCAATTGCAGCCGGTATTGCGGGCGGTGGAACACGGAGTGGGTATCGCAGGATGTCACGGCGGCCTGTGCGACGCTTTTCGCGAAAGCACCCAATGGCAGTTCATGACCGGCGGTAACTGGGTGGCTCACCCGGGCAACGCCGATGTGGAGTACCGGGTGGAGATCGTGAAAGGTTCGCACCCCATCGTGCAGGATATCGACGATTTCACGGTGCGCAGTGAGCAGTATTATCTTCACGTCGATCCGGCAGTCAAAGTCTTGGCGACGACCGAGTTTCCGATTGTCGACGGTCCGCACTCCCCCAACGGACGAGTCGATATGCCCGTCATATGGATCAAGTACTGGGGAGCGGGGCGAGTCTTTTACAACTCGCTCGGGCATGACAACAAGACGATTGCTGCCGAACCCGTTCGTACGCTCATGAAGCGCGGCTTTACTTGGGCCGCCGGAGCTGAGGCCTGATTCTGAGGAGGATGCGGCTGTGCGTGAACGTCTGTGGGAAATAGCAAAGACGATAGAGCCTGAAGTGGTGGCCGATCGGCGCTGGCTTCATCAACATGCGGAGCTGAGTTACCAAGAAAAGGAGACCTCGGCCTATATTGCCGAGCAGTTGCGCAAGTTGGGACATGATCCGCAGGTCGGTATCGGAGGCTATGGCATAAAGGTGGTCTTATCCGGCAAGCGCCCCGGGCCCACCATCGCTTTGAGGGCCGATATGGATGCCCTGCCCATTCAGGAAGAGACAGGCCTGCCGTTTGCCTCGGTCAATCCCGGGGTGATGCACGCCTGTGGGCATGATTGTCATGTGGCCATGCTCTTGGGCGCCGCCCGCGGGCTGACGCTCATGGAGGGTGATTGGGCCGGAAATGTGGTGCTCATCTTCCAACCGGCTGAAGAGCAGGGACCGGGCGGAGCCAGCCTGATGATCAAAGACGGCGTCTTGCGCAATCCCGATGTCGAAGCGATATTCGGCCTTCATGTCAACGCCATGGTTCCGGCCGGCAGATTGGGGTTTGCTCCCGGTCCGATGAAAGCGGCCAGCGACAAGTTCGAAATAGTGGTCCGCGGCAAAGGTGGACACGGTGCTCATCCGAACCTGACCAGAGATCCGATCCTTGCCGCCAGCTATCTTGTCCAGGCCTTGCAGCAAGTGGTCAGCCGCAATGTGGCCCCGTCCGAGCCGGCGGTAATCAGTGTAGGATCCATTCACGGGGGTGAGGCCCCCAATGTCATTCCCTCTGAGGTCGTTCTCACGGGGACCATCAGAACCATGGGTGAGCCGTTGCGGACACAGATCAGAGAGTGGATGAAGCGGGTTATCGACGGTGCCGTTGCGGCCCACGGTTGCCAGGCCGAAGTGGAGTTTGTCTCCGGGTATCCGGCGGTGCACAATGACCCTGAGCAGACAGAGTGTGCCCGACGAGCGGCGGAGAGCATTCTGCCGAAAGAGGAAGTCGATGTCATGGAGATGGGGATGGGGGCCGAGGATTTCGCCTACTATCTGGAGAAAGTGCCAGGGACAATAGGCAGACTGGGTGTGGCACCTTCGTCCGGTGAGCTCTTCCCGTTGCACAGTTCTCGGCTGAGAGTGGACGAGAGCGCTTTGACAGCGGGTGTAGCCTTTTGGTTGTCGCTGGTGCAGGAAGCCTGCAGAGCTCAGTAGATGATCGCACTACAGTTGGAAAGGGGAACATAATGCCTGTACAGGATCTGACACAGCTGAAGACACAGGTGGAGAGGGCTGTTGCGGAGGCGAAGATCACCGACATTCATACGCATCTGTACGCCCCCGCCTTTGGTGATCTGCTTCTTTGGGGCTTTGATGAGCTGGTCAACTACCACTATCTCGTCGCTGAGACCATGCGCATTGCCGACATATCCTATGAAGCTTTCTGGGCGCTTAGCCGTGAGCAGAAGACGGACCTGATCTGGAAGACACTCTTTCTTGACAGCTCACCCTACAGCGAATCATGCCGCGGAGTGTTGACCGTACTCGATAAACTCGGGCTCGACGTAGGCAGCCGCGATGTATCCGCCTATCGGGAGCATTACGCCAACCAGACCGTACACCAGTTCATCGACACGGCCTTTGAAGTGGCCAATATCGAGTCGGTAGTGATGACGAACGACCCGTTCGATGCCCAGGAGCGCAAAGTCTGGTTGGAGGGCTTTGAGGTTGATCCTCGCTTTAAGGCCGCTTTGCGTCTGGATCCCTTGCTGGTCTTTTGGGATAAAAGCTATGCCGATCTGAAAAGCTGGGGCTACGATGTGGATGTCGCCCTGTCAGCGCGCTCTTTGAAAGAGATCCGTCGTTTCCTGTCCGATTGGATCAAGCGCATGAACCCGGTCTATATGGCCGTCTCTTTGCCCTCGTCTTTCCGGTATCCGGCGGACGATGCCTGTGCCAAGATCATCGAGGAGTGCGTGCTGCCGGTCTCCAGGGAGCACAATGTTCCCTTCGCCCTGATGATCGGGGTGAAGCGGCAAGTCAATCCGGGACTTCGTTTGGCGGGCGACGGACTCGGCAAATCCGACATCAGGGCTGTCGAGTATCTGTGCGCGAACTACCCGGACAACAAGTTTCTGTGTACCATGCTGTCGCGCGAGAATCAGCATGAGCTGGCGGTCAATGCCCGCAAGTTCGGCAACTTGCTCATCTTCGGTTGCTGGTGGTTCCTGAACAACCCCAGTCTGATCGAAGAGATAACCCGGATGCGCTTTGAGTTGCTGGGAGTGAGTGTGATTCCTCAGCATTCGGATGCCCGGGTTCTCGATCAGGTGATCTACAAGTGGGCTCACTCGCGCGAGATTATCGCTAAAGTGCTGATTGATAAGTACTCCGACCTTGCCCGTACCGGCTGGCAGGTGACGGAGGATGAGATTCGCCGGGATGTGAACAAGCTCTTTGGCGGCAATTTCTGGTCTTTCCTGGAGAAGTAGGCCCATCGGCGGTCGGTTCCAAGCCGATACAGACCGCTATGCAGTCTTTGTTGACAGGGATGATGCCCGTTTGAACAGCGGGTGTCATCCCCGCTCGATACGGACGGCGACTAAACCTGGAGGGGCGTGTAGGATAGGATGTCGCAAAGGCCTTCTGTCGGTCTGATTTTCGATCTCGACAATACCTTGGTGGCCTCTCGGATAGACTTCACAGCCATGCGCGCCGCTGTCTTTGATGTCTTACGGGAAGCGGGCGTATCCGTGACCGATGAGCAACGTCGTTGGCCTGTGGGGCGCCTGGCCGAGCTGGCTCGCCGGGCCGGTGATGACGAAGCGAATGACTCATATGCGCGGATTTGGCAGCTGATCGAACACTACGAGGTCGAAGGCATGAAAAAGGCCACGCTCGAAGATGGGGCTCGCCAGGTGACGGAGACCTTGGCTGCACAGGGATATCCGTTGGCCATTGTGACCAACAACTCCCGGGCCTCGGCTCTGGCGATTCTGCAGGCCTTCGATTTGACGGATCCGTTTCGGGTGATCCTAGCCCGCGAAGATGTGCCGCGTCTCAAACCCGCACCGGACGGGCTGTTGCTGGCCAGGCAGCACCTGGGGAGTCCCGAACGAGCCTTTATGATAGGCGATGCCTGGTTGGACGGCGTAGCCGCGCAGGCCGCCGAAGCTCGGTTTGTGGCTGTCGGTGCGTTTCGACAGGGGCCTACGCCTTGCCCCGTGTGGGCTCAGATTGATGAGCTGCCTGAACTTCTCGAACTGGATTGGTGGCGTGAACAATAACCATGGGATCTGTAGCATCCGAGATAGAAGGACTCAATCAAAGAGGAGGCCGCATGCTTACGGCGGCTGACCTGTTGGCGGCCGGTACGGTCGATCTGGAACTAATGGCTTATCTCATGTGCTGTATGCACCGCGGTGCCTCGGTGATCACTTGTGCCGGACCGGGAGGGACCGGAAAGACGACGCTGTTGGGGGCCTTGCTGTGTTTTCTGCCCGGGGACGTCGAGCTCAAAGTGGTGCACGGCCGTGAAAGCTACCGGGAGACCGGAGTCTGTTACCTTTGTCATGAGTTGGGCCATGGTTGGTTCTCTTATCTGTGGGGTGCGGAGGCCCGGGCGCTCTTGGAGGTGGCCCAAGCCAAAGATCGGCGTTATTGTGCCACCACGGCTCATGCCGATGAGCTCGATGAGTTGAGGCAGTTGTTGACGGAGTCTGACATCGTCCTCAGTGACCGGGCCTTTGCTCATATCGATCTGGTCATCTTCATGCGTCGCTTCGCAAGTCTGGGCCGGGCGCTGCGTCGCGTCACTGATGTCTACAGAGGAACCGGCGACGCCGGGCAGTCACATGAACATGTCAGCCGTTGGGACAGGCGGAGCGACACCTTTGTCTGGCGGCGATCTGACGGCGACGGCTGGCACACCACCGCGCCGATGCACGACGAACTGGAAGAGTATCGCGCCTTTCTCGGGTTTCTGCTCCGGGAACGGATGGTGCATGTGGCCGATGTCAGGAAGGCCGTGTTGGATTTTTACACCCGAATGAAATGAAGAGGGGCCCCTCAAGGGCCCCCGTTGTTCTCTATTCCATGGCCAGGATGATATCAAGTGCTCGGGAGGTGTCGAAGACGAGCTGGCTCGGACTGCCCGGGTACGGACTGACCTCTGCCGTGAGGGGGCCGTCGTAGCCAATCTCGCGCAGGGCTTGTACCGTCTGTTCCCAGGGCACGTTGCCTTGAAGAAGAGGCACGAAACCTTGGATGTTGCCGATGTCGGTACGGAAGTCTTTGACGTGGATCTTGCGGATGCGTTCGCCGAGTTCACGAATCCATTGATCCGGATAGCCGCTGATCAACACGTTGCCCACATCGAAGTAGGCGCCGACCCAATCGGAATCGATCTCATCCACAAAGCGCGCAAACTCAAGAGGGCTCAACAGGAACTTGTTCCACACGTTTTCGACGCCGATATGTACCGTCTGTTTGGCTGCCTCGCCGGCCAAGTCGCGGAGTACGGCGATCGAGCGGTCCCAAGCCTGCCGATAGCTAGTACCGGCATCCACTACCCCGGGCACCACCAAGACGGTGTCCGCCCCCACGGCCGCGGCCAGCTCGAGCATCTTGACTACGATGGCGATCGCCTTGTCGCGGGTCGCCGGATCAGGACTGGTCAGCGGATACTGCCATTGGAGACCGGTGGACAGACTGGGCAACTGCAGCCCGGCATCGCGCGCTTTTTGGGCGATCTCCTTGGCTGCAGCCACTGATGTTTCGGTAGTCAAACCGGCTGAATCACTGAGGCCGAGTGATTCGATGATCGTACCTTCGGTACCTTTGGCCGACGGTGGCTCGCCGACATTGAGTTCCAAGGCTGCAAATCCGGCCTCTCGGGCCAGGTTGATACACTCGTCTACGCTCAGGTGGCCGGGAAAGCACCATTGATTTATTCCTTTTTGCACGACAAACACCTCCTGTCATCAAGGATAGCCAAACCCGCATGGATGCACAATCCCCAAAGCGAACGAGAGCGGCGCACACCCGTCTGTTTTTTGGATTTTCCAGGAAAATCATTCTCCCGTGACGTATGTATGCTCGTAGAGACAGCTCAAACGATTCACCTGGAGGTGGCGTCTTATGTGGTTGCGGCACCGGTGTCATTGGATATGGTTTTCTCTGATGGTCGTCCTGTTCGTCGCCGGTTCGGCCCGGGCCGAGCGGATGCGCGTCGGTGTGTTTGGGTTCGGGGGTGCGGGCGGGTACTCTGAAAGACAGAGCGCCGCGAACTTCCTGGCCAAGGTCCTGGTCGATCTGGGCCGCTTCGATGTCATCGAGCGTGACAGACTGGAAGTCATCATGCGCGAGCAGAGGCTTCAAAGCTCCTATCCCGTTGATCAGCGTACGGCCGTGGAAGCGGGTAGGGTGGCGGGCATTGCGACGGCTTTCATCGGTCAGATCGACAGCCTGACGGCCAAGTGGGAACGCGTCCCCGACTTGCCGGGCTATTATCATGCCAGCGCCAACGTGAGCGTTAAGGTCATCGATGTCAGTACCGGACAGCTTTTGAAGGTGTTGACCCTTTCCGGCACGGGTGTCGAAGACCGAAGAGATGACGCCCACATTGCCGCCCTTCAGGCTTGTTTTGACGCTCATTTTGAAGAAAGCCTAAGGAGTATCTTTGCATTAGAGACGCGAATCTCCCGTGTCGCGGGCGATGATGTCTATATTCCGATGGGACGTGATGCCGGAATCAGGCGCGGGCAGCGTTTCCTTGTCTTGCGGTCTGAAGAATATGACCCCGTCTTTGATTTCGATCCCGAATTCATGGAAGAGATCGCCTTGATCCGGGTGACCGAGGTCAGTCGGGCGACGGCTCGGGCCCGAGTGGTCTGGGCGTCCCGGAGGCCACGGTCCGGGGACTATCTGGTCGAGGAGCGTCGCCCGAAGTCTATTTATACGGGTGTCTCTTGGCAAAGGACGGGCATGAAACTGAGCGGCTCGCCGTACTACCCTCCGGTGGAGGATGTGACCAGCACCTTGGTATTGCGCCTGGGTCATGAGACGCCTTTCCAGCACGGCGCGGGCATAGAGCTTATGTTTGGCTCACCGCTGAAGGGAGTGAACGTGAACGGATTGGGCGCTTACGGTTCTTGGGAGATACCCGTTGTGCCGAAGCGTCTGACCGTCAACCTTCAGGGTGCCGCAGGTTTCGCCTTGACCACTCAGGAGTATCGGGGCTATCCGGGAACGCCTTCGACCATTCCCTCATGGGGCGAGGCCAGCGCCGGACGTATCTATGTCAGAGGAGATGCCGGCCTCAAATTCTATCTGGGATGGAAAGAGGGCCTGCGGCTGGAGCTAAACACGACGCTTCTGACCGGGCCGCCGGTGAGAAAATGGAGCGCCGGTTACGGAGAAGGGCCTGATGCCAAACGCTACTATGATGTGACTGAATATGTGGACTATCCCACGGTGGATATCGGCGGCGTGTCATTCCGGGGCGGCATCGCCGTTGTGTTTTAGCCCGCTGGCCAGGCCCTTTGGGCGAAAACCTTCTGAAAAAATCGAAGCATATTGTCTAGAACGGACCACGGGATGTTCGGCAGGCATACGGTGTTTCGAACGAGAAGAAATCCATGAAAGAAAGAGTTGGGAGTAGGTCGATCCGTAATGTCTGTCGAGTCAGGCGCGGCGGTCAAATCCGGGCCTCGAATAGGCTTGCCGCGGGCTTTGTGGTACTACACTTTCTATCCGTTTTGGCGAGCGTTCTTTAACGGCTTGGGTGCTTCGCTTATTCCGTCGTCTCCCACAACGAAAGCCATTTTAGATGCCGGGATCTTGGAGACTGTCAGCGAAGCCTGTGTGCCTATCAAGGTCTTTCTCGGTCACGTGCAAGATTTGCGTGAAAGATGGCAACGAGGAGAGATCGATATGCTGTTTCTTCCTCGTTACGTCAGCTGGCAGGGAGGCTTGATCTTCTGCCCCAAATTCCTGGGCCTGCCTGACATGGTGAGATACGCTTTTGAATCGTTGCCTCCCTTGCTGACGGTTCGCATTGATCGCCGTGCCTTTATGGGTATGTGGCGCGCCTGTGACGAGATCCGAATCCAACTTGGAGCAAAAAAAAGCGCTCTGCTGTCGGCCTATCGCTCGGCGTGGAGAGCTCAGGCCGAACATGAAAGTCGTTTGCGTGACAACTGGCGACCTACCGAATCGATCGTCGGTCTGCGTCGACACAGGCGGATTCCCACGGACAACGCCCGTCGTCCCCTGCGGTTGGCGGTGCTGGGGTATCCCTATCTTGTGTACGATGATTACGTGGGTCTCGGTGTGTTAGACAAGCTGGACGCCATGGGGGTTGAAGCGGTGACCGCTGAAACCCTGCAAGCGCAAGAAAAACAGCTGCGGCATCCTGGACAAAAGGATCTGTTTTGGCACTACAGTGAAATGGTCAAGACTGTCGGTTTTTACGCCTTGAGCCCGACTTGTCAAGAGATTGACGGGGTCATCCATGTGACCGCCTTTGCCTGCGGGCCTGATGCCATGGTCAACAAACTGCTGGAATTGGAGGCCCGCAAGGAGGGTGCCAAGCCTTTTCTGTCACTCGGTATTGATGAGGAGACCGGCGAGGCGGGATGCCTCACCCGGCTGGAGGCTTTCGTGGATATGTTGCGCAGGGATCCGCACCGCGCGGTTCGCTGATTGACGACAGGCAAATCGACAGGTTGCACAAGGAAAGTGAGCAGTGGCATGGCAAAAATCACATTTCCCCCTATGGGACATTACTCACCGGCCTTCGACCTTCTCTTACGCGAGTTGGGCCATGAGGTGATCGTGCCCCACACTCCGACCAAAGAAACCCTCTCTTTGGGAACACTCTATGGCCCCGAGTTTGCCTGCTTACCCCTGAAGATCTGTCTTGGCAGTTTTATCGAGTCGCTGGAGCGAGGCGCCGAGTTGATCGTGACCAGTGGCGGCGTGGGGCCTTGCCGGGCCGGATTGTACGGCACCGTGCAAAAAGAGATTCTCAAGAGTCTGGGCTACCGCTTTGAAATGATCGTCTTGGAACCCCCCAGGCGCGATCCTTTGGGCTTGTTGAGATCTTTGCGCCGCTTGGATGCCTTTCGGCGGCCGCCCTGGCAATTGGCCCGTACGATGCACAAGACTTGGGAGATGATCAAGTCTTTGGACCGACTGGAGCGTGAGCTCCATCGGGTGCGACCGCGGGAGGCTAAGGTAGGCAGTGCAGAGGCCGTCTACAAGAAAGGCTGTCGAGCCATCGGATCTCAAGAGACGGTGGCGGGCATCACCGATGCAGGCGAAGAGGCATTGGCCCAAATGAGGCGGGTGCCTATCGATCCGCTGCGTGATCCGATCAAGATCGGGATCGTGGGCGAAATCTATGTGCTGTTGGAGCCCGCGGCCAATCTGCATATTGAAAAGATCCTGGGAGAGTTGGGGGCTGAGGTCGATCGATCGATCTTTCTCACGGGATGGACGAGAGAGAACGTGGTGCGTGAAGGAGACAACCTGACTGCCAGAGAGGCGGCCAACCCTTATCTGTGCGAAATGATCGGTGGGCACGGACAGGATACGGTAGGTCACAGCGTGCTCTATGCTCGCCAGGGCTACGACGGTGTGGTTCAATTGGCGCCGTTTACCTGTATTCCTGAGATCGTCGCCAAAGGCGTGTTGCCCAGTGTGAGTCTGGATCTGGACATACCGATTATCTCCTTCTTCCTGGACGAACAGACGGGAGAGGCAGGTTTTCGCACCCGATTGGAGGCCTTTGTCGACTTGCTCATGCGACGCAGGGAGCGGCGGCGCTTGGCGGGGTAAGCGGGCCGAAGACAACAAGTTGAGGTGTATTACAGAGTGAATGTGACACGGGGTTACCTGGGTCTTGACGTGGGGTCCGTATCCACCAATGTCGTGGTCATCGCTGAGGACGGCACTCCGCTCACCACGGTCTATCTCAGAACACGCGGGAAGCCTATCTGCGCTGTGCAGGAGGGCCTGCGCCGTGTGCAGCAAGAGCTGCCGGAAGGGTTCACCGTTCTCGGCGTGGGGGCGACGGGCAGCGCCCGTCAGCTCGGCGGTGTGATCGTGGGTGCGGATGTGGTGAAAAATGAGATCACCGCCCATGCGGTGGCCGCTTCCGAGACGGTTCCCGGTGTACAGACAGTGCTGGAAATCGGCGGACAGGATTCCAAGATCATCATCATCCGGGACGGGGTGATTGCCGATTTCGCCATGAATACCGTATGCGCCGCAGGCACCGGGTCGTTTCTCGATCAGCAGGCCGGTCGACTGGGTATACCGATTGAGGAGCTTGGCGAGATAGCATTGAGGTCCGAAACGCCCGTGCGCATTGCCGGGCGCTGCACGGTTTTCGCTGAATCCGACATGGTGCACAAGCAGCAGCTCGGTTACCTGCAGGAAGACATCGTCTACGGGCTCTGTCAGGCTTTGGTCAGAAACTATCTCAACAACGTGGGGCGGGGCAAACCTATCAATCCCGTAGTGGTCTTTCAGGGCGGCGTGGCGGCCAATGCCGGCATTCGCCGGGCCTTTGAAGAAGCCTTGGGTACCGAGGTGGTGGTGCCGCGCCATTTTGATTGCATGGGTGCCTTGGGTGCGGCGATGCTATCCCGGGAGGAGATCGAGCGTCGGCGCAGACAGGGTCAGGATGCGACCACCAGTTTCAGGGGTTTTTCGGGATCAGATCTCAATTACAGGGCTTCGAGTTTCGAATGCCATCATTGCCCCAACAGATGCGAGATCATAGAGATCTCGTGCGACGGTGAAGTATTGGCTCGCTGGGGAGGACGCTGTCCCCGCTGGGATATCGTCTCGGAAGGTCAAAAAAACGTCACCCTGGCCGTGAAATAGGGAGGCACCGACGGCGGTGCCTCCCATGCTAATAAGCATCGACTGTGCTCATTCCACCGGCCCTAGATTGGCTTTCTCGGCCATATCGAGCAGGTTGCGGCGGGCGCGGGCGAGGCGTACGTCAAGTTCTTCGGCTGAAAGGGGTTCGCTTGGAGCGCC
>JBMNSS010000080.1:0-12024 GCA_050945315.1 Limnochordia bacterium | reverse complement strand
GATAGCCCTGTTAGCCTATGATGATCCCGAACTCTTGGATGAAATAGTTGAGAATCAATGCCAGCTCATTGTGAGCGGGATCACTCCCTTCTTGGAGCGCATCCGATTCGACTATGCAGCCGGTTGGGAAGACATCTGCTTTAACAGCGGACCCCTGTTGAGCCCTGCCATGCTGAGGGAGTTCTTACTGCCGCGCTATAGACGGATAGCCCGTCTGCTGCGCCAACACGGTGTCGATGTCATTTGGACGGATTGCGACGGCAACATCACCGAAGTAGTCGACATCTGGCTTGAAGCCGGCTACAATTGCATGTTTCCAATTGAGGTGCGAGCCGGATCTGATCCCGTCATGCTGCGAGAGGAATACGGACGGGACGTTCTCTTGCTCGGCGGTGTAGACAAGATGATACTCTACCAAGGTCCGGAAGCGATCCTAGCAGAACTCAAACGCCTGGCACCCGTGGTTGAAGACGGTGGTTTTATCCCCCACGTTGACCATCGCGTGCCCTGTGGCGTACCGCTTGAGAATTACCTTTACTACCATAGAGAAAAAAGGGCGCTGCTCGGGTATTGATATGACTGAACGCTTGGCCTGACTGACGGACCACGGGGAGGGTCGCCCGCGGGCTATCATCGTCACGGGGATTGTCCCGTGGAGGCAAAGGGCCCCCGAAAAGCGCAGCGTCGGCGTGGACAAGGTTGTGCTGAACACCCCTGCCTCCTGCCAAACAGCATGGTGTGTTTGAGCACCAGATGGCCGCCGACCATCCGGCACCGGAATGCCGGATGGTGGCAGACGGGATTTGGGATTTGGCTGAGTCGCACCGTCCGGGTGCTTGGAGGAGACGAAAAGGATGTGCGGACGCTTCTCTTTGGTCAGTAATGCAGAGGTGTTGGCCCGGTTCTTTGCCGTGGGGCGCATACCTGATGGTTTTATCGCCCGCTACAACATAGCACCCACCCAACGCAGCGTCGTCGTCTATGAAGATGCCGGGCGTGGCCGGCAAGCAGCTCTGTGGCGTTGGGGTCTGATACCTCGTTGGGCCAAGGATATCTCAGTAGGACAACGAATGATCAATGCCCGATCTGAGACCCTTGATCAAAGGCCTGCCTTTCGCCAAGCATATCAGTATCGGCGGTGTGTCATTCCTGCCAGCGGATTCTTCGAATGGCACGGACCCAAAGGGAAGAAGACACCCTTTTACTTCAGGTTGGACACGGATCAGCTTTTCGGGCTGGCGGGTCTGTGGGAAGAGTGGCTTTCTCCGGAGGGAGATCTACGCTCATTCACCATTATAACAACGGAGGCCAACGCCGTCGTAAGAGCCATACATCACCGGATGCCGGTCATCTTCCGGACTCCTGATGAGATCGATCAGTGGCTGGATCATAGTCGATTCGATGCGATCGCCCTACAGCGTCTGCTCGCTCCTCGTCCGATCCCCGGTCTGAAGGGCTATGAAGTGTCAAGACGTGTCAACTCCGCAGTCAATGATGACCCGCAATGCATCGAACCGGTCGAAGACGGCCGACGGATTACGAATCCGGCTCCTCCGAGATGATGCCGCTCTCTTCCGCCTTGGTCTTCTCCTCAAGCAACTTCTCCTGCTGGGGATGCAGTCTCGTGTGCAGCCAATACTCATCGGCCACGTACGGAAAATCCCGCGGATCGAAGCGGTCCCACACTACCTTGTTCAAGGTCTCTCCGGAAAAAGCGATCTTCAGTATAGGTTCCCTTGGTATCCGTCTGCCGAATTGATCCTGCAAGACGTCGGTGTGGATCTCCAACTCCACGATGGCCACGGGAATCTCGGTCTGCTTCATCTCTGAGAAGGCGGCCTTTGCTTGCTCAAGCAGTGAATCCAGTTGGATGTGGTTCACCTCGGTGTTCAGCATCACTGTCCAGCCCTGAGAGGTTCTTTCCGCCTTCTTGACCTCTAACTTGCCGGCCAGGCCACTACCTGCCACCTGTCGGATCTTAAGGAGTTCGACTTCTTCTTGTGATGGTTTGGGTATTTGTACCTCCCCCGACGGCGGTCTGGCACGGTAAAACAAGCAGACTGCAACCAGCGTAAGCAACGCTCCCCCGATGACCACCCAGATCCACGTGCGCCTCACACTATCCCCCCGTTGTTCGTGGTTTCTACAGTATACCCCCGGGGAGACAGAACTAAAGAACCCTTGCGGCTTCTTCTGCGATGCGAGCCAACAGACGGGCTCCGACCTCCAGAGCGTTCTCATCAACGGTAAACCCGGGGTGATGCCAACCATGTGGACCTCCGGACCCCAACCAAAAGAAGCACCCGGGCACGTGCTCTTGGTAGACGGCAAAATCTTCCGCTCCCAGTGAGCGTTCAGCTGGTAGGGTGTTTTCCTCACCCAGAAGCTCGATCGCACAACCAAGGGCCAATTCATTAAGGCGAGTGTCATTGTTGACCGGAGGAACCATATGCAGGTACTCGATCTCGGCATCGCAACGATATCCTTGCGCGATCCCAATCACCGAGCTCTTCAACTGCTCGGGCAGCACAGGGCGCAATGCCGGATTGTAGTAGCGGACGGTGCCTTCCATCAGCGCTGTATCCGGGATCACGTTGAAGGTGCTTCCGGCTGTAAGATGGCCGATACTCACCACTAACGGTTCCAGAGGATCCACAACCCGACTGACGAGAGTCTGCAACCCTGTCAGGATACCGGCGGCGGCCACGACCGGATCCACACTGAGATGCGGCTGAGCAGCATGCCCCCCTTTACCCAGAACCGTGATCTGAAGACGATCGGAAGCGGCCATCAGGGGGCCGGCTCGAAAGGCGACCTTACCTGCCGGCAGGCCGGGATGATTATGCAGACCGAAGATGGCCTCCACTCCCTCGACGATTCCGGCCTCAACAAGAGCCTGGGCCCCTTGCGTGGTCTCTTCGGCCGGCTGGAAGATCAACCGAATGCGACCCTCAAGCTCATGGCGCGTCTGAGAGAGGATCTCCGCCGCTCCGAGCAAGATTGCCACATGCATGTCGTGCCCGCAGGCATGCATCACTCCGGGGTACCGGCTGGCGAATTCCACTCCGCTTTGTTCGAGTATCGGCAGAGCGTCTGTGTCCGCTCGCAGAGCCACAATCGGCCCCGGTTTGGCTCCCTCTATCTCCGCCACCACTCCGGTTGTGGCGACAAATCGCGGCTCAAGCCCCAGTGACTGCAAGTGTTGCGCTATCACCCGAGCAGTCCGGTGTTCATCAAAGGCTACTTCCGGGTGCTGATGCAAGTCTCTGCGAATAGCTACCAGATCCAGTTTAGCCAGCACTGCCAATCCTCTCCATTCTTGGGAGTACGGGTCAGCGGCCGGCCAGGCTCTAGTGCGCAAAGACGTGATTGCCTATCCTGGTCACGATCGGACGCGTCCAGATCCATGAACTGACTGGTTTCGCCGGGTTCCAGAAGAACAGAGCTCCGTAGGAAGGATCCCAACCGGTCAAGGCATCACGCGCGGCTCGCTGCTCCGTCGAAGTTGGGGTTCGGGTCCATACAAGTCCGTTGGTCACCGATTCAAAAGCATGCGGTTGATAGACGACACCGGCGAGTGTATTAGGAAAGCGCGGATCTGCGACCCGATTCAGTATCACCGCCGCCACCGCTACTTGCCCCTCATAGGGCTCATTGCGGGCCTCAGCGGCTACGACACGCGCCAGCAATGTCTGTGAAGACGCTCCGTAGGAGACATTACTGGTCGTTGGGTCAGACACAGTGCTGCTTCCCAGGCCGAGAGCCACCCAAGTGGCAGGGCCCACAAGACCATCAACAGGGAGTCCGTTCTTTCGCTGGAATTCACGTACGGCTGCTGCGGTTTCGGCACCAAAGACACCGTCAATGGCACCTCGGTAATACCCCCATTGTGAGAGACGCCACTGCAACGTTCTCACGTCTGAGCCTCTGCTTCCCCAATAGAGGGTCGCCCGGGCTCTTGGGTCCACGCCCGACAGACAACACAGTACAAGAATCACGGTCAACAGCACGACCCCGGACGCACGTCGAAGCAACTTAGATCACCTCATCCACAGTGTGTCCAGCAGTGGGGCATCACTATGTAGTGACACACCGTGGATGAGCGCCCTACTACCCTCTTCAGCCCTTGATCACCGTCTCCAGCCATGTAGCAGCGATGAAGGCATGGCCGGCGGGTGTGGGATGGCAGCCGTCACCAAGCCACTCAATCTCAGGAGTGCGCTGCAACACTTCCCGCAGACGTTGGCGCAAGGGCACGTATAACGCTCCGTACTCTTTGGCCAGTCCCTGCACGGCCTGATCATACTCACCCAGCAACTCATTGAGGTCGCTGTTCGCATACTTGTCAATGAAGGTCGGAGAGACCAGCACAAGATGCCGGATACCAGCGTCCCGGGCTTGGTCGAGCAAGAGACGATAATTCACCACGTACTCTGAAAGCGGTACGTGTCTTTGCCCTCCCTGTCTCTCGGTCCGTTTGCGCCATACATCATTGACGCCTATGTATATCGAAAGCCAGTCGGGCTGCAATTCAAGGCAGTCTTGCTGCCATCGCTGCAAGAGCTCCGGCGTACGGTCCCCTGAATTCCCTCTGTTGAGGATCTCCACGTTCAAGTCAGGCCGCAACGCCGAGATCAGGCCGCGAATCATGGTAACGTAGCCACTTCCCAGATCATACATTACGTTGCGCCGACGGCCTACATCGGTAATGCTGTCACCCTGAAAAAGAATACGCTCCCCGTTTTGAAACGGCAGTCTTTCCATATCCAGATTCATTATCTCGCCTCTCAACGTTGAGGATATTTGCCTCCATTGTACCACCAGACTGGCAGGCTTCTCCATCTTTTCTACCCAACGTTGCCACCCCCGCATCAAGTTGTAGTCTGCAGTGGGTGCTTTCTGGTATAGTGGATTTCGAGACCTCAAAAAGGGAGCTGAAACAGATGACACCATCGGGTCCTGAGGGGCGCTTAGCCGGACTGAAGGCTCTGGTGACAGGTGGCGCCGGAGGCATCGGTTCGGCAATTGTCCGTCACTTCGTGGCCGCCGGGGCTGAGGTGGCGGCTATCGACATCGATCAGGAGGGCCTGGATAAGCTTCAGGCGGAGTTTAAGCCTGTGTTCTGTCTGCGGGCCGATCTGACCCAGCCGCCACAAGTCGAAGGTGCCTTTCGGAGTATCACCCATCAATGGGACACGGTTGATATTCTTGTCAACAGTGCGGGAATCAGCGGCAGACCCTTGGGAGACGGTCCTGTCGATGTCTGTCCCACGGAGACTTGGCATCGTGTCTTGGCTTCCAATTTGACGGTGGTCTTTCTCACCTGCAAGTACTTCCTGCCCGTCGTCACCGAACAAGGCGGCAGTATTCTGCATATTGCGTCGGACGACGCACTGATCGGTCCCCGTCCCCCCCACGATACGCACGCCTATGTGGCCAGCAAAGGCGGGGTCATCGCACTAACACGAGCCATGGCCATCAGCTACGCCCCGAAAGGCATCCGGGTCAATGCCATCGCTCCGGGGTGGGTAATGACACCCATGACCGCCGATTTGATGAAGAGCTCACCGCTATGGGAGGATATCATCGCCAGGCATCCCCTGGGAAGAGTGGCCACACCCGATGATATAGCCGCGGCTGCGGTCTTTCTGGCATCGCCGGAGGCATCATTTATAACCGGCGCTATCCTGCCCGTCGAAGGCGGAGCCACGGTGTGGTAGCATTCACGGCTACTTTAGCCATAGTTCCAGGGCCTTCAACGCTCTTTCCGCCAGGAGCTGCTTACGTTGAGCCCGATCCTTGACGGTAATGCCAGGCGGTAACAGACCGAAGTTGGCGTTCATGGGCTGAAAGTGTCTGGGATCAGCACTGGTGATATACTCAACCAAGGCACCGAGCATAGTCTCCGGGGGTAGCGTTTGGGGGCTCTTGCCCTTAGCTAGCAGCGCCGCATTGCGGCCGGCGATCAATCCCGAACCTGCTGACTCCACATAGCCTTCCACGCCGGTGATCTGTCCGGCAAAAAACAGAGTATCACGCTGGCGCCACTGATACGTGGGTCGCAATACCCGGGGTGCGTTGAGAAAAGTGTTCCGGTGCATCACGCCATAGCGCACGAATTCCGCATTCGCCAAAGCGGGTATCATTCGAAAGACGCGTCGCTGTTCGCCCCATTTGAGGCGGGTCTGAAAACCGACCAGGTTGAGCAGACTTCCTTCTCTGTTCTCTTTGCGCAACTGGACAACAGCATAGGGCCGCCAGTCGGTAGCCGGATCAACCAAACCGACCGGGCGCAGTGGGCCGAAGCGTAGGGTGTCCACTCCCCTGCTCGCCAGCTCCTCAATGGGCATGCACCCCTCAAAAAAGCGCAGAGGCTCGTCTATGTGTCCTTCATGGCGTTCAGCATGGACCAAAGCTTCCCAGAAACGCAGGTACTCCTCTTTGGTCATCGGGCAGTTGAAATAGTCGTCACCGCCCTTGCCGTAGCGTCCGGCCCAAAAACCTCTGTCATTGTCCAGACTCTCCGAGGTGACGATCGGCGCTGCCGCGTCGTAGAAGTACAGATCGTGAGCACCCGTGAGACGCTGAATCTCTTCGGCGAGCTTAGAAGACGTCAAAGGTCCGGTGGCTATGATGCAAAGACCCTCAGGGATAGTGTTCACGGGCTCCCGCACTACGGTGATGCGCGGGTGCGCCGCGATCCGTTCACTGACCAGTCCGGAAAAGGCGTTCCTGTCAACAGCCAGTGCGC
This sequence comes from Limnochordia bacterium, assembly GCA_050945315.1. Lineage (GTDB taxonomy): Bacteria > Bacillota > Limnochordia > DTU080 > DTU080 > DTU080. The sequence goes on along the minus strand of JBMNSS010000080.1, from coordinate 5,273 downwards.
CACCCGCAGGTACTGCTGTCTCATCGGCTACCGTCATCAGCAAGGAGCCCAGACGCCTCATCTCTTCCTTCAACAAGCCGGAAGCACTGGTTAGGAAGTTGCCTCCCAGAGAATTGCTGCAAACCAACTCAGCCAATTGCGCAGTCGCATGAGCCGGAGTTGATTCCACAGGTCGCATCTCATAGATAACTACGTCGACACCCTGATTGGCCGCCTGCCAGGCTGCCTCAGTGCCTGCCAAACCTCCGCCGATCACAGTAAGCATGTCGCCTCATTCCCCCTGCCATCTCAGATTCTGCCCCACACCGCGTTTTTCCAGCCCGACCACCAGGGATGCGGCCAAGACGGCCTTCAGAGCATCCGGGAGGATAAAGGGCAAAGAGCCCACTACAAAAGCGTCGCCCCATCCTATATGTAGCACAGATGCAAGTCGTGTAACGCCCACGGCGTGCAAGAAAGCGACACCGAAAAGACCCGCCCCTGCATATCCGCATGCCCTTAACAAGTGTCCCTCCCGGGTGATCCGGTGAACCTGCCAAGCAAGGGTCCCGCAAATCCATGCCGCAGGGACAAAGCCTGCCAGATAACCCCCCGTCGGACCGAGCAAGACTCCCAGACCGCCGGCTCCGCGTGAGAAGACCGGAAGACCCAAGGCTCCCATAGCGAGATACAAGATCTGACTGGTCGCCCCCTGCCGTCCACCCAGAAGCATCCCTGACATGAGCATGAACACTACTTGAAGAGTCAAGGGTACCGGGCTCAGGGGGAGCGGAAAAGCCAGCCAAGCTCCCACTGCGGTCAACGAAGCCAGCAATGCTGTACGCGTCAGTTCCCGCACTTGCTCAAGTCTCTCAAACGGGGTCTGTGACACACGTATCCCTCCGAAATGTCTCTCACCTATCCATAAATGGGTGACAATCGGATAAAAAAGATCCCACTCGCCTTTCATCGAGGAGGCTTCATCCGCGCACTGACACCTCTCCGGCATAGAACAACTGCTCTTGGCCGTCCGCCAGGCGCACCCGCAACGCACCGTCATCTTCGACACTGACGGCCAAACCACGCAGACGTTGGGAGTCTGTAATCACGTCAATCTCTCTTCCCAACACCGCTGACAACGCCCGTTTCTCCTCGAGCAAGGTCTGTGGCCCTTCCTCCAACAATACATCATAACGAGACTCTAGTTCATGCAGGATTGAACGCAAAAGCTCCACGCGCGAGACACCGGTACCGTACTCTTCCAAGACGGAGGTTGCTGAGGATCCTAGCTCTTCGGGCAACTGCTCTCTTCGCAAATTCACGTTCACGCCGATACCGATGATCAGGTGATGAATCACTTCCGCCTCGGCAGACATCTCGACCAGGATTCCACAGACCTTGCGTCCGCCAATGGTTACATCGTTGGGCCATTTAACCAGCGCATCCAGTCCCGTTCGCTTTCGGATGGTCATCGCCACGGCGACCGCTGCCAACAGAGTCAACAGCGGCGCCTGAGCCGTCATGAGCTTCGGTCGCATCAGGACGGATACCCACAAGCCGCCTCCGACGGGAGACTCCCACACTCGACCGCGTCGGCCTCTACCCGAAACCTGGCTGTCGGCCACCACTACGAGACCTTCCGGAGCCCCTTGTTTGGCCAGGTCACGAAGCACATCGTTCGTGGAACCCGTCACCGGAAGGTGGATCGCGTAGCGCCCGAGCGTATGGGTCTCCAGCCCGTGAGTGATCTCATACGGATAAGGCGTGTCCGGAACCGACAGCAAGCGATATCCCTGACGCGTTCGGCCTTCTATTCCATAGCCCATCTGCCGCAAGGCCTGCACATGCTTCCAAACCGAGTTGCGCCCGATTCCCAGCTGTCGACTGAGAGCTTGTCCCGACACCGCCTCCGCGGAATCTCGCAAAGCATCGAGAATCTCACCACGTGCTCTTTCCGCGTTAGTTGTATCCCAGGGCCGCATAGGCAGCTCCCCTACTTTGAGGCGGCCAACCATGACCGCCTGCGATAGATCTCGATCTCCACGGTGTCCAGCACGCCATCGATCGGAGCGTGAGGCTTGCGCACCCGTACCGTAACCGCCTCCAGGGTCGGATACTCCTGAAGCAGCCTCCGAGCGACTTCAGTGGCCAACGCTTCGATCAGCTGAAAGCGCCGTCCCTGAACTACACTGCGCACATGCCGATACACATCGCCATAGTTGATGGCGTCTTCCAGCTGATCACTCCGGCCCGCGCGATCGATGTCGGCATACAGATCAACATCAAGTTCAAATCGCTGGCCCAGACGCGCTTCTTCCTCATAGACGCCGTGGGTGCCGTAAAAAACCATCCCGCGCAGACTGACTCGATCCGACGCTTCATGCCCCATGGCTTCTTACTCCAAACCGACGGCCGGCTTAGCCGTCTTGGACGGCTGCTTCTCGGATTTTGCTTCTTTGTTGACCTCAACCGCGGCTCGAGCCGGTTGCGGAAGCTCCTGTGAAGTGTTCTTTTCGGCGTCGGCCGGCTCAATGGCGGCAGCGGACGTCTCGGGAGTAGACTCCATAATCCGCTCAAACTCATCACGGTTAAGCGTCTCTTTCTCCCTCAGCGCTTCAACCACAGCGACAACCCTGTCCCAGTTGGCGCGCAGGAGACTCAGAGCCCGCTCATAGGCCTCATCAACCAGTTTACGCACTTCCCCGTCTATCGCTGCGGCCACCTCTTCGCTGTAGTTGCGCTGGCGCGAAATATCGCGTCCGAGAAAGATCTGTTCCTCATGTGGTTGACCGTATGTGATCGGTCCGAGACGGTCACTCATACCCCATTCCGTTACCATCCTGCGAGCCAGCTTGGTGACGCGCTCCAAATCGTTTTGAGCTCCGGTGGTGATCTCATCCTTGTCAAAGGCGATCTCTTCGGCCGCCCGACCACCGAGCATATCAGTCAAGACATCGATCATCTCAGCCCGAGTTTGTACGACTCTTTCTTCTTCGGGTAAGGTCATCGTGTAGCCGCCTGCAAAACCGCGACCGACGATGGTCACTTTATGCACCGGATCGCTGTTGGGAAGAAGGTAGGCGACGACCGCATGTCCCGCCTCATGGAAGGCGAAGACTTCCTTGTCTTTTTCGGTCACCCGGCGGCTCTTTCGCTCGGGGCCCATGATGACTCGATCAACCGCCTCTTCCATCTCATCCATGGTGATGACTCTTCTGTTCCGCCGGGCGGCCAAAATCGCCGCTTCGTTGAGCACGTTCTCCAAATCAGCCCCCGAGAATCCCGGCGTGCTCTTGGCCACTACGTCCAAATCCACATCGTCCGCTAAAGGCTTGTTGCGGGCGTGAATCTTGAGGATTGCCTCTCGACCGGAGACATCCGGACGATCGACGATGATCTTGCGATCGAAACGTCCGGGACGCAATAGAGCCGGGTCCAGGACATCGGGTCTGTTGGTGGCCGCCATAACGATAATGCCGCTGCTGGATTCGAAACCGTCCAACTCAACCAGAAGCTGGTTGAGTGTCTGCTCGCGCTCATCGTGACCGCCGCCCAAACCGGCTCCGCGCTGTCGGCCCACTGCATCAAGTTCGTCGATGAAAATGATACATGGGCTGTTCTTCTTGGCGGTCTCAAACAGATCACGGACGCGCGATGCTCCGACCCCTACGAACATCTCAACGAAGTCCGATCCGGATATGGAAAAGAAGGGAACCCCCGCCTCGCCGGCCACCGCCCTGCCCAACAAGGTCTTTCCGGTGCCCGGAGGCCCCATGAGCAGAACGCCTTTAGGGATTTTCGCTCCCAATTCCACGAACTTTTTGGGGTGCTTCAAAAACTCAACTACCTCAGCCAGCTCCTGCTTGGCTTCATCTACCCCGGCTACGTCATCAAAACGCACCTTGGGTTTGTCTTCGGTGTGCAGTTTCGCTCGGCTCTTCCCAAAAGACATGGCTCTGTTGTTGCTGCCTTGCATCTGGTTAAGAATGAAAAGCCAGATGGCGACGAAAAGAACCAAGGTGATGAGATTCGGCAACAAGGCTACCCACCATGGCGTAGGCGGAGGTGGTTGAGCATCCACATCTATCCCGGCGGCGGTAAGCCGATCCCCCAGATTTATGGTACCTGCCGGTACATACGTAGAGAATCTGTTACCATCTTTAAGCACACCCTCCAGAGCCTGTTCGCCGATGAGACGCACTTTCGCGACTTGCCCCTGATCAAGCAGACGTATAAAATCACTGTAGCTGATGGATGTTGTTGGCTCTTGCGGCGAATACAGGCTACTCACGATGGAGACTGCTAAAACGGCGATCAGCAAGTAGAGACTGATGCCCCTGAGAAACTTATTCAAGACGCGCCCTCCCCTCGAGTAGCACACAAAAAGGGCGGATGATCCACCCTGACAGGCGTCGACAGTAGAAAAAGAACGTGTGATCCGGTAAGCTTATGAGCTTCATTATAACACAGGTAATAAAGTGAGCATAGTCTTACCTCTTTGTGGCTATGCATCGCCTTTGCATACGCTCAACGCAACAAGCGTTCTGGTCGCAGAAGTGACCTTGACCCTGTCGGCCGGTCTTGCTCCTGGAACCCAAAGGATCCCTTGATCATCAACCACAACAGGCAGCCGACGGCGCCAGCGCTGAGGAACCCCCTCATCTACGAACATATCTTGCAGCTTTTTCTCCCCGTGCATACCCAGAGGGCGATAGCGATCACCCGGATGCCAATTGCGGACCCGCATCCGTCCTGCGACTTGTTCCCAATCCAGAACGACATTTCTACGCTCAGGGTGCCATGGGCGTTCACTCTGGGTGCTGCAGTGACTCAATTCGCTCACCGAGTCAAGCCCTCCTGCCCGAACATGCGCCACAAGGCACAGATCAGAACTCGGAAGTCTAACGCGGCCCGGCACGGGAACAACATTTTCAAATTCGACAACGGGGGCTTCAGGTCCTACCCAGAATCCTTCTTTTTCCATCCAGACTACGATGCTGTGCGGCAAAGATGCGCGGGCTCCCGTTTGGCCACGCGTCAGCATCTCCTCTATACTCTCTATATGATCAAAATCCGGTTCACTTCCCGTGTCGAATCGCCGCAAAAGAGCGCGCAGAGCACGACGCCGCAATCCCAACGGCTGGTCTTCGACGAGACCCCTTGGCATCCACCATCCGCCATCGGTTGGGACCGCGTCGTTAAGAAGCTCGCACGCCTTCGACTCCATCCATTCGTTCTCACCACGAGCCGTATCCGCCAGATTGAGCATAGCTTCGACAAATCGCGGGTTGATG